>NZ_JBSFYW010000094.1:0-23273 GCF_053599975.1 Streptomyces sp. NPDC005141 | reverse complement strand
CTGGGGCACCGGCGCGGGCTCCAACACCCAGACGGCCGGCGCGGACGCCGCGTACGGCGCCGCGGAGACCTGGGACTTCTACAAGAACACCTTCGGCCGCAGCGGCATCAAGAACAACGGCGTCGCGGCCTACTCCCGCGTCCACTACAGCTCGGCGTACGTCAACGCCTTCTGGGACGACAGCTGCTTCTGCATGACCTACGGCGACGGTTCCGGCGGCACGCACGCGCTGACCTCGCTCGATGTCGCGGGCCACGAGATGAGCCACGGCGTCACCTCCAACACCGCGGGCCTGAACTACACCGGTGAGTCCGGCGGTCTGAACGAGGCGACCTCCGACATCTTCGGAACGGGCGTCGAGTTCTACGCCAACAACTCCTCCGACGTGGGCGACTACCTCATCGGCGAGAAGATCGACATCAACGGCGACGGCACCCCGCTGCGCTACATGGACAAGCCGAGCAAGGACGGCGGCTCCGCGGACAGCTGGTACTCCGGCGTCGGCAACCTGGACGTCCACTACTCCTCGGGCCCCGCGAACCACATGTTCTACCTGCTCTCCGAGGGCAGCGGCACCAAGGTCATCAACGGCGTCACGTACAACAGCTCGACCTCCGACGGCGTGGCCGTCGCGGGCATCGGCCGGGCCGCGGCCCTGCAGATCTGGTACAAGGCGCTCACGACGTACATGACGTCGACCACCAACTACGCGGGCGCCCGCACCGCCGCGCTGAACGCCGCCACGGCGCTCTACGGCTCCACCTCCGCGCAGTACGCGGGCGTGGCGAACGCCTTCGCCGGCATCAACGTCGGCAGCCACGTCACCCCGCCGACCAGCGGCGTGACCGTCACCAATCCGGGCAGCCAGGCCTCCACCGTCGGCACCGCGGTGAGCCTGCAGATCTCGGCCAGCAGCACCAACACCGGCTCCCTGACCTACGCCGCGTCGGGTCTGCCGACCGGTCTGTCGATCAGCGGCTCGACGGGCGCCATCTCCGGCACGCCGACCACCGCGGGGACGTACAGCACGACCGTCACCGTGACGGACAGCACCGGCGCGACGGGCACCGCCTCCTTCACCTGGACGGTCAGTTCCTCGGGCGGCGGCACGTGCACCTCGACGCAGCTGCTCGGCAACGCCGGCTTCGAGTCGGGCAACAGCACCTGGACGGCCTCCAGCGGAGTCATCACCAACTCCAGCAGCCAGGCGGCCCACGGCGGCTCCTACAAGGCGTGGCTGGACGGCTACGGCTCCACCCACACCGACACGCTGTCCCAGTCGGTGGCCGTCCCGAGCGGCTGCAAGGCCACGCTGACGTTCTACCTGCACATCGACACGGCCGAGACGACCACCAGCACCGCGTACGACAAGCTGACGGTCACGGCCGGATCGACCACGTTGGCGAGCTACTCGAACCTGAACAAGGCCACCGGCTACACGCAGAAGACGTTCGACCTGTCCTCCTTCGCAGGCACGACCGTCGCGATCAAGTTCAGCGGCGTCGAGGACTCCTCGCTCCAGACCAGCTTCGTCGTGGACGACACCGCCCTGACGACCAGCTGACCGGCAGTACCTGACACTCCAGGCCGCGGCACGGGTCCTCCGCAGGGACGACCCGTGCCGCGGCGCCGTGCCCGGGCCTACTCGAACCGGGAGGGGTCCCCGGCTCCGAGGCGCACGATCTCGGGCTCGGCGCCGGAGAAGTCGATGACGGTCGTCGGCTCGGTGCCGCAGTCGCCGGAGTCGATGACGGCGTCCACCACGTGATCGAGGCGGTCCTTGATCTCCCAGCCCTGGGTCAGCGGCTTGTCCTCGTCCGGCAGGAGCAGGGTGCTCGACAGCAGCGGCTCGCCGAGTTCGGAGAGGATCGCCTGCGCGACGGCATGGTCGGGGATCCGCACCCCGACGGTCTTCTTCTTCGGGTGCAGCAGTCTGCGCGGAGCCTCCTTCGTCGCCGGGAGGATGAAGGTGTAGCTGCCGGGAGTCGCCGCCTTGACGGTGCGGAAGACGGTGTTGTCGATCCGTACGAAGTGCCCCAGCTGCGCGAAGTCCTCGCACATCAGCGTGAAATGGTGCCGCTCGTCGAGCTGGCGGATCGAACGGATGCGGTCGATCCCGTCCTTGTTGCCGAGCGCGCAGCCGAGTGCGAAGCAGGAGTCCGTCGGGTAGACGATCAGCCCGCCGCTCCGGACGATCTCCACCACCTGGCTGATGATGCGGCGCTGCGGGTTTTCCGGGTGCACATCGAAGTACTTGGCCATGGTCCGAGCTTAGGCGGTGACACCGGCGACACCCCCCGAGCCGCAGCCGGTCATCCCCGGACGAGCGGCACGGGGCCCCGGCGCCCCCGTCGTGAGCCCCGGGACCGGCCCTGTCACCGGTTCCGAACCCGGAATTTTTCCCCGGTCACGGCTATAGGAACCTCGAGGTCGTCTCGCTACCCTCCGCCGCATGATTTCCACGGTGGTCTGGGGTACCGGCAATGTCGGCCGCGCGGCCATCCGCGCCGTCGAGGCCCACCCGAAACTGAAACTCGCGGCCGTGCTCGTCCACAACCCCGACAAGGTCGGCCGGGACGCGGGCGAACTCGCCGGTCTCGACCACGGCCTCGGGGTCGCGGCGAGCGACGACATCGACGCCGTCCTGGCCGGTGGCCCCGGAGCCGTGGTCTACGCGGCCACCGGCGACATCCGCCCCGACGAGGCCCTCGCCGACATCGGCAGGGCGATCCGGGCCGGCGCGGTGGTCGTGACGCCCGCCCTCTATCCGCTCTACGACCAGCGCAACGCCCCGCCGGAGTTCCGGGATCCCATGCTCGCGGCCATCGCGGACGGCGGCGGCTCCCTGTTCGTCTCCGGAGTCGATCCCGGCTGGGGCAATGACGTACTGCCCCTGCTGATCAGCGGTCTGGGCACCACGGTCGACGCCATCCGCTGTCAGGAGATCTTCGACTACTCCACGTACGAACAGGAGGAGTCCGTACGGTACCTGGTCGGGATGGGGCAGCCGATGGACTACGAGCCGCTGATGCTCGCCCCGTCGATCCCGACCATGGTGTGGGGCGGTCAGATACGGCTCATGGCGCGGGCCCTGGGCGTCGAACTCGACGACATCCGCGAGACGTTGGAGCGGCGCGCGCTCACGGACACGGTGAGCACCCGCACCATGGGGGAGTTCGCCGCCGGCACCCAGGGCGCGGTCCGCTTCGAGGTGCAGGGGATCGTCGGGGGAGAGCCCCGGATCGTCATCGAGCACGTCACCCGCATCCACGCCTCCTGCGCGCCGGACTGGCCGGCGCCACCCGACGGGGACGGCGCCCATCGCGTGATCATCGAGGGCCGTCCGCGCATCGAGGTCACCGTCGAGGCCACCGACGAGGGCGAGAACCGCTCCGCCGGCGGGAACGCCACCGCGGTCGGTCGCCTGGTCGGCGCCATCGACTGGCTGGTGGACGCGGAACCAGGGCTCTATGACGCACTCGACGTCCCGCTGCGCCCCGCAGTCGGCCGGCTCGGAAGGAAGTGACCCATGACCCTGCACATCGACATTCCCGAGGGACAGGAACCGATCGGATACGTGTGGGGCGAGATGGTGCCGGAGATCGGCATGGCCGCCGCGAACTTCTCCCTGTCGGTGTACGAGCACGCGACGCTGGGCCTTCGCGAGTTCGAGGCCGCGCGCCTGCGCATCGCGCAGATCAACGGGTGCCTGTTCTGTCTCGACTGGCGCACGGAACGGGAGGGCCACAAGGTCGAGGAGGAGTTCGCCGACGCGGTGACCCAGTGGCGCACGACCGCCGCCTTCGACGACCGCACACGGCTGGCCGCCGAGTACGCCGAGCGGTACGCCCTGGATCACCACGGTCTGAACGAGGACTTCTGGGCGCGGATGACCGCGCTGTACACCCAGCGGGAGATCGTGGAGCTGAGCATGAGCATCGGTTCCTGGCTGGCGTTCGGCCGGCTCAACCATGTGCTCGGCCTGGACGCCGTGTGCGTGCTGCCGACCCACTGAGAACGTGCGGGTCGCCGAGCGGACGCGACCTGCTGAGCGGATCCGGGCCGCTCGGGCGGCCCGGGTACCGCTAGAGGTCGACGGCGATGATCTTCTCGATGTTCCGTTCGGCGAGCGCCGTGATCGTGACGAACGGATTGACGCTGGTGTTGCCGGGAATCAGCGCGCCGTCGATGACGTACAGGCCGGAATAGCCCTGCAGACGGCCGTAGTTGTCGGTGGCCTTGTTGAGCACGGCGCCACCGAGCGGGTGGTAGGTGAGGTGGTCGCCCCAGATCTTGTATACGCCGAAGAGATCGGTCCGGTAGATCGTTCCCTCCTTCGCGTTGATCTTGTCGAAGATCGACTTGGCCATGTCGATGGCGGGTTGTTTCCAGGCGGTCTGCCAGTTGAGGTCGACTTTGCCGGTGGCGGCGTTCCAGGAGAACTGGGCGCGGTTCGGGTTCTTGGTGATGGAGAGGTAGAACGACGCGAAGGTCTCGATGCCGGTGGGCAGCGGCGCCACCTCGGCGAACGCGCCGCCCGCGGTCCAGTTGTCGATACCGCCGCAGGGAATGCTCGCCTGCAGCGCACCGGTCGGGTCCCACAGGTGATTGGCGCGGCCGCACATGACGTTGCCGTTGTCGCCCCAGCCCTGGCCGATCTCGCCGTTGAGGCCGGGCAGCGCGCCGGTGGCCTTCAGTTTGACCAGGAGTTTGCTGGTTCCGACACTTCCGGCCGCGAAGAACACCCGGTCCGCGGTCACCGTCTTGGAGGCCGTGGCGTCGCCGTTGGTATTGAGCTGGTCGATCAGGACCGTGTAGCCGCCACCGGCCGCGGGCGAGACCGAAGTGACCTTGTGCAGCGGTGAGATGGTGACCCTGCCGGTGGCCGTGGCCTGGGCGAGATAGGTCTTCTGGAGCGACTTCTTGCCGTAGTTGTTGCCGTAGAGGATCTCCCCGGCGAGCGCCGACTTGGTGGCGGTGCCGGCCGCCTCCCGCTTCATGTAGTCCCAGTCGTACACGTCGGGCACGAAGACGAACGGGAAGCCGGAACGCTGCGCGTGCTTACGGCCGACCCGGGCGTACTGGTAGCAGTCGGTGGTGTCGAACCACGCCGGGTCCACGACACCGACGCCGAGCCCGGCGTTGGCGCGCGGATAGTAGGTCGCGTACATCTCGTCGGCGTTCACCGACGGGAGGATGGCGCCGAAGTTCTCCCGCTTGGGCGTGACGGCCATGCCTCCGTTGACCAGTGATCCGCCGCCGACGCCGCGGCCCTGGTACACGATGATCTGGCCCATCTCCTCGGCGTCGAGGATCCCGGTGTAGCGGGGTACGTCCTTGTCGATGGGGAAGCCGAGGAAGTTGCTGAGGGGCTGTTTGGTTCTGGTGCGCAGCCAGTACGAACGGTAGTCCGGGCTGGTCGTGTTGGCGAAGATCTTGCCGTCCGAGCCCGGGGTGTCCCAGGCCATGCCCATCTCGACCATCTGCACGTCGACGCCTGCCTGGGCGAGGCGCAGGGCGGCGACGGAACCCCCGTATCCGGTGCCGATCACCAGGACGGGGACATGTGCTCCGGAAGGGATCGACGCGGCCGCCGTGGCGACCTGTGCCGGGGCTGCGGCGGCCCGACCGGCAAGGCTCACGGCTCCAAGAATAGAACTCGTTCCAGCAATGAATCGTCGACGCGAGACACCTCTGGAATCGTTGTTGCGCTGGTTGATGTCACCCATGTGACACTCCTCACTCTCGATGAGTGGGAACAGGTTCTACTGTTGCCAGCTTGTTAAGTCACTACATACCGGTTGGTAACTTCTGTCCGATCTTGGGGTGATCGGCGAGGTCTGATCCGCTTGCTCTTGACTTCACAAGACCCTCGCGCGACATTTCCTGACGCTGCATCAGAACCGGTACGGCGGGGGCCTGTCGGCTCCCGGAGCACGGAACGCCTCACATTCCTTCGCCCTACTGGAGCGCCCTGCCATGTCCCCGAGCGCCGACCACGTCAGACGTACCGACTCCTTCCCGGCCCCCGGCCCGTCACGGCGCAGGGTGCTCGGCGCGGCCACGGGCGCCTCTCTCGCGCTCGCCGCCGGTGCCGCGGGAACCGCCACGGCGGCCGACCTGCCCCTGCTCGGCACGTACGACGTCGTCGTCGTCGGTTCCGGAGCCGCGGGGATGACCGCGGCGCTGACCGCCGCGAAAAAGGGACTGAGCTGCGTCGTCCTGGAGAAGGCACCGACCTTCGGCGGCTCGGCGGCTCGCTCCGGCGCGGGCATCTGGATCCCCAACAACCCGGTGATCCTCGCCGCGGGCGTCCCCGACACCCCGGCGAAGGCCGCCACCTACCTCGCGGCCGTGGTCGGCCCGGACGTCTCCGCCGCCCGTCAACAGGCCTTCCTCGGCAACGGACCGGCCATGATCTCCTTCGTCATGGCCAACAGTCCGCTGCGCTTCCGCTGGATGGAGGGGTACAGCGACTACTACCCGGAGCTTCCCGGCGGGCTCCCGGGCGGTCGCTCCATGGAGCCCGACCAGCTCGACGGCAACATCCTCGGAGCCGAACTCGCCCACCTGAACCCGGCGTACATGGCGGTACCGGCCGGCATGGTCGTCTTCAGCGCCGACTACAAGTGGCTCACCCTCGCCGTTGTGAGCGCGAAGGGCGCGGCCGTCGCCACCGAGTGCCTGGCCCGGGGCACCAAGGCGGCGCTGCTCGGCCAGAAGCCGCTGACGATGGGCCAGTCGCTCGCGGCCGGGCTGCGCGCGGGTCTGCAAACCGCCCGGGTTCCCGTGTGGCTGAACACCCCGCTGTCCGACCTGTTCGTGGAAAACGGTGCCGTCACCGGCGCGGTCGTCACCCAGAACGGCACGTCCGGCCTGGTCAGGGCCCGGCGCGGGGTCATCGTCGGCTCCGGCGGCTTCGAACACAACGCGGCCATGCGCGCCCAGTACCAACGCCAGCCCATCGGTACCGCCTGGACGGTGGGCGCCAAGGAGAACACCGGCGACGGCATCCTGGCGGGCCGCCGCGCCGGGGCCGCACTCGACCTGATGGACGACGCCTGGTGGGGCCCGGCCATCCCGCTGCCCGACCAGCCCTACTTCTGCCTGGCCGAACGCACCCTGCCCGGCGGCCTGTTGGTCAACGCGGCCGGAGCACGCTTCGTCAACGAGGCCGCGCCCTACAGCGACGTCGTGCACACCATGTACGAGCGCAACCCGAGCGCGCCGGACATCCCGGCGTGGCTGATCGTCGACCAGAACTACCGCAACCGCTACCTGTTCAAGGACGTCGCGCCGACGTTCACGTTCCCCGACGCCTGGTACACCTCCGGCGCCGCGTACAAGGCGTGGACCCTGGACGCCCTCGCGGGCCGGATCGGTGTCCCCGCGGCCGCCCTGCGCACCACCGTCAGCCGCTTCAACGGCCTGGCACTGAACGGCACGGACACGGACTTCCACCGCGGCGACAGCGTCTACGACCACTACTACACGGACCCGGCGATCCTCCCCAACTCCTGCCTGGCCCCCCTGTGGCTCCCACCGTTCTACGCCTTCAGGATCGTGCCGGGCGACCTGGGCACCAAGGGCGGTCTGGCCACGGACGCCCGGGCCCGCGTCCTGCGCCCGGACGGCACGGTGATTCCCGGCCTGTACGCGGCGGGCAACGCCAGCGCGGCCGTCATGGGCCACAGCTACGCGGGAGCGGGCTCGACGATCGGTCCCGCGATGACGTTCGGGTACATCGCGGCGCTGGACATCGCGGCGACCTGACGCTGGACGGGCGGTCCGGTCCCGGCCCCGGTCCCGCGTCGGTCCGCCCGGTCCGCCCGTACCGCCCTCGGGGCGTCACTCGCCGTCGCGGTCGTCGTCACCCCGGATCCGCGGTGCGAGGAGCAGGATCGAGACGTCGTCACGGATCGAGGGGCAGTACTGGACGAGGTCCCGCCACACGCAGTCGACGAGAGCGTCCGAAGGCTCCTCGGCGAAAGCGGCCAGCCGATCCGGCAGCGGGTAGAAGACGCCTGCCGGATTCCGGCTCTCGCTCACGCCGTCCGACGCCAGGAACAGCCGATCGCCGGGCTCCAGGTCCACCGTGCGCCCGCGTGGCGGGGCCAGCTCGAAGAAGCCCAGCCCCAGCGGGGCCCCCGGCTCGGTGTCGAGCTCGAGGGCCTTCGCGCCGCGCAGCAGCAGCGGGTGGGGGTGCCCGCAGGACACCAGCCGCACCGTGCCGGCGCCGGGCGAGAACTCCAGGAGGAGCGCGGTGGCGAACATCTCGGCGTGTTCGACCGCCGCGGAGTCCACGACGAGCCGGCGATCGAGGCGGGCCGCGGCCGCCTCCAGATCGCGCTGGTCCAGCACCGTTTCCCGGAACGCCCCCAGAAGCGAGGCGACCGTCCCCACCGCCGACAGCCCGTGACCCTGTACGTCTCCCATCACGGCCCGGACCCCGAACGGCCCGTCGCGTACGTCGAAGAAATCGCCACCGACCAGCGTCTCCCGCTGCGCCGGCCGGTACAGCCCCACGCAGCGCACCGGCCCGACCCGTTCGGGGAGTGGCGGCAGAACGGCGAGCTGGGCGGCCTCCGCCACCGACCGCACGGTGACCAGATGCGCGTCCCTGCGGCTGCGGACGAGGGACACGAACACACTGAGCACGGCGATGAACGTGATGGTGAGCAGATCCGCGTTGCCCGGATGGTTGAGGTGCATCGCCGGGATGTTCATCACGACCACGACGATGGCGCCGAAGAGCGCAGTCGCCGCGGGCCCGTAGGAGAGCACGGCCAAGGAGGGGATGGCGCCCAGCAGGAAGCCGATGTCCAGATTGTGACTGGTGGCGAGCTCGCCCACGCAGACCCCCACCAGCAGGACCGGCGGAAGCAGCCGCACCCAGCGCGGAGGGGGCGAGCCGCGCAGCCATCCCCGGTCCCTCTCGTCCGGCTGACCGGGCGCGGCCTTCGTGGCCATGGCACTCCTCCTTTTGCCACAACCGTCCCCCATTCCGCGCTGTCGCGCATTCCGATCGGTCCGGTGACGCGGGCACGGGCGGGAAGCGGGCCGGTCCCTCGCGGGGCGACGGAAAGGGGGGACGGACCGACACGGGGCGGCCGTGGTTGCGAGGAACACGAAGCCCCGCCACCCACGGGGATGAGGGTGACGGGGCTCCACCGGGCATCTGCCCCGTCGGCGGGGTTTCATCCCACGACCGGCTCGGCCCCGGAGACTTCATCGGATCGGGTGCGCGACCAATCCGCCGGACGCCCGGGATCGGATTCCGACCGTGATGACAGGACAGACAGGACAGAACGATCGGGACGCTCCGGCGCGTTGGGCGCGGTACTCGCTCGGCGCGCTGAGCGGCATGCTCGCCGGGTTCGCCGCTCTCGCCGTCGCCGAGTCGGTGAGCGCGCTCGTACGACCCGAGGCGGGCCCGGTCGTCGCCGTCGGGGGCGCCGCGATCGACCGCACACCGCCTGCGGTGAAGGACTGGGCGATCCGTCACTTCGGCACGAACGACAAACTCGTTCTCCAGCTCGGGATTCTGGCCGTCCTCGCGCTGTTCGCGTGCGCGCTCGGAGTGTTCGCGGTGCGCCGTCGCCGCGCGGGTGCCCTGGGAGTGCTCCTGTTCGGTGTGATCGGCGGTGCCGCGGCGCTCACCCGTCCCGACTCCACGAGCTGGACCGACGCCCTGCCGTCGGTGACCGGAGCCCTGTGCGGCGCACTGCTCCTGTACGCACTGGCCGGCCGGCTCTCCAGCCCCGGGCCCGCACCCTCCGCACCCTCCGCGCCGGACTCGCGGCCGGACGGGGACGAGCCCGTGACGGCCGACGACGCCGCCGCCCCGGCCGCCACGTCGGGGGAGTCCGGCTGGGACCGGCGCGGTTTCATCGTGGCCGCCGCGGCGGCCGCAGCGGCATCGGCCGGCGCCGGGGCACTGGGCCGGTCGCTGAACGGCGTCCGCGGTCAGGACGCGGTCGCCTCCCGTGCCAACCTGGTACTGCCCGCCGTCGCTTCCCCGGCCGCGCCGATTCCCCAGGGTGCGCGGCTCCGGGTGCCCGGCGTCAGCCCGTTCGTGACGGCGAACGCCGACTTCTACCGGGTGGACACGGCCCTGGTGGTCCCCAAGGTGGACGCCACGGGCTGGCGGCTGAGAATCCACGGCCAGGGTGTCAGCCGCCCGATGACCCTGACCTTCGACGATCTGCTGCGGCGCGAGCTGATCGAGCGGGACATCACACTCACCTGCGTGTCCAACGAGGTCGGCGGCCCCTACGTGGGCAACGCCCGCTGGATCGGAGTACGCCTGGCCGACCTCCTCACCGCGTGCGGGGTGCGACCGCCGTCCAGGGGCGGTCCGGCCGATCAGCTCGTGGCGCGCTCCGTCGACGGGATGACGATCGGCAGCCCCGTCGAGGACGTGATGGACGGTCGTGACGCCCTGCTGGCCGTCGGGATGAACGGCGAACCGCTCCCGTTCGAGCACGGCTTTCCGGTGCGGATGCTCGTCCCGGGCCTGTACGGCTATGTGTCCGCGTGCAAGTGGATCAAGGACATCGAGCTGACCACGTTCGACGCGTACGACCCGTACTGGGTGAAGCGGAAATGGGCGAGCAGGGCCCCGATCAAGACCCAGTCCCGCATCGACACGCCCAAGCCGTTCGCACGGCCCGCGGCGGGCACCGTCATGGTCGCCGGGGTCGCCTGGGCCCAGCACCGCGGGATCGACAAGGTCGAGGTGCGGATCGACGACGGGCGCTGGCAGGAGGCCGACCTGGCGGCCGAGGACACCGTCGACACCTGGCGCCAGTGGTCCTTCCCCTGGCAGGCCACCCGCGGCGGCCACACCCTCACGGTCCGGGCCACCGACCGCACCGGTCATGTGCAGACCGACAGACGCACCCGGACCATCCCCGACGGCGCCGACGGCCGCCACTCCGTGGTCGTCACCGTCGACTGAACACCCGGCGAGACGTTTCCGTGGACACGGCGGAGGCCATGTCGATCGGCACGCGGGCCGGGTCGACCAGAGGCACGTTACGGCCCGCCCGGGCATCGCGTCGTCCGGTCGGCGAGCCCGGAGAGGCCCGGCCCGCCGTCCCGGGGCATGGTGGAGGAGTGATAGGGCTGGCCGTGCTGTTCGCACTTCTCGGGGCCGCCAGTAACGCGATGGGCACGGCATTCCAGCGCAAGGCGGCTTCCCGCGTCGCCGAAGGCGGCGGACTGCGCCTCATCCTGAGACTGGCCCGGCAGCCCGCGTGGCTGATCGGTATCGCCGGGGTGATCGGCGCCGCGATCTTCCAGGCCCTGGCCCTGGTGAACGGGCCGCTGTCCTTGGTGCAGCCCCTGTTCATCCTGGAACTGCCCTTCGCCCTGATGATCGCCATCCCGCTGCTGCACCGCCGCCTCCCGCGCGCGGGATGGTGGGCCGTCGCCGGTGTGGTGGCCGGTCTCGGTCTCGTCCTCGGCTCGGCAGCTCCCTCGGGCGCACGGTCCGACGCCTCCATGGCGCGCTGGATCCCGGTACTGATCGTGTGTCTGGGGACGGTGGCCGTCGCGGTCGTCGTCGCCCGCCCGGGGCGCCCGCCGCTGTTCCGCGCCGCCGTGCTGGGATCGGCGTCGGCCATCAGCAACGCGCTGACGGCGGCCCTCCTGAAGTCGGCCATGGGCACACTCACCGACGACGGCTTCGTCGCCTTTCTCAGCGTCTGGCAGACCTACGGATTCGCCGTGACCGGGGTCGGCGCCGTCCTGCTGCTGGAGAACGCCCTCCAGGCGGGCCCCTTGGCAGCCTCGCAGCCGGCACTGACCATCGGCGACGCGACGGTCAGCCTGCTGCTCGGCGTCCTCCTCTTCGACGAGACGATCCGCACCGGCTGGTGGCTGCTGCCCGAGCTGATGGGGGCCGGGCTGGTCCTGTGGGGCGTACTGCGGCTGACCCGGGTGGTGCCGCACATCGCGGACATCGCCCATTGACCCCTGGCCGACCGCCAGGACGCTCGGCCACTCGGCCATACGAGCGGAATCCTGGCCGGAAACCCGTGTGCATGCATCGCCGGGACCGGGGCAGCAGCATCCTGAGACGACTCGAGCGAGCCAACCCCCCCTGGCGAACCCGAGCCGTACGGCCCCGCAGGCAGTCACTCCCCCCGACTGTCTGCGGGGTCGCATTCGTGCGGCCGGGCCCGCAACACGTTTCGGACCGGCTTCGGGCGACCGTCCCGCTCGAACCTTTCCCGGCCGGCCCTAAGCGACCTGGATGCCAACGATGCAGGTGTCGTCATCGGTGTCGGACCTGCTGTACGTCAGGAGCCGGTCGAGCTGGTGGTCCAGCGTCCTGGACGTCGTACGGGCCGCGTTGAGGAGCTGGCGCAGCGACACCTCGACCGAGCGGTCGCGCCGTTCGATCAGACCGTCCGTATACATCAACAGGGTGTCGTGGACCGCCAGTTGCAGCTCATCCTCCTCGAACGTCGCCTCGGGGACGGCGCCGAGCAGGATGCCCTTGAGGAGCGGAAGCGGGTTCGCCTCCGCGTCACGGACCAGAACGGGCGGCAGATGACCGGCCCGGGCCCAGCGCAGAACACGGCGGCGCGGATCGTAGATGCCGCAGACCGCGGTGGCGGTCACCCCGCCCGTCAGATGGTGCGCCACGATGTTGAGCCACGACAGCAGCTGGCCGGGCCCGGCACCGGTCACGGCGAGCCCCCGCAGCGCGTTGCGCAGTACCACCATGCTGGTCGCCGCCTCGATCCCGTGACCGGCCACGTCGCCGACGCACAGCAGGACCAGGCCGGAGGGCAGGACGACGGCGTCGTACCAGTCGCCCCCGACCAGCTGCTCGGTCTCCGCCGGCCGGTAGCGCACCGCCACAGCGAGACCCGGAGCCCGCAACGGAGCCTGGGTCGGCGGCATGATCGCGTGCTGCAGCTGGAGGGTCAGCCGGTTGCGCTCGTGCGCCTGCTGTTCGGTGTGCGCCAACTGGTCCCGGGTGACCGCCAGCGCGACCTCGGTCCAGTGCTGCGCCGAGATGTCCTGGTAGGCCCCGCGGACCACGAAGAGCTGGTCGTCGGCGTCGAGCACCGGTTCGGCCACCATGCGGATGTGCCGGGTGACGCCGTCGGGACGCTGCAGACGGAACGCGGCGGTGGCCGGCCGGCGATGATGCAGCACGGTGCGCAGGAAGCGTCCGATGGCGACGGCGTCGTCCGGATGGGCGTGCGCGGGCAGCTCCTCCAGGGGCACGGGAGCGCCCGAGGGGGAGCGGCCGTACAGGTCGAAGAGCGTGTCGTTCCAGATGATCTCGCCGGTGAGCAGGTTCTCCTCGAAGCCGCCGATCCTGCCCAGCCGTTGGGCGTGCTGGAGCAGACTCGCCAGCCGCGCGGTCTCGTCCTCTATGCGCCAGATGAGCAGCACCGTTCCGCCGTGCCGGCTGACGTTGATGTCGGCCACGGCCGACAGCGGCACCTGGTCGACCAGAGCCGTGAGATCCATGCGCCGCGCCCGGAACGGCTCCCCGGTGGCGTAGACACGCTCGATGCACTGGAAGAGGTCGCTGTCACCGGCGACCATCGGATAGGCCTCCAGCAGCAGTGCCCCGTGGACGGTGCCACGCGGCCGCCCGGCCGGATCGAGGAAACGGCCGTTCACATGACGGATGCGGAAGTCCGCGAGCCGTCCCTGGTCGTCGAGGTGGGGCACCAGGACCAGGGCGGGATCGTGCAACCCGTCCACCAGGTCGATCAGTTCGGAGACGTCGTTCGTCCCCCGCACGTCGTGTCCCTCGCTCGGCAGCGTGTGGGTCTCCAGCGTGTGCGAGCACAGCTCCGCCAGCGCCTCGACCTGCCGGACGACCTGCGGCGGCTGAGGCTCCAGGACGGACGGCCAGGCGATTTCCAGGACGCCGTGGATACGGCCCCCGGAGCCGGCCGGCACCGCGACCCTTCCACCGTCGGGATGGTCCGCGTGCCCGATGGAGGGCAGTCCGGTGCCCGACAGCGAGGCCGCCCACTGGGCCGTACGTTCGGACAGCGCGCGGCGCGCCATCGTCGCCACGCCCGGCGGCACGTAACGCCAGCGCCTGGCCTCGGCCGCCGAGAATCCGGCGCTGCCCGCCAGCGAGAGCGAACCGTCGGCGTCCGCCGCCCAGATGGCCACGGCGACGGCCCCGAGCGGGGTCAGCGCGTGCTGGAGCAGGGAGTCGGCCACCGCCTGGGTGTCGTCCGCCGCCAGGGCACCGCTCTCGGCCGCGCGCAGCCGCACCGCGGGCGCGTCGTCCTTCGGCACGCTCTCCGTGGTGGCTGCGAGGAAGGTGCTGGTCACCTCCGAAAGCCGGTCGTGCGCCGCCTGGTTGATGATCTCGACCGCGAGCTCGAGCTGCGGCACCTTGGCCTGTTCGGCCAACTCGGTGAGCTGGCGGGCGGCTTGCGTCGGCCCGCAGCCCAGCCGCTCGACCAGGATGCCCTTGGCCAGCTCGATCAGAGCCCGTCCGTCGGCCTCCGCCTGGGCGGCCTGTACCTCGCGGCGCAGCCGCTCGACCGTGGCCGCCAGCCGGCCCACCGGAGAGGTCCGGGCCACGCCCGAGAGGTCACCGGCCCGCTCGGCGTCCGCTCTGTCGACGGCGTCCGGGGAGCCGGCGCCGTTCGCGTCGGTGGTTTCAGGAATGTTCACGGTGCTGCCGCTCCTCGGCG
Organism: Streptomyces sp. NPDC005141; assembly: GCF_053599975.1. Classification (NCBI taxonomy): domain Bacteria; kingdom Bacillati; phylum Actinomycetota; class Actinomycetes; order Kitasatosporales; family Streptomycetaceae; genus Streptomyces; species Streptomyces sp. NPDC005141. Next base: position 8,583 of record NZ_JBSFYW010000094.1, on the reverse strand, counting down.
CGGACCCCTTGCGGGGTGGGGGAGGGGCGGCAGCGGAGGGCGCCCCGCCGACCGGCCGTGGCGGTGGGTGCCGAGCGCCATGTCATTCCCCCAGCCAGCGTCGGACGCAGGCGATGAGGTCGTTGGTGTCGACCGGCTTGGTGACGTGGTCGCTGGCACCCGACAGCAGACTCTTCTCCCGGTCGCCTGGCATGGCCTTCGCCGTCACCGCGATGATCGGCAGCTCGGCGTACCGGGGCATCTTGCGGATCTCGGCGGTCGCCGTGTACCCGTCCATCTCGGGCATCATCACGTCCATCAGGATCAGCGCGACCTCGGGCCGGCTCAGCAGCGTCTCGATGCCCTTCCTGCCGTTCTCCGCGTGCAGCACCTGGAATCCGTGCAGCTCCAGGATCCCGCTGAGCGCGAAGAGGTTGCGGGCGTCGTCGTCGACGACGAGCACCGTACGGCCCCGGAACGCGTCGTCGATCGGCTGCGCGGGCCGGCTCCTCGCCTCCTCGGCGCGGACCAGCGGGACCACGTCGCCGGGCTGCTCCGCGGACAGGTGCAGCGCGATGCGCTCGCGCAACTCGTCCAGACTGGACAGGAACTCCAGGGACCGGGCGCCGGAGCGGGACTGCAGCGCCTGCTCCTGCGCGAGGTCGACGCGGCTGCCGTTGTGGACGAGGACGGGAACGGTCGCCAGGGCCGAGTCGCCCTCCACCGCTTCGAGGAACCGGGCCGTCTCCCCTTCCGGCATGCCGAGTTCGAGGACGACGCAGTGCCACGGCTCGGCGGCGAGCGCGCTCGCCGCCTCCTGTGCCCCCACGACCGTGACGACGTCGACGCTCTCGCGCGCGTCGCCCTCGTCACGGCTGCGGGCGACATCCCCGACCGCGCTCTCGGCCACCAGCGTCAGCAGGCCCCGCGGCCGTTCCTCGACGACCAGCAGCCGGCGCCGCCGCCGGCTCGGCGGACTGATCGAGCCGGCGACCGTGTGCCGCGGTTCGGTGAGCGCCGAGGCGCCCTCGGCCGGCGCCGACTCGGGCTTGCGGCCGCCGGCCAGCAACTCCTCGAAGTCGGGGCGCGCGACCGGCAGGAAGAGAGTGAACGTACTGCCCTGTCCGGGCGTGCTGTCCACGGTGACCGCTCCACCGAGGAGGTGGGCGATCTCCCGGGTGATGGAGAGCCCGAGACCGGTCCCGCCGTACTTGCGGCTCGTGGTGCCGTCGGCCTGCTGGAAGGCGCCGAAGATCGTCTCCAGCTGCTGCTCGGGGATGCCGATACCCGTGTCCTTCACGCGGAACGCGGCGATCGTGCCGCCCCGCCGTACGCTCGCGGGGATCTCCTGGTCGGCCGCCGGTTCGATCCTGAGCTCGACACGTCCCCGCTCGGTGAACTTGACCGCGTTCGACAGCAGGTTGCGCAGCACCTGCCGCAGCCGGGAGTCGTCGGTGAGGAGGTCGACCGGGGACCCGGGAGCGGTGCTGACCGTGAACTCCAGGCTCTTCTGCGAGGTCATCGGACGGAAGGTGGCTTCTACGTACTCGAGCAGCTGGCGCAGCGGGACGCGTTCGGGGGTGACGTCCATCTTCCCGGCCTCGACCTTCGACAGGTCGAGAATGTCGTTGATCAGCTGGAGCAGGTCGGAGCCCGCCGAGTGGATGATGCCGGCGTACTCGACCTGCTTCGGCGTGAGATTGCGCGAGGGGTTCTGCGCCAGCAGCTGGGCGAGGATGAGCAGACTGTTGAGCGGGGTCCGCAGTTCGTGGCTCATGTTGGCGAGGAACTCGGACTTGTACTTGGACGCCAGGGACAACTGCTGGGCCCGTGCCTCGAGTTCCTGCCGAGCCTGCTCGATCTGGAGGTTCTTCGCCTCGATGTCGCGGTTCTGGGTCGCGAGCAGCGAGGCCTTGTCCTCCAGCTCGGCGTTGGAGCGCTGGAGTTCGTCCTGCTGGACCTGCAGTTCCTCCGAGCGTGCCTGGAGTTCGGCGGTCAGCCGCTGCGACTCGCCCAGCAGCTCGTCGGTGCGGGCGTTGGCCACGATCGTGCTGACGTTGACGCCGATGGTTTCCATCAGCTGTTCCAGGAAGGTCCGGTGGCCCTGCTTGAAGCGGGTGACCGAGGCGAGTTCGATGACGCCGAGCACCTGCTCCTCGACGACGATGGGCAGCACCACCAGAGCCGTCGGCGCCGTCCGGCCGAGCCCCGAGGAGATGGTGACGTAGCCCGGCGGCACCTCGTCCACGCTGATCGCACGGCGGCTGCGCGCGGCCTGTCCGACGAGCGAGCGGCCCAGCGGGATGCGGGTGGGGCGCCCGTCCTCGTCGGGGTAGCCGTACGACCCGACCAGCCTCAGCTCCGTCCCCTTCGCGGTCTCCTCGGCGAGATAGAACGCGCCGTACTGCGCGGTGACCAGCGGTGTGAGCTCGTCCATGATGAGGTCGGCCACCACGTCCAGGTCGCGGTAGCCCTGCATCAGGCCGGAAATGCGGGCCAGATTCGTCTTGAGCCAGTCCTGCTCCTGGTTGGCCCGCGTGGTCTCACGCAGCGACTCGACCATGGAGTTGATGTTGTCCTTCAGGTCGGCGACCTCGCCCGAGGCCTCCACCGTGATGGACCGGGTCAGGTCGCCCTCGGCCACGGCGCTGGTGACCTCGGCGATGGCGCGGACCTGCCGTGTGAGGTTGCCGGCGAGTTCGTTCACGTTCTCGGTCAGCCGCTTCCACGTGCCCGAGACGCCCTCGACCTCGGCCTGGCCGCCGAGCCTGCCCTCGCTGCCGACCTCCCGTGCCACACGGGTGACCTCCGCCGCGAAGGCGGAGAGCTGGTCGACCATGGTGTTGATGGTCGTCTTGAGTTCGAGGATCTCGCCGCGGGCGTCGACGTCGATCTTCTTGGACAGGTCGCCCTTGGCCACCGCGGTCGTCACCAGGGCGATGTTGCGCACCTGTCCGGTGAGGTTGTTGGCCATCGAGTTGACGTTGTCGGTGAGGTCCTTCCAGGTGCCCGCGACGTTCGGCACGTGCGCCTGGCCGCCCAGGCGTCCCTCGGTGCCGACCTCGCGGGCGACGCGGGTGACCTCGTCGGCGAACGCGGACAGCGTGTCGACCATCGTGTTGATGACGTCGGCCAGGGCGGCGACCTCGCCCTTCGCCTCGACGGTGATCTTCTGCGACAGGTCGCCGCGGGCCACCGCCGTGGCCACCTGCGCGATGGAGCGGACCTGACCGGTCAGGTTCGACGCCATGACGTTGACGTTGTCGGTGAGGTCCTTCCACGTGCCGGAGACGCCCCGCACGGTGGCCTGTCCGCCGAGGTTGCCCGCCGTGCCGACCTCGCGGGCGACGCGGGTGACCTCGTCGGCGAAGGCGGAGAGCTGGTCGACCATCGTGTTGATGGTCTCCTTGAGCTCGAGGATCTCGCCGCGGGCGTCGACGGTGATCTTCTGGGAGAGGTCGCCCTGGGCCACCGCCGTGGCGACCTGGGCGACATTGCGTACCTGGTTGGTGAGGTTGCCCGCCATGAAGTTCACGGAGTCGGTGAGGTCGCGCCAGGTGCCCTTGACGCCCTTGACGTCGGCCTGGCCGCCGAGACGTCCGTCGGTGCCGACCTCGCGGGCGACGCGGGTGACCTCGTCGGCGAAGGCGGAGAGCTGGTCGACCATCGTGTTGATGGTGTTCTTGAGTTCGAGGATCTCGCCGCGGGCGTCGACGGTGATCTTCTGGGAGAGGTCGCCCTGGGCCACCGCCGTGGTCACCTGGGCGACATTGCGGACCTGCGCGGTGAGGTTGCCCGCCATGAGGTTGACGGAGTCGGTCAGGTCGCGCCAGACACCGCCCACACCGGGGACCTGCGCCTGTCCGCCGAGGTTGCCCGCCGTGCCGACCTCGCGGGCGACGCGGGTGACCTCGTCGGCGAAGGCGGAGAGCTGGTCGACCATCGTATTGACGGTCTCCTTCAGCTGGAGGATCTCCCCGCGGGCGGGCACATCGATCTTCTGGGAGAGGTCGCCCTTGGCGACCGCCGTGGCCACTTGCGCGATGTCGCGGACCTGAGTGGTGAGGTTGCCCGCCATGGCGTTGACGGAGTCGGTGAGGTCGGCCCAGGTGCCGGAGACACCCGGCACCTCCGCCTGGCCGCCGAGCGTCCCCTCCGTACCCACCTCGCGCGCGACCCGCGTCACCTCGGAGGTGAACACCGACAGCTGGTCCACCATGCCGTTGAACACGGTCGCGATGTCGCCCAGCAGGCCGCCGGCCTCGTCGGGCAGCCGGGTGCCGAAGTCCCCGTCGCGCACGGCGGTGAGGCCGGCCAGCAATTGGCGCAACTCCTGCTCGCCCGGCGTCCGTACGGACGTCTCGCTCGCTGCCCTGGTCATGCCCACCCTCGTTCCGCTCCCCTGGAGTCCCGTGCCACGGAACTCGGAACCACGCCGGGCCCACGGGCAGTCCCCACGCCTGTCCGTGGAATTCCCGCAGATCACGGGTCATCCCGATAAGAAAATACGCCGCAGGCTAACCCAGAAGGCAGGTGCTGAACAAAGCGTGAAGAAAAACTCTTCGACGGCCCAAAAATGTTGCGGGTGGCAGGAATAAGCGCGAGTGAAGGGGATACACAGAACCCTCTTGGTCCGGGGTCGTCCGGACCGCGCACGCGAAGTCCCGCCGACCTGTTCCGGACCGGAGTCCGGGGCGGGGCGACGGGACCGTCGTACCGACTGTGCCGTGCGGTGTGTCAGGCGACCGAGGGGTCGAGCAGGCCCGTCCGCAGGCGCTTGATGATGCGGGTGATGAGCCGGGAGACGTGCATCTGCGAGATGCCGAGCTCCTCGCCGATCTGCGCCTGGGTGCGCTCCTCGACGAAACGCATGTGAATGATCCGGCGCTGACGGTCATCGAGTTCGGCGATCAGCGGGGCCAGGGAGTTGAAGTCCTCGACCAGCTCGAGCGAGGGGTCGTCCTCCCCGATGAAGTCCGCGAGGACGGCCTCGCCGTCCGCGCCGCCGTCGGCGGTGAGAGCGGCGTCGAGGGACGAGGAGTTGTAGCCGTTCGACGCCTTGCGGGCCTCGATGACCTCTTCCTCGGACAGCGACATCAGCTCGGACAGTTCACGCGTGGTGGGCGTACGGCCGAGGCGGGTGCGCAGTTCCTCCGTCGCCTTGGCGAGTTCCACGCGGGCCTCCTGCAGGCGGCGCGGCACGTGGACGGCCCAGCTCGTGTCACGGAAGAAGCGCTTGATCTCACCGACGATGTAAGGGACGGCGAAGGAGGTGAACTCGACCTCGCGCGACAGCTCGAAACGGTCGATGGCCTTGATGAGCCCGATCGTGCCGACCTGGACGATGTCCTCCATCTCACCCTGGCTGCGGCTGCGGAAACGCGCCGCCGCGTACCGGACGAGGGAGAGGTTCATCTCGATGAGGGTGTTGCGCGCGTACTGGTACTCGTGCGTGCCCTCTTCGAGGACGGCGAGCCGGTCGAAGAACTGGCGGGACAGCTCGCGCGCGTCCTTCGGGCTGATCTTCAGCGGCTCGTCGATCTGCGGAAGGATGCCCCCCTCGGCCGTCGCCGTCTGGTACGCCGTGTCCGTTGCCTTCGCTGCCGTCACGGCCGCCATGCCGTCCACCCCAAATCGTCCGAAGGAAATGATGACAGGGCCCGTCTGCCCTGCTTCACACCGCTCATGCCACCCGGTCGCAGAAATTCTGCGGAACGCGTACGTCCCGCCTCCCGCCCGGCGCCGGGTCGGGTGTACTTCTGTCCCGGGGCATCGTTCGGATGCGGGGCGGCGGCGTCAATTTTCGATCCGGTCCCCGGATGGTTCTGCCGGGAATCCCGGGGCAGGTGAGGAGTGTGCGAGGCCGGCGCGGTGGGACCTCGCGGCCGGGGCCGGGCTCCGGCGCCGGGGCGGCCGCGTAAAATGGGTTTCGGGGTGAGTCCGTGGGCATCGAACAGCGAGTGGACGGAGCGCAGACGCTCTTCCCCTCGGTGTGCCTGGACGCGGGACCGCTCGCCGGGCGCGGGCCCCGGGGCGCGGTGGTCGCGGCATGACGACGGCGGCATTCACCGGCGAACCCTTCGTCCACCCCGCGCTCATCTATCGCGGCGACCGTGAGTACGTGGAAGGGACGACACGCTTCGTGTCGGACGGCGTAGCCGCCGGGGAGCCGGTGGCGGTGGCCGTTCCCGGCCCACGACTGGAGCTCATCAGGGGCGAACTGGGTCCGCTCGGCGCCGGCGTCCGCTGGATCGACATGACGCAGGCCGGCCGGAACCCGGGCCGGATCATCCCCTCCGTACTGCGGGCGTTCGCCGACGCCCATCGCGGCGGTCATGTGCGGATCATCGGCGAGCCCATCTGGGACGGCCGTACGGCGGCGGAGTATCCGGCCTGCGTCCAGCACGAAGCCCTGATCAATACGGCGTTCGGCGGACGTGACGTGACCATCCTCTGTCCGTACGACGCGCGAGCCCTGCCGCACGACGTGATCGCCGACGCCCACGCCACGCACCCCGTCGTGATCAGCGGCGGCCGGCAGAGCGCCAGCCCGGCCTACGACCCGGACGGAGTGCTGGCGCGCTGCAACGAAGTACTGCGCCACCCCCCGGGAGCGGCGACCGTCCGCTTCGACGCGGAACTCCTGCCCGCGGCCCGCGACTTCGCGACGAGCGAGGCCCGGGAGCGCGGAATGACACCGGCCCGGCTCCAGGATCTGAACCTCGTGGTCGCGGAGCTGACGACCAACAGCGTGGTGCACGGCGGCGGTTCGGGGATCTTGAGGATCTGGGCCGAGAGCGAGCAGATCGTGTGCGAGGTCCGGGACGAGGGGCGGCTGAGCGATCCGCTGGCCGGCCGGTATCCCGTGCGCCCCGACCAGATCGGCGGCCGAGGGCTGTTCCTCGTGCATTACGTCTCGGACCTCGTCCGGGTGCACACAGAGGACTCCGGGACGACCCTGCGCAGCTACATCGCCCGCACGTGAGCGGATCGCGTGACGGCGCCCGCGCACCGGCACATGGAGAGGGGCCCGAACCTGGGGAACAGGTTCGGGCCCCTCTGCATTCGGTGCCGCCTTCTCCCGCCGCTAGCGGACGGTGCCCTGCTGGGCCGATCGAGCCGCCTCGCGCTCCGTGTGGGCCCCGGCCTGCGACAGGGAGCCGCCCGAACTCTCCAGGTGCGCGCGGACGAACCACTGGAACTGTTCGAGCGAACGCAGCTGTTCGATGAGCAGGTCCTCGGTCACCGGATCGATCTTGCCGACCTCGGCCACGGCCGCACGGTGGTCCTGGACGATTCCTGTGTAGACGAGGTCGAGCGCGCCGAGGTGGGCGATGGCATCGGCGCGGCCGACGCTGTAGTCGTCCCAGCTCCGCTCGGCGACGAGCGCGCCCGGCGTGCCGTGCGGAACCCCGCCGAGGGCGGAGATCCGTTCGGCGGTGTCATCTGCCATGTCACGCACGCGGTCCACCTGGGGATCGAGCATTTCGTGAACGGCGATGAAATGCGGGCCCACCACATTCCAGTGGATGTGCTTCAGCGTCAGCGAAAGGTCGTTGAGAGCGTGGAGCCGCATGCCCAGCACTTCGATGATCCGGCCGCCGTCGTGAGTGCTGACACCGGGGACCGTGTATTGGGGTGTCGTGGAAGTCGCCATGACTCTCTCCTTCGCTCGCAGATATCTTGCGGGTGTTCTCAGTTGCGGATGTCCGGGAGTGCGTCTACCAGCGGTACCAGCGGCCGCGACGGCCGCCGGAAGCACCGGGACGCGCCACGAATCCGACCAGCCAGACGACAAGCACGATGATCGCTATCCACCACAGCGCCTTGACGGCGAAACCGGCGCCGAAAAGGATCAGGGCGAGTAGAAGAACGAGAAGCAGGGGAACCATCGGTATCAACCTCCAGTGCCTTCAAGTGCCCTGGTTCTTTTGCGGCACACCTCTTTGTCGGGGCGCCGGGCCGTTCCCTGCGCGGGGTGGAAGGGGCGGGAATCCGCCACAGTGATGACGTTGGGCCAAATAGGTTGTCTGAGGCCGCTGTTGTGAATGAATCGCCGTGAACCGGGCACACGGACGGAAACTCGAGAGAGGAGCCCTCGCCGTGCTCGTGCCCGACCCGAAGGTTGTCCGGAGGCTGCTGACGCGTTACGCGGCCCTGAAGATCGCGTACGCCGAGAAGGAGACGCTGGAGACGGCCCGCCGGCTGGAGGACGTCACGTACACGCTCTGTGTGATGACGGGAACGAACAGCGTGCACGACGCCGTCGTCGCGGCCGACGCCATGCTCGCGGCCGGGGGGAACCGGCGGGACGCGAAGCAGGGCGGACTGCTGGGGAACGGCACGCCGTCGGCTGTCTCGCCGAAAGGGATCTCCGCGACAGCCTCGTCGCTGACGCAGCCGCCCACCGAGGTGCGGGCCTTGAACGGCCAGAGCCTCGGCATGCCCGGGCCGCTCTTCTGATCGCCGGGCGTATGCGGGAAGTGGGGGTCACCACCCGGCCGGGTGGATGAAACTCGCTAGAGGCTTTTCTCGACAGCATAGGATCATCCACTTCACCACAATCGGCTCGGCATCAGGTCTCAGCCTTGATGTGTGACGGAT
>NZ_JBSFYW010000093.1:0-23464 GCF_053599975.1 Streptomyces sp. NPDC005141 | reverse complement strand
TGCCCTGCTCCGCAGGAGTCCGTTTCTCCCCCGCAAGCGGGAGGTACCCCCACCCCGGCCTGAAGGCCGGGGTATCCACGGAGGAGTTCCGATGAAGGAACGCGCCAAGGAGCTGAAGGGTGCGCGCCGCGGCTCGGGCGGCGCCAAGGCGGACACGGAGGGCGAGGTCCTCGCGAAGATCGCCGAGATGCCGGAGGCGGACCGGCACCTCGCCGAGCGGATCCACGCCATCATCAAGGCCGCCGCCCCGGACCTCACGCCCAAGCTCTGGTACGGGATGCCCGCGTACGCCAGGAACGGCAAGGTGGTGTGCCACTTCCAGTGCGCGCAGAAGTTCAAGTCGAAGTACGCCACGCTCGGTTTCAGCGACCAGGCCGCTCTCGACGACGGCGCCGTCTGGCCGACCGCGTACGCGGTGACGAAGCTGACCGCGGCCGACGAGAAACGCATCGGCGCGCTCATCAAGAAGGCGGTGGGCTGAGGCGGCGCCGGCGAGCACGCCATCACCGGTCCTGCCCGGCCGAGCCGCCCCCGGACGACCAGCCGGCGGGCGGCTCGCCTGCGCGGCGGCACAGGCCTCACCGTCCGGCACAGGGCCCACCTTCCGGCGCAGGCCTCAGCTTCGGCGTAGGACTCGCCTTCGGGCCAGGACTCGACTTCCGGCGCGGGCTCACCTTCCGGCGCGGGGCTCAACTTTCTTCGTACGGGCCGCAGTTGGTCCGCCGGTCAGGTTTCTGGCCGGTGGCCGGTGCGTGGTTGCCGGTTGAGGAGGTGGGCGAGTTCACCGGCCCGGGGGTGGGTGAGGAGTTCGTCCAGGCGCAGGGTGCGTCCGCAGCGAGCGCGGAGTTCGTCGAGCAGGCGCATCGCCAGCAGCGGGTGGGCGCCGGTGTCGAAGACGTGGTCGCCGGGGTCGCGCGGTTCGGTGCCGAAGACGGCCTGCCAGGCTTCCTTGACCGCCCGGGTCTGCGGGCCGTCGGGCCAGGTCGGTTCGGCGGCGGGTGCGGTGAGGGGGCCGGTGTCGTCGCTCATGCGGGGCAGGTCCGCGTCCGGCAGGGCAGCGACGATGTCGGCGATGGTCGTCGACTCGTCGTGGGTGGAGGGCAGTTCGCGCAGGAGGTGGGCGCACTGGCCGACCAGCTGGCCGGCGTCGGTGTCGCGGATCCGGGCGCGGTCGTGCACGACGGTGAGGAGCAGGCCGCCGTCGGTGTCGGGGCAGGCGAGCAGGGTGATGGGGAAGGCGCTTTGCAGTCCGAGGGCCTGTGGGGGGCCGACGCGGATGTCGTGTGCGGCCAGGGCGGCGTCCAGGGCCGGGGAGGTGCGCGGGCGGTTCTCGAAGACGATCAGGCTCTCGAGGAGTTTCTCGTCGGCCCTGCGTCCGCTCCATTCGTGGATCTGTGCGGTCGAGACCCATTCGTAGGCGGCCATGTCGAGTGCCTGGTCGCGCAGTTGGGCCAGCAGCCGGGGCACGGTGTGGTCCGGGTCGATGCGGACGATGACGGGCAGTGCGTTCATCAGGAGGCCGGGGAGGCGTTCCACGGCCTCCAGGGCGATGCCGCGGCCGGAGACGCTGACGCCGAAGCCGACCGGGGCGGGTCCGCGGGCGCCGTCCGTCCGGTAGAGGAGCAGGGCCCACACGGCCTGGAGCATGCTGGATTCGGTGGCGGCGCGGGCGGCCGCCCAGCGGCGCAGCCGGCCCGACTCGGTGCGGCTGAGGCGGGCCTGTGCGCGGCCCCAGCCGCTCTGGCCGGTGGCGGGGCCGGGCAGGGCCGGCCGGGTCGCGGGGGTGGCCGGCCCGGTGGCGGCCGACCAGAACGCGCGGGCCGGGGCGGTGTCCTGCTGGGCGAGCCAGTGTGCGTAGTCGCGGATGTCGGGGCGTCGTTCGCTGCCCGGCAGGAGGCCGTCGGCGAGGTAGGCGCGGTAGAACTCCTGGAGCAGGACGGACACGCTCCAGTGGTCGAGGATTGCGTGGTGGAAGGTGACCAGGACGCGGGTCGAGGCGGTGCGCTCGGTGTCGCGGGCGGGGCGGCTGTCGCCGGTGGGGGTGTCGTCGAGGAGGGTGGCGCGCAGCAGGCCGGGGGTGCGCAGGTCGAAGCCGCGCAGCCGGTCCTGGTGCAGCAGGTCGTCCCAGTCGGCGGTGCCGGCGCGGTGGTGGACCACGTCGGCGGTGACCTGGTCGTGCAGGACGATGCGTGGGTGGCGGTCCCAGTCGAATGCGGCGCGCAGGACGGTCTCGCGGTCGAAGACGGACTGCCAGGCGGCGGTGAACCGGTCGGTGTCGAGCGGGCCGTGCCAGTGCCAGAACAGCTGTTCCACGTAGCGGCCGGTGCCGTGGTGGGCCAGTGCGTCCAGCAGCAGGGCGTGCTGGCGGGGTGCGACCGGCAGGGTCTGCGGGGCGGCGGGGCTGGTTTCGTGGGGGTGCTCGTGCCGGTTCGCCGCGGCGGGGTTGCCGGGGATGGCCCGGGTGGTGGTGTGGGTGATGAACGCGCGGGGGGCGGCGGCGGGGTTCTCGCCGTGCTCGTAGGCGTCGAGGAGGTCGGCCAGGAGCAGGCCGGCGGACTCGCCGTCGGCGACGAGGCGGTGCATGACGAGCTGCAGGGTGTGGTGTGCGGGCCCGTGGGCGATCAGCACGGTGCGCAGGACGCCGGTGTGTTCCAGGTCGAGTTCCTGGCCGGTCTCGTCCTGGGTGGGCGGGTGGCCGGGGGCGGTGCGGCGTTCCAGGCGGGGGGTGCGGGCCGGGTCGAGGTGGAGGCGGGGCGGCCCGTCCGGGCCGGGTGCCAGGCGTGCGGAGAGCAGCGGGTGGCGGGCGATGAGGCGGGCGAGGGCGCTGTGCAGTTCCCTCTCGTCGAGGGGGCCGCGCAGGTCGATGGCGAACACCAGGTTCAAGGAGGCGTCGTGGGGGTGGGCCCGGTGCCGGCGCAGCAGGGCCAGCTGCTGCTCGGTCAGGGGTACGGTGCCCGCCTCGTCCGCCCCGGATCCGGCGGTCGCGGCGGGCGGCGCGCCTTGGGGCTGGAACTTGGTCATCGGGTGTCTCCTGAATCGCCATCCGGGGCATGGGGTTTGCGGGCATGCCTCGGCTCGGTGGTCCGCACCGTCCGCTCCCGAGTGTCGGGCACACTGCTGCGACGCCGCTGACGTGGGGCTGACGCGCCGAGCGGGCGTCAGGCGGGGTGCGAGCGGGTCTCGAGCGCCGGCGCGGGATCACCCGGGCCGGCGGGGGGCGGGGCTGTCGTTCGGCGGTGGGCCGCAGTGCGTCATGACCGCCGCGAAGCCCGGGTCGAGCATGGTGCGTGCCGAGGTGTCGGGGGCGGTGTCCAGGCCCGCGTCGTGGCGGGCGGTGCTGAGCAGGTAGCGGTCCAGGATGCGGTGGGTGGAGAAGGTCCACTCGGTGCGGGCGGCGGGTGTGCCGTCCGGGGCGAGCAGGCGGCCGGTGTGCAGGCCGAAGCCGAACTCGGTGAAGCGCAGCCGCATGCCCTGGCCCAGTGCCTTGGTGTAGGCCTCTTTGAGGGTCCACAGGCGCAGGGTCTGTTCGCTTTGTTCGTCCTGGGCGAGGCGGGCCAGTTCGGCTGCCTCGGCCGGTGTGCACATCTGGGCCTGCAGCAGGTCGGGGCGCATTTTGCGGTCGGCGGGCTCGGCGTCGACGCCGATCCGGCCGTCTCGGCTGAGTCCGAGGGCCATCAGGTCGCCGGTGTGGGTCAGGCTGAGGTCGAGCTGGTCGAAGCCGCGCAGGTAGGGGCGTCCGCCGAGCCGGTAGGAGACGTCCAGGCCCTCGGGTGCGGTGGCCAGTGCGGCGGCCGCCGTGTATTTCATCAGCAGGCGCGAGGCGACGAACCGGTAGCGGACCGCCGGGTCGGTGATGCGCCGGCAGCGGGCCCAGTCCCGCCGTCCGAGGAGCCGGCGCAGGTGGGGCCGGGTGAGCGCGGCGGGCAGCCATTCGCCCCAGGTGGTGTGGACGACCGCGTGGCCGTGGGCGCGCAGGTGGTCGCGGACGGGCCGCCAGGGTCCGGCGGGCAGGACGTGCAGGGGCTCGCCGGTCACGGGCCGGTCCATGGCCGTGGGGAGGGGCTCGCCGGTCACGGGCCGGCCGATGGCCGTGGGGAGGGGCTCGCCGGTCGCCGTCGGGTGCATGGCGGCTGTCTCCTAGCCTGCGAGGGGTGTGTCGTACACGTCGAAGCTGTGGTTCCGGGTGAACCGCAGGAGTGCTTCCTCCAGGACCGACTGCAGGACGCCGTGGGGCAGTTCGGGGACCGGGATGCCGAGCCGGCGGGCGATCCGGGAGAGGGCCAGCACCGCCCAGGCCGGCTGGGCGAGGAAGGTGCCGGTGTGGTGGTGGCCCTCCCACACGCCCAGGCAGGCGGCGGCGGCGAGCACCAGGACGTAGCGGTCCAGGAGGGTGCAGGCCCGCGGGTCGGCGAGGGTGTCGTGGACGGCTTCGGGCAGGTGGCCGCACTGCTCGCGCAGGGTGCGCATCTCCTGGACGAAGGTGTCCGCGAGGTCGGCGAGTGCCGCCTGCTGTGCTCCGGCGGTGCGCTGCGGGCCGAGCCGGCCGGCGGCGCCGATGAGGGTGGCGGTCAGTACGTCGTCGCCGCCCGTCAGGGACAGCCTGCGGTAGTCCAGGTCGGGGACGGCGGCGGTGGGCAGGTACAGGGGGGCGGCTGGTTCGGGGGTGCGGAACCACGAGGTGCGGGCGAGGGCGCGCAGCCGTGGCACCAGGACGGCCTGGCAGGCGGCGCTGCCGGCGTGGCCGAGTCCGGCGACGGGCAGGTCCCGTCCGAGTTTTTGGAAGCCGCCGTACAGGGGTCCGCGGTCGTAGCCGTGGGCGCCCAGGACGGTGGCCAGTTCTTCCCAGTTCTCGCGCAGCACGTCCTGGGTGGCCAGTTTGACGGCGGCGGCCGTCAGGTGGGCGCTGTCGGGCAGCAGGCTCAGGGTGCGCAGGGCGGTGACGGCCATGGCGTCGCAGGCCAGCAGGTCGGCGAAGACGCCGGCGAGCACCGGCTGGTGACGGCGTGCCGGCTGCCCGGTGGTGCGGCCGGTGGTCGCGGCCCGCACCGCGAGCCGCAGGGCGCTGTCGACGCCGGCGACGAGGGCGGCGGGGATCAGGCAGCGGTTGACCATGAAGGTGCGCAGGGCGAGCGGGAGTCCGTCGCCGATGCCGGCGACGAGGGCGGTGGCGGGGGCGGGGCAGTGGGTGAACTCCAGTCCCGCGAAGCGGTTGCCGCGCATGCCGGGGGTGGCCACGCGCGGCAGGCGGCGCAGCCGGGCCGGCGGGAGCTGGTCGGGGTCGAGGAGCAGTACGGAGTGGCTGTGCGGGCCGGGTGCGGTGGCCGTGCGGGCGTACATGACGAACGCGTGGGCCCGGTCGGCGTTGATGATGACGTCCTTGCGGCCGTCGAGGACGAAGCCGGCGCCCGGGGCGGGGCGTGCGGTGAACTCGTCGCGCAGGATGGCGTTGGCGTGGGTCAGTTCGTGGTGCAGGATCGTGACCCGGCCGCCACCGCCGCCGTCGCCGTGGAGCAGGTGGCGGGCGGTGCGCTCGCGCTGTTGCCGGTCGCCCGCGGCCCAGACGGCGGACGCGCCGAACAGGGCGGTGATGCCGTAGCCGAAGCCGAGGGCGACGTCGCGGCGAAAGAGCGGGCGCAGCACGCGGGCCAGGGTGTCGGGGCGGGCGAGGCGGCCGCCGAGGCGGCGGGGGACGAACTCGGCGGCGAATCCGGCGTCGGTGAGCAGTGCCTCGGTGGCCTGCGGGGTGCGGCGCTGTTCGTCGGCGTCCAGGAGCGCGCGGTGGCCGTGCGGGTTGCGCGGGTCGGCCGGGTCGCCGAGGAGTTCCTCGATCCGTGCGGCGCGCTCGGCGCCGTCGGACCCTGCGGCACCGGCGGGGGCGGCCGGGCCGCCGGGTGCGGCCCTCACCTGATTCCTCCGAGGACGCCCCGGACTTCGGGCCGGGGCGGAATCGGACTCCGGCGGAGCAGGGCAAGGAACGGGGTTTCGCCGCCAGGGCGAAAAACCGCCCGCCCGATCGGGTAGGCTGCACGCCGCGCGTTGCGAGAACCAAGCACGTGCGACGTGCCGAGCGAGTACCAAGCCGGCACAGCAACCTCCAGACTTCTAGAACCCGGGCTGGTCTCAACCCGGCTGGTGTTGATCGTGTGGGACTCGATTGCTCGCCGAGCAACCGAGCAGCGTGAGCCAGGAATCGCCCTGTCTTTTCAGCTGGGGGAGGATTCAAAGGAGGGTGACCGCGTTCCGGGCGTGCCGGCCGGCCAGGTCGAGGACTGCTGTGCTGGTGCGGCCCAGGGCCTGGCGCAGATGGCGGCGGGCCGCGGCCACGTCCGCGTGCTCGCCCAGCACCTCGGTGATGTCCTCCTCGCGCAGCACGACATGGTGCTGCGCGATGAGCGTGACGCCTCTCTCGTCGGGGACGACGGACCATTCGCCGGTGTGCGCGGCCATCAGCGGTGCGGTGGCGGTCTGCTTGAAGACGATGCGTCCGGCGTGCGGGAAGCAGACCCGCACGGACCGGGTGGTGTGTGTGCGGCCGTCCGGTGTGCGGGTGTCCATGGACAGGGACTGGATGCCGGGTTCGTCCTCGGTGAAGTCCAGGCGGGTGACGTGCGGGAGCACCTCGGGCCAGTCGCCGATCCGGTAGAGGAAGTCGTAGACCAGTTCGGCCGGTCCGGGTACGCGCACGGTGTCCTCGAAGGACAGGACCAGGTCGTCCAGGCGGCCCCAGCGCTCGGCGAGAGCGCGCAGGCTCTCCAGCTGCGTCCGGGTGTTGGTGTCGGTGGCCCGCCTGACCCAGGCCGCGTCCTCACGGTTGTCGCCGGTGACCGTGAAGTCGTGCTGCAGGGTCAGCCGGGAGCGGTCGGCGCCGAGCGCCTCGACCGTCCAGGTGCCGGTCATGGACTGCAGGGGGGCGGCGGGCAGTTCCTGGCGGAAGGTGATCCGCCGCCGCTGCGGGTCCAGGGTGCGGCGTGAGGTCCATGACGTGACGTGGCCGTTGGCGGTGGCCCACATGCGCAGCCGCTCGTGGTCGCCGTCGAAGTCGAGCTGCTCCACGTGCACGGTGGGCGGCAGGAACAGCGGCCACCGGGGGGCGTCGGAGATCAGCCCGTACGCCACGCCCGCCGGCGCGGCGACGATCACCTGGTGCGTGGTGCGGTGCACTCGCTCGGCGGACATGTCCCACTCCTCGCTCTGGGGATCACACGGACGGTCGGGGGCGGGCGGTGTCAGAAGTTGCCCAGGCCGCCGCAGACGTTGAGGGCCTGGGCGGTGATGGACGCGGCGTGCTCGGTGGTCAGGTAGCCGACGAGGCCGGCGACTTCCTCGGGGGTGGAGTAGCGGCCGAGGGGGATCTTCGCCTCGAACTGCTCCAGGACGTCTTCCTCGGTGGTGTTCCAGGCGCCGGCGTAGCCCTGGCGGACCCGCTGGGCCATGGGTGTCTCGACGTAGCCGGGGCAGACCGCGTTGACGGTCACGCCGGTGGGGGCGAGTTCCTTGCCCAGTGCCTTGGTGAAGCCGACGACGCCGTGCTTGGAGGCGGAGTAGGGGGCGCCGAGCACGACGCCCTGCTTGCCGGCGGTGGAGGCGATGTTGATGATGCGGCCGCCTCGGGTGCCGGCCAGGCCGCCGTTCTTGAGGACCTCGCGGGTGAGCAGGAAGACGCTGTTGAGGTTGGTGTCGATGACGTCGTACCAGAGTTCGTCGGAGAGGTCGGCGGTCGGGCCGCCGCCGCTGCGCCCGGCGTTGTTGACCAGGACGCTGATCGGTCCGAAGGCGTCGACCGCGGCCCGCACGAGCGCGGCGACGGACGGGGCGGAGCGGACGTCGGCGGCGGTGCCGTCGGCTTCCAGGCCCTCCTCGCGCAGGTCCTCGACGACCTGTTTGACCTGCTCGGGGTTGCGCGCGCAGATGAAGACGCGGTGGCCGCGGCGGCCCAGGTCGCGGGCGACGGCCAGCCCGATGCCGCTCGTCGCGCCGGTGACCAGGGCGAGGGGCTGGGCGGGCGAGGGGGCGGGCGGGGATGACGTCATCGTGTTCTCTCCATTTCCGTGGCGCCGGCTGGGCTGTTCGTCTCGACCGTGTCCTGAACGGCTCGACGGCCGCCGGAGGGCCGCTCGAGAGGCGCTGCATGCCCGGCGGCGACGGGGTGGACCGGGGCGAGCGCCCGCTCCAGCGCCGCGGGGGTCAGCGTCTCGCCGCGTGCGGCGAGGTAGCCGTCGGGCCGCACCAGCACCCAGGAGCCCTCGGCCGTCAGCCCCAGGGCGGCACGCAGGGCGCCGTCCGCGTCGGGCAGCGCTCCCTGTCCCGTACGGCTGCCGACGCGGCGCACGGACAGCCAGGCCCCGTACCGGCGGTCCGCCTCACGGGCCGTGCGCACCGCGGCACTCCCGCTCCCGCGATCACGGCTGCTGCCACTGCCGTGGTCGCTGCCACCGCCACGGTCGCCGTCGCGGTCGTGGTCGCCGTCGCGGTCGCCGTCGCGGTCGTGGTCGCCGTCGCGGTCGCCGTCGCGGTCGTGGTCGCCGTCGCGGTCGCGGTCGCCGTCGCCGTCGCGGTCGCGGTCGCGGTCGTGGTCGTGGTCGCGGTCGTGGTCGTGGTCGTGGTCACTCCCCCTGCCGCTCCCGCTCCCGCTGCCGTGGTCGTGGTCGTGGGCGTGGGCCAGGAGCAGGGACCAGCGCACGTCGCGCAGTTCGCGGACCAGCGCGTCGCCGGCGGTGGCCGCGCCAAAGGCCCGTTCGCCGGGTGCGGGCACCGGCCGGCGGCGCAGGCGGGTGCGGGGGGTGGCGGCGGGCGTGGTCAGGGGCGATCCGGCGTAGTGCAGGCGCAGTCCCGACATGCCGCCCAGCACCTTGCGCTGGATGGCGCGGCGCAGCCACGGCGCGTTGCGCACGACCGTGAAGACCAGCGGCAGGGCGACGGCGGCCAGGACGTTCTTGAACTGGACCAGCCAGGTGGCGGTGCGCGTCGAGTCGAGCAGCGCCCGCCCGACCGGGACCCGTTCTAGGCCGTAGGACTCGAGCAGCGGGCGCCGCGCGTGCCCGTGGTGGACGGCGGCGAGTTTCCAGGCGAGGTTGTACGCCTCCTGGATGCCGGTGTTCATGCCCTGCCCGGACGCCGGGCTGTGCACATGGGCGGCATCGCCCGCGACGAACACGCGGCCTTCGTGCATCCGCGGGACCATCCGCTGCTGGAAGGTGAACACGGACGTCCACTCGGGCTCGCCGACCCGGACACCGGTGCCCAGGCCGCGGGAGAGCTTGGCGCTGAACCGTTCGGCGCTCCCCCTCCCCTCGTGGCTCTCGGGGGCCGTGTCGAGCAGGCGCCAGTGGCCTTCGCGGGCGTAGGGGACCATCATCAGGGCCTGGCCGCCGGTGTGGACCCAGTAGATGGTGTCGGGCGCCAGGTCGGTGCGGACGGGGGCGTCGGCGAGCATCCAGGTGTCGCGGCTCTCGCCGACCAGCGGCAGGCCCAGAGTCCCGCGGACGGTGCTGTGGCCGCCGTCGCAGCCCACCAGCCAGGGCACCGCGCAGACTTCCTCCCACTCCCCCCGCCCGTGCCCTTCCCGCCCTTCCCGCTCTTCCCGCTTCTGGGGGTCCTCGCGTTCCTGGGGCTCTTCCCGCTCCGCCGGCCCCTCGCGCTCCCCGGCGCCGGCACGGGCGCGAGTGCCGTCGCTGCCGCTGCCGCTGTGGATCAGCCGTGCCCGTACGCCCGTCGCGTCCTGCTCGAACCCCGCCAGACGCACGCCCCATTCGACCCGCACGCCGAGCCGGGCGACGGCGTCGCGCAGCACGCCCTCGGTGCGGGTCTGCTCGATGATGAGGGTGTAGGGGTAACGGGTGGGCATCGAGGCGTAGTCGGCCTCGAGACGGACCAGACGCCGGCCGGTGGCGTACATGGTGAAGGCCCGGTTGCGGCGGCCGTGGCGGAGCATGCCCTCGACCGTTCCCATCTGGTCGAAGGTCTCCAGGGTGCGCGGGTGGACGGCGACCGCGCGGCTGGTGCGGGCGGGTCCGGGCGCGGCGTCGACGACACGCACCCGCAGGCCCCTGCGGGCCAGTTCATGCGCGGCGGTCAGACCGACCGGCCCGGCCCCGACGACCAGCACGTCGGGGCCGGGGGGCGGCTTGTGCACAGAGGGCACCATGACGGGTCTCCTGTCGGAAGGGCGGTCCGGACGCCGGTGGGCGGCCCGGGCATCGGGCGGTTGGGCCCGGGCGTCGGAAGGTTGGGCCCGGGCGTCGGACTGGTGGTCCGGGCATCGGACGGTTGGGCCCGGGCACTGGACGGTTGGTCCGGGCATCGGGCGGAGTTTCAGGGGGAGTTCAGGTGCCGGCTCCGGCGGCGGCGCGGGCGCGCACGGACTCCCGCAGCGCCTGCCGTTCGGGTTTTCCGGTACAGGTGCGGGGCACGGCGTCCAGGGCCTGGGCCCGGTGGATCCGCTCGCGGGGGGCCAGCCGCCCATTGGCGTCCCGGACGATCGCCTCCAGCGTGCGCGCGGTGTGCCGGGCGGGTCCGGGCGGCCCGCACAGGACGATGCCCGCCCACGCCACGGCGCCGTGCTCCGCGTCCGGCCAGGCGACGACCACGCAGTCGGCGACCCTGGGGTCCTCGGCGATGACCCGTTCGACGCCGGTCGGTGACACGAGTTCGCCGTCGCGGGTGAAGACGTCGCCGATCCGGTCCGCCAGGAACAGGCGGCCGTCCTCGTCGAGCAGGCCGACGTCACCGGTGGACAGCCAGCCCTGCGCATCGACCGGGGACGGTTCGCCGTCGTCCAGGTAGCCGGCCATCACCTGGGGTCCGCGGACCTGCACCTCCCCCGCGGTCCCGGCCGGGACCGCGGTACGTGAGCGGAGGTCCACGACACGGCATTGGGTGCCGGGCAGGGGCGGGCCGACGGCGCCGGGCAGCACGGGGTCGTGGGGGCGCTGCATGTGGGACAGCGGGGAGAGCTCGGCCAGGCCGTAGCCCTGGATCACGGGGACGCCGAGTGCCTGGCCCAGGCGGCGGGCGGCCTCGGGGGCCAGCGCGGTGCCGCCGGACATGACCGCGGTCAGCCGCGGGCCGGCCGGGATTCCCTCCCGGGCCGTGTCCAGCCGCGGGTCGGCGGCGAGCCGGTGCAGACGGGCGGGCAGCCCGTAGTAGTGGGTGGCACCCGCCCGGGCGGCCAGCGCGAGTGAGGCCACCGGGTCCGGGTCGTGGCACAGAACCTGCGAAGCCCCCGCGTACACCGCGGAGTTGAGATGCATCAGATGGAACAGCGGCAGGTGGTTGAGGGTGACCGAGCCGGGTCCCAGGCCCTGGGCCCGGGCGGTCTGGACGGCGTTGGCGACAAGATTGCGGTGGGTCAGCCGCACTCCCCTGGGACGTCGGGTGGTCCCGGTGGTGAACTGCAGGCAGACCACCGCGGACAGGTCCGGGGCGGCGCTCGCGTACGGTGCGCCGGACACGGTGTCCAGGGCGGTGTGCAGCGCGAGGGCGCCCTCGGGGACGGTCCCTCCGGCGTCGGCGTCGGTGACCAGGACGGTGTGCAGCAGGGGCAGCCGGCCGCGGATCCTGGCCAGCCGCTCGGCGACGGCGGCCGGGACCAGGGCGATCTCCGTGCCGGCGGCCGTGCACAAGTGGTGCAGGGTGTTCTCGTCGACCAGCGGATTGATCAGGGCGACGGTGTTGCCGCTGCGGCTGGTGCCGTAGAAGGCGGCGGGGAAGAGCGCGTCGAGGCCGGCGGCCACACCGACCACGACCGGCCCGCGGCCCGCCGTGCGGGCGGCGAGGAAACGGGCGATCCGGTCGGCGTGGGCGTCGAGCTGCCCGAAGGTGAGCGTCCCCCGTCCGGTCGTGAGGGCGGGCGCGTGCGGGGCGCGCGCGGCGGCGCGGCGCAAAAGGCCGTCCAGTGGCAGTTGCGGGCACGTGAAGTGCGGCACGGTGTGCGGCCCCCCTTCTCCGGCGGGTCGGCTCCGGCGCCTCGACGGGCCGCCCTGACGTGGTGGTACGCCCCACGCTCAGGGCCCGGACTTGAGAGATGTTCGAAACCCGCTCGACCCCGGCCGCAGAACACGAGGAGAACCGGCACAGCCCACAGCCCACAGCCCACAGCCCGCCGCGCGCCCCAGCCCCGCCTCCGTCTCAGCGCGGCGAACCCTCCCCGCGCACCGCCGCGTTCACCGCCTCGGCGCGGCCCGGCCCCGGCCGCGCGCGGTGAACCCGCCCCGTGCACACGCGGTGAACCCGCCCCGGACGCCTGCGTGTTCGCCGCCCGGTCCGCGCGGATACGGCAGCACGCGCTCCCGGGTGCGGCAGCGCCCGCGCACCGGACGCGGCTCCGGGACGCGGCGACGGAGAGGCGGTAGGCGGCGGATGCCTGCGCCGAGGACGCCGTCTTCACGCAGGACGCCGGCTTCGCCGTAACGGCCCTGCGCTGCCCGGTCGCCGGGCCGGGGACCGGGCAGCGCGGGGCGGGGAAGGCAGGGCGGGAGCCAAAGGAGGGCGTGCGGGCATGCGGGCGTCCGGCGCGGCGCGGGTGCGGCCTAGGCGGTGAGGTGTCCGGACGGCGCTTCGGGGTGTGCGTGTCGTGCGGAACGGTGGTCGCCTCGGTGCCCGGCGGCGCCTGCCGTGCGCACCGGGGGTGCGTGGGCGGGCGCGGACGTGCTGTGCACAGACATGCCTGGGCGCCCGGACATGTGCGGGCACGCGGACATGTGCGGTGCGGGTGTGGTGGTGTGCGGTGCCTGCGCAAGGACTGCTCGGGGTGGCCCGCAGGGTCATTCGAGCAGTCCCTCAGGGCCGCTCGGGGCCGCTCTGGGCCGCTCGGGGCGGGCCGGGGCGGGCCGGGGTCCGGGCCGGGGTGGTGCCTGGGTCAGGCCAGGCAGCAGAGCGGTCCGCCGTTGAACTCGGTCATCTCATCGAGTGCGGCGTGTTTCTGGGGCAGGGGCAGCGGGGCGTCGGCGGGCAGGCCCTGGAGTTCGGCGTAGGCGCGGCAGAGGTTGGCGGACAGCCGTTCCGGGTCCAGGAGGTGCGCGTAGCGTCCCAGGTGTGCGCCGCGTGCCGTCTCCAGCGGGGTCCGGCCGGCCCGTACGCCCTCCTGCGCGAGCCGGCGCACCAGGAGCAGGTAGCCCTCGACGGCGTCGAACACCTCGGGCCCGCACACCGCTCCGTGACCGGGTACGACGGTGGTGGCGCCGTACGCGCGCAGCCGCTCGATCGCGGCCAGGGATCCGGCGAGGGAGCCCATCAGGAAGAAGGGGGTCACTGCGTTCATGGCGAGGTCGCCGGTGAACAGGACCTTCTGCGCGGGCAGCCAGACGACCGTGTCGTTGGAGGTGTGGGCGGGCCCGATGTGCTCCAGTTCGGCGCGGATCGCGCCGACGTGGAGGGTGAGGCGGTCGCGGTAGGTCACGGTGGGCGGCGCGAGTTCGATGCGGCCCCACTGCACGTGGGGCCACAGGCTCTTCAGGTGCAGTCCGGCCGCCGTCATCTCGGTGCGGGTGCGCTCGTGGCCGACCACCAGGGCCTCGGGGAAGACGAAGTTGCCGAAGGCGTGGTCGCCGTGGAAGTGGGTGGTGACCACGGTGCGCGGCGGCGCCGGGTTGAGTGCCAGTGCGGCGGTCCGCAGATGGCGGGCTCTGGTCTCGGTCGCGGCGGTGTCGACGAGGGCGCTGTGGCCGCCGGAGACGAGGATGCCCGCGTTGTTCAGGCACCAGCCGCCGGGCGGCTGGAGATAGGCGTGCACGCCTTCGGCGACCTCGGTGACGCGGCCGGCCGGAGCGGGCACGGTCACCGGGGTGCGGACTGGGGGGCTGGGGCGCACGCCGGTCTCCTCACGCAGTTCTCGGTCCGGTGAGCCTGCCGGGTCCGCCTCGCGGCGCGGTGGACAGCGGCCGAACCCGCCGCTGTCGAGCGGCTCTCGACCGGTTGTCGACCGTTTCCTAAGAGCGTTGCGGGCACGACCGGTCCACCAAAGCCCGGAAAGGGGAGCCGGGTTGGCATCCTCCCCCGCCTGGAGGCGGGGGGTTCCAGCGGTCGCCCGCTGGGGTTCCTGCTTCACCGACGAACTGCCCCGTCCGGGAGGACTCCCGTTGAGGTCTTACACCGTCTCCACAGGCAGACACGGCCGGCCCGGCCGCGAGAATGTTCTTCGCCGCGTTCACGTCGCGGTCGTGCACCATGCCGCAGCCGCACGTCCATTCGCGGATGTTCAGCGGCAGCTTCGCCCGGATCGTGCCGCAGGCCCCGCACCGTTTCGAGCTGGGGAACCAGCGGTCGATCACGACGAGTTCACGCCCGTACCAGGCGCACTTGTACTCCAGCATCATCCGCAGCTCACGCCAGGCCGCGTCCGAGACGGCTCGGGCCAGGGTGTGGTTCTTGACCAGGTTGCGGACGGTGAGGTCCTCGATCACGACCGTTTGGTTCTCACGGACGGGACGAGTGGTCAGCTTGTGCAGGAGGTCGCGGCGCCGGTCGGCGATCCGGGCGTGGATTCCGGCGACCTTGCGGCGCGCCCTGGCCCGGTTCGCACCGTCCCCCTCGGCCTTGCGGGACAGCCCCCGCTGGGCCTTCGCGAGTCGGGCGCGGTCACGCCGCTCGTGCCGCGGGTTGGTGATCTTCTCTCCGGTGGACAGGGTCACCGGCGAGGTGATCCCCGCGTCGATCCCGACAGCGGCCGAGGTGGCCGGTGCCGGGGTGATCGTGTCGTCGCAGAGCAGCGACACGAACCAGCGTCCGGCCGCGTCCTGGGACACGGTCACCGTGGACGGCTGCGCGCCCTTCGGGAGCCGCCTGGACCACACGATGCCCAGGGGCTCGCGCATCTTGGCGAGCGTGAGCCGGCCGTCGCGGTGGCGGAACGCCGAGCCGGTGTACTCGGCCGAGCGGCGGGACTTCTTCCGCGACTTGAACCGGGGGTACTTCGCCCGTCCCTCGAAGAAGCCGGTGAACGCTCCTCGCGGGTGCCGCAGACACTGCTGCAACGGCACCGAGGACACCTCGAACAGGCAGGCGAGCTCCTCGGTCCTCTTCCCCGCGGTGAGCATCGCCGAGGTCGGGTTGCAGTTGACCCTTTCCTGTCGCTGGTACCACGCGGCGGTACGGACCTCGAGGGCCCTGTCGTAGACCTTGCGCACACATCCGAAGGTGCGCGACAGCTCTGCCGTCTGCACATCGTCCGGGTGGAAGCGGTACTTGAACGCCCGCTTCACATGAGTGGCCACAACTCACGAACCACTGCGCCGACTTGGCACCGTCTGGGGACCGTCGGTGGTAAACGACCATCCGTCCCGGCGGCGGACCTCTCCCCCCGCCCTGCTCCGCAGGAGCCCGTTTCCTCCCCGGCCCGAAAGCCGGGGCAATCCATGGAGGAATCCCGATGAGCGAGCGCCGCCGATGGCCGTCCCGTCTGCTGCGGCGGGTCTGGCCCGCACTTGCCGCCGCGGGACTGCACCACGTGCTGGGTGAGATGCACCGGGCCCGCACCCCGAAGGTGCCGCTGGCGCGGCCGCCCCGGGGCCACCCCGAGCGGTTGCGCCCGGACGTGCCGCTGACATCGCTGGAACTGGCCCTGGTCCGGGAGCTGGACATCCACTGGCGTTCCCGCGCCGAGGGCTGAGGACAGCGGCGGCGACAGCTGCAGTTGGTTTCAGTCGCAGCGGCGGCGACAGCTGCAGTTGGTTTCAGTCGCAGCGGCGGGCGCCGGGAGGCCGGCTGGCCGGGCCGGCGCCGCGGACGCCGAGCACGGACGCGGACGGGCACGCGCCCAGGCATGGGCGCAGCGCGGGCGCGGGCGCGGACCGCCCAGGAGCGGAGGCGCGGGCCCGGGCACGCGGGCCCCGACGGGGGTCTTGTGCCCGGACGTTGTGCCCGGACGTTGAGCCCGGGTGTTGTGGCCGGGTCTTGTGCCCGGGCGTTGTGCCCGGGCGTTGTGGCCCCGGGCGTTGTGGCCCCGGGTGACCTGCCCGGCCCGGGCAGGTCACCCGGCCCGCCCGGCCATCCGCACCCGGTCCGTCCGGTCGGGCCGGCCTGCCCGGCCTGCCCGGCGTGCCCGGCCTGCTCTGTCGTGGTTCAGGCGACGGCCCGGGCGTCGGACAGTGCCCCGTTGACCAGGGCGAGGAAGGCGCGTGGTGTGTCGGCCTCCTCGAGTGCGTCCTCGTCCAGGGTGATGCCGTGGTCCCGCTCGATGTGGCCGGCGGTCTGCAGGATGGCGAGCGAGTCGTAGCCGAGTTCCATGAACGGGACGTCGATGACGTCGCCGTCCAGGTCGACGCCCTCCTCCTCGCCGGCGCACTCGCGCAGCAGGGTCTTCAGGTCGCTGAGCTCAAGGCGGTTCATGTTGTCTCCGTTCGGTTGTGCGGGCGGGTCAGCGGGCGGTGGACGGGGGGCAGTTGGGCGGGCACCGGGACGTCCGGGCGGCGGGGTCCGGGGCGGGGGCGGGCCGTGGTGTCGGCGCCCTCACCGGTGTCCCGCGGCCGGCAGGGGTTCCGCGGCCGGCAGGAGTCCGGGTGCGGATGCGGGTGCGGGTGCGGGTGCGGGTGCGGTGCGGTGTGCCACGCGGCAGGCGCGTCCGATGAGGCGGGGCAGTTCGGGGCCGCGTACGAAGAAGTGGTCGCCCGGCAGTGTGCGGCGCACGAGGCGGTCGCTGGTCCACTGCTGCCAGCCGTCCAGGGCGGCGGGGCCGACCACGGGGTCCGTGCGTCCGCCGACGGCGAGCACGGGCACCGGCAGGGTGCCTGTCGCGTCGTCGACGGCGGCGGTGCGCAGGGCGCGGGCCAGTTCGAGGTCGTCGCGCAGCACGGGCAGGACGGTGCGGTGCCAGACGCTGCCCGGTCCGGTGAGCGGTGTGTCCGGGGCGCCGTCCAGCGCGCTGAGCAGGCTCAGCAGGTCGCCGTCGGTGGTCTCGCCGGGCGCGGCGGTGCGGGCGGCGGCGAGGTGCGGGGCGGGGCAGGCCCCGACGGCCAGCAGTGCGGGTGCGGGCAGGCCGGCGTCGAGCAGGGCGCGGGTGAGGGTGTAGGCGACGATGCCGCCGAGGCTGTGCCCGTAGAGCGCGTACGGGCCCTGGTCGGCGGCGTCGGCGAGCGGGCCGAGCAGATCTGCCAGCAGCCCGTCGCGGTCGGTCGCCCGGGGCTCGCGGCGCCGTCTGCCGCGTCCCGGCAGCAGCAGCGGGACGACGGTGATGCCGGGGCCGCAGAGTTGCTGCCAGCGGCCGAAGCTCGACACCCCGGCGCCGGCGTGCGCGAAGCAGTACAGCCTTACGTCCATGGGCCGAGCCTCGCCGACCCCTCTGGAGAACGGCTTGAACCGGACGTCGGGTCAGGCGGCGTACAGGTCGAAGGTGGAGGAGCGGCGCGGCCCGCGCAGGATGTCGAGCTTGGGGTCGACGGCGAGCATCGCGTGGTGCAGGCGCTGCAGCTGCGGTGCGGGTTCGACGCCGAGTTCCTCGATGAGCCGGCTGCGCAGCCGGTGGTAGACGCCGAGTGCGGCCGCCTGCCGGCCGGAGCGGTAGAGCGCCACCATGGCCTGGGAGTGCAGTCCCTCGTGCTGGGGGTGACGGGCGATCAGGTCGGTGAGTTCGGCGATGACCTCGACGTGCCGGCCCAGGCGCAGGTCGGCGTCGATGCGGCGTTCACGGGTGACCAGGCGGCTCTCCTCCAGCCGCATGACCTCGATGGACAGGATGGGGCCGACGCGTACGTCGACCAGTGCGGGGCCCTGCCACAGGTCCAGGGCCGCCCGGTAGGCGGCGGCCGCCTGTTCGTCCTCGTCCAGGGCCTGCTGTCCCTGGGTCACCAGCCGCTCGTACTCGCGTACGTCGACGGCTTCGGAGGGTATCTGCAGCAGGTATCCGCCGTGCCGGGTGGCCAGCACGTCCTTGGCGGCGCCGGGTATGCCGGGTCCCATGGCGGTGCCCAGCCTGCGGCGCAGCTGGAGGATGTACGTCTGCAGGGTGGTGAGCGCGCTCTGCGGCAGTTCGGTTCCCCAGATCTCCTCCATGAGCGTGGGTACGGGCACGACCCGTCCCGGGTAGAGCGCGAGCAGTGCGAGGATCTGCCGGGGCTTGCCCGCCGTCGGAACGATCGACATCCCGTTGACGGCGGCACTCAACGGACCCAGAACCTGAATCTTCATGGTCTCCTCCGTACCGGTATCCAATTGGGCGTCGATTTTGCGCCGCTCAGGTAATTCCTGTCTTTTCCTCACGAGCCGGGGACGAGACGAACCGTAGCCTCTCTCAGTCTTTCGCGGCGTCATCCTCCAGATGCCTTCGAGCAGTTCTCCACAGGCCTGTTCCTGACGAGGCGCTGACATTGGACTGACCCTTTCCACACGGTGTCCGGCAGGGTCTTCCGGAAGATTCGGGGCGCCATTAGCTTCCCTTCCATCCCTCTCTTCGGAGGGAATCCTCACCTTCAGGCGGGGAGGATCAAGCGACCTCGACCGGAGGGGGTGGGCTGGATGATCCGTGCGTACACGTTCCTCATGCGGCCCACCGCGGGCCGGCGAGCAGCGCTGGGCGAGATGCTGCGCGATCACTGCTCCCTCTGCAACGGGGCATCGCAAGAACGCCGTGACGCCTACCGGCACGTCTCCAGGACGAGCGTGAAGTACGGGCAGCAGTCCGGGCGGCTCAAGGGCATCCGGGCGTTCGACCCCGAGCGGCAGGGCCGCTGGTCGTTCTCCTCGCAGCAGGCGACGTTGCGCCGGCTGGACCAGGCGTTCGCCGCGTTCTTCCGTCGGATCAAAGCCGGCGGCAGGCCCGGGTACCCGCGCTTTCGTGGGGTGAACTGGTTCGACACGGTGGACTTCCCCAAGGACGGGGACGGCTGCCGCTGGGACTCCACCCCGCACGACCCCGTCATCCTCACTGCCTCCAACGGCGTACACGTCGTCAACCCGCGCCACGCCCGCAAGGCCGCCGCCAAGCTGGAGGCCGCGCAACGGGCGCTGAGCCGCTTTCCGCGCCGCAAGGCCAAGGACCGCACCCGCAACCACCAGCGCGCCGTGGACAAGGTCGCGGCTCTGCATGGCAAGGTGCGCCGCCAGCGGCTCGACCACGCGCACAAGACCGCACTCGATCGGGTCGGTGAGCACGGCGTCATCGCGCACGAAGACCTCAAGATCCGCACCATGAGCAAGACCCCCGCGCCGGAGCCCGACCCCGGGCAGCCGGGCGCGTTTCCGCCCAACGGGGCAGCGGCCAGGACCGGGCTGAACCGTTCGATCGCTGACGCCGGTTGGGGGTGCTCCTCATGATCCTGAACGCAAAGGCTGAAAGCGCCGGGCGGGAAGTGATGGCCGTGGACCCCCGCGACACCTCCCGCACGTGCCCGGAATGCGGGCACACCGCGAAGGAGAACCGGCCCGCCCAGGAGAAGTTCCACTGCCTCTCGTGCGGCCACCGGGCACACGCCGACGCCGTCGGAGCAGCCAACGTTCTACGGGCCGGGCCGGTCCGCCGCGACGCCACCCGGCATAGCGAGAAGCCACCCTGTTTACGGGGTGCAGGAGTCACGGACAGCCGTGCGCAGCGTGCCGTGCCGGCGGGCGCGGATCCTTTGACCCGGCAGCTGCTGCGGCAGCTGGCCGCCCGCGCCGTACCGGCGGAACCGTCCGGGCTCCCGGACGGCGGGCAGGAGGAGGGGGCGGGCCGCGGGCCGGACGCGGCCGGTGCGCTGCGGCTGCTCGCCGCGTGGCACCGGCGCGGGACCGAGGTGGGCTTTCCCGAACTGACGGCCCTCCCCCGGCCGTCCGCCGGCGGCTGACCGCACCGGAACCGCGGAGGGTTTCCTCGAGGCTGCGCACACGGTTCCTCGAGAGACGCTCGCGTTTTTCCCGCAGCCGTCCCGCTCCGTCTATGGTCCGGTGACCGAGGAGTCTTTTCAGGGATTTCCGGCAGGCCGGAAACGGATCACGGGACGGAGCCCCTCATGGAATTCGGTGTGAACTTTTTCCCGGCCGTCGACCCGGCACGGAAGAGCGCGAGCACCTATTACGACGAGAGCCTTCAACTGGTCGAGCTCGCCGAGGAACTGGGATTCGCCCACGTCCGGGCCGGCGAGCACTACGGCTCCGCGTACGGCGGCTACAGTCCCGACCCGGTGGTGTTCCTGACGGCGGCCGCGGCGCAGACCCGCCGCATCCGGCTGGTGAGCGGCGTGGCCGTCTCCCCGTTCGCGCATCCCGTGCAGATCGCCGCGCGTCTGGCCCTGCTCGACAACCTCTCGCACGGCCGGCTCGACGCCGGTTTCCATCACGGCGGTCCGCGGCCGGAGCTGTTCGGCGTGCCGGCCGGGGACAGCGCCGCCCGCGTGCAGGAGACCGTCGAGGCGTGCGTTGCCCTGTGGAGCGGCGAGGAGGTCCGCTTCGAGGGCTCCGTGCACCGCTTCGGCCCGGTGACCGGCTTCCCGCTGCCCTACCGGCGCCCGCATCCGCCGGTGTTCGTCGCCGGAGCGGGAAGCACCGAGTCGTGCGCCCGGGCGGGCGCCCGGGGCCATCATCTGCAGCTCTCCCCCGTCCCCGCCGGCCGCCGGCAGGCGCAGGGGATGACCGGCGCCTACCGCGCGGCGCGGCGGGCCGCGGGTCACCGGGGCGAGGGCTGCGTCCAGATCGCCTACACCTGTTATCTCGGCACGGACCGGGAGGTGACCCTGGCAGCCGCCCGTAGCGGCGAGCACCACCGCGCACGGCTGAACGCCGGGGCGGGCGCCGCCGGGGCGGACGTGCGGCGCCCGCTGCCGGGCGCCTCCGATGCCTCCGATGCCTCCGGTGCCTCCGGTGCCACGGCACACGACGACGGCTACGACGACGGCTACGACTACGACTACGACGACGGCTGCGGTTACGACTTCGACCGGGCGCTGGCCGGCCACCAGGTCCTGGCCGGCACGCCCGACGACGTGCGCGCGCAGATCGAGACGATCCGCTCCTGGTACGGCTCCGGCGTCTGCCTGAGCCTGCAGTTCAACCCGGGGCATCTGCCCTACGGGCGCGCCGTGCGCGCCATGGAGCTGTTCGCCGCCGAGGTCGCCCCCGCCTTCACCCGCTCCCCCGCCCCCGCCCCGACCGGGACCGCCGGCGCTGCTGGTGGCGGTACTGCTGCTGGTGGCGGACGTGTCCGTGGTGCGGGTCCGGTGGTGGCGGCGACGGCCGCCGCGTGAGAGGCCGGGCCGAGCGGGCCACGATGTCCGGGCCGGGATGTCCGGGCCGGGCAGGTGCCCGGCGGCGTCCGGCCGGTGAGGACCGCTGTCCGGTCAAAAGGCGGCCGGCCCGTACCGGTTGAGGAGAGGGCACCGTGCGCGGCGTGCCCGTCACCGGGCCGGTTGGGGAGCCGCGAGGAAGATACGAGGAAGAGATGCAGTTCCGCATTCTCGGTCCCGTGGAGATCCAGGACGAGCGAACCGGTCTGAGGATCGTTCCGGCGGGCGCCAAGCAACGCGCCCTGCTGGGCGCGCTCGTCGCCAGATCCGGGCACGTCGTGCCCGTCCGCCGGCTGATCGACGAGCTGTGGGGGCACCGTCCGCCGGCCAACGCGGCGAACGCGCTGCAGGCCCATGTGGCCCGGCTGCGCCGGCTCGTACCCGAACCCGGACAAGGGCCGGAGTCCGGGCCGGGGCCGGGGGCGGTGGGGCGGGACCGGGAGTGGATCGTGACGCGGCCGCCCGGCTACCTCCTGCGCGCGGGCCCGGATGCGAGCGACGCGCAGCGGTTCAGGGAACTGGCCGCCCGGGGCCGGGCGGCCGCCGCCACCGATCCGCGCCGCGCGGCCGAACTGCTGCGCGCGGCGCTGGCGTTGTGGCGGGGGCCGGCGCTGGAGGGCAGTGCCCGCGGCGGTGTCTGCGCGGCCGAGGCGGCGCGGCTGGAGGAGCAGCGGCTGGCCGCGCTGGAGGCCCTCTACGAGGCGTGTCTGCGGGCGGCCCGGCACGAGGAGATCATCGGCGAGCTGGAGGAGCTGACGGCCGATCACCCGGTGCGGGAGCGGTTCCACGACCTGCTGATGGTGGCCCTGTACCGGTGCGGGCGCCAGGCGGAGGCGCTGGGGGTGTACGACCGGGTGCGCCGGCGCCTGGTGCGTGAGCTGGGCGTGGAGCCGGGGGCCGCCCTGCGCGAGCGGCTGGAGGCGATCCTGCGGCACGATCCGGACCTGGCACCGCCCCGGGCGGCCGGTCACAAACGCATGGCGTCGGTGCACCCGCTGCCGCTGCCGGCCCCGGCCGCCGATCCCGACGCAGTCCTCGCGGGCCTGGGCGGCGAACTGGCCCGGCTGCAACGCCGTATCGAACGGCTCGCTGCCGAACAGGACGCCCTGATGCGCCGCTTCGACCAACTCGTCGCCGTCGCACAGCGGGCGGCGGGCCAGTAGCGGCCGCGCACGGACACCCGCCACGCAGACCATCGGAGCCCCGACGAGGATCGGCGGGCGTTGGGCGGCGGGCCGGCAGGTGCACGCCGGCGGTGGATGCCCGGTGACGGGCGCCGCCGGGCAGGGGTGGTTGAGCTGTTCTGCCCGCACATGCTCGCGCCGTACGCGGCTGCGCCCGGGCCCGGCGCGCTCTTCACCCATTTCACGTGCCCAGCACGCGTGTCACTGACATCCCGGGACGAGACATGGGTCCGGGGAGCGGAGGGCAGCAGATCGCCGCCAACAGCTGGCTGCGCGTACGCCCGAGTGACGAGGCCGGCCACTATAGGGCTGCTATGGTCACACTATGACCAATACGACGATCCAGGTGACGAAGCAGACTCGCGACCACCTCGCCGAGCTCGCGGAGGAGCGCGGCCTGAGCATCGGCCAGCTCGTCGACGCACTCGCGACCGCGGAGCCCACCGCCGCGCAGCGGGCCGAGCAGGTCTCGGCGGCGCGGGCGCATGCACGAGAGGTGATCGGCGTCGACGTCAGCGACGAGGAGTTCGCTGCGCTGGACGTGCTCAGCAATCTGCGGCGCATCGCGTCGGAGAAGGTGCTCGCCATGCCGGGCAAGGACGCCGCGTGATCATTCTCGACACCAGTGCCGTGACCGCCCTGGCCTCTGGTCACAAGGCGCTCAACGCGCTCGCGGTCAACGTCACCGGAAGCGGCGACCGGCTCCTCGTGCCGGCTCTCTGCCTGGCGCAGGCCGAGGCCGACCACCCGGGAGCCTCGCGCGCCGTCCTCGGATACCCGTGCACCGATGTCGAGCCGCTCGGGCAGATCGATGCACCTTCCGTGGGCACGATGTTCCGCGACGGCTACGGCGGCATGGACACCTGCCACGCCCTCTACACCGCACTGCGCCGCACGGGCGCCGACGGCATGCCGATCCTCCTGACCGACGACGAGAACCGCTACCCGCCCGGCATCCTCGCCATCGGCATCGACACCCCCGGCATGCTCGGCTTCCACTGAGGGAGTGTCATGAATCAGGTGTTGACCTCCTCGAAGGAGTGAGCCTGATGAGTACGACGACTGATCACCTGATCGGGGCCGTGGACAGCGTGT
>NZ_JBSFYW010000092.1:0-23900 GCF_053599975.1 Streptomyces sp. NPDC005141 | reverse complement strand
CGGGCTCACGGCCCAAACATCAAGCGGCGTCGGCGGACAGCCCCTGTACCGATTTTCACGCCCGCGGGGCGTCACCGCAGGTGAACGGTCGACTCTTATAGAACGTCAAGTGGCCTGTGGAAGGTGTAGTTGTGGAATGTTCATGCCGGCCAGATGCTTGTAGACCTCGCGTGCGATGAAGCGTTTGAGGCAGCGGAATATGTCCTTCTTGGACATGCCTTCGGCAGTGCGTCGCGCGACGTGGTGCCGGGTGCGGGAGTCGTAGCGCATGCGCACGAGGGCGATCGTGTGGAGGGCATGGTTGGCCTGGCGGTCGCCGCCACGGTTGAGGCGGTGGCGGTTGGTCCGTCCGGAACTGGCGGAGATGGGGGCTGCCCCGCACAGGTGGGCGAAGGCGGCTTCGGACTTCAGCCGGTCGGGATTGTCGCCTGCGGTGATCAGGAGTTGGGCGGCTGTCTCGGTGCCCACACCGATCAGATCCATCAGCCCGGGAGCTGCCTGCGCGACCAGGGGGTCGAGTTCGGCGTCAGCGTCGGCTATCTCCTGGGTGAGGTGCTGGTAGCGGCGGGCCAGACGTCGTAGTGCGGTTCGGACCGCGCAGGTCGGGTCGGCGAGGTCCGCCCCGGGGCGGGAGCGGGCCAGTTGTGCGATCAACTGGTAGGTGGGCAGGCTGCGCAGGCATTCCCGGACCTCGGCGGGGGCGGAGACGATGAGCGTGCGGATCTGGTTGATCGTCTGGGTGCGGGATTTGACGGCCGAGCGGCGAACCACCCGAAGGGACCGGATGGCCTCGACGATGCCGTCGCGGGTCTTGGGCCGGCCATGGGCGCGGCCGGACAGCACGGCGGTCGCGGCGGCACAGGCATCGACGGGGTCGGACTTGCCGTTGGCCCGCCGGGCCTTGCGGTCAGGGCGGTCGACGTCGACCACGGCCACCTCGCTCGCCCGGAGGAACCGGGCGAGTTGGGAACCGAAGGCACCGGTTCCCTCAACCCCGACGGCGAGCACGTCACCATGCATGCGCATCCACCCCAGCAGGCGGCAGTAGCCGTCGGGGGGTGGTGGGGAACGGAGCAGTGGCCAGGTGTCGGCCAATGCTGTCGATCACCGCTGCCTGGTGGAAGTCGGTATGAGTGTCCACCCCGCCGGCCACCGCGATCTGATCCGTCATGCCGCTACCTGCTGTCCTTCCGTGAGGTAGGGGGAGTGTGATGGGACCTTTGGCCGGGCTCCTGACTTGTTGAATCGACTCCAGATGCTCGGTCTGCAGCCGTAGCGTCCAGGGTGTCGGTCGGCACGGGCCCGCAGTGCTCCTTGCCGCCATCGGGCTGGCTCACTGATAGCGTGCCGCCGCCGGCCGACACCCGCGCGGTGTGGCTCGACAGAGGCATGAAGATGACGCAGTGGCTTCAAGTCAGGGTGCCCACCGCACTCCCCTTCCTGTCTCATCGAGTGCGAGGACAGCAGCCTGTGATCCTGATCGGTGTCGATCCCCACAAGTCGTCCCACACCGCCGTCGCCGTCGACGCCGCCGGCCACCAGGTCGCCCAGCGCCGGTTCGTCGTCAACGCTGGCACCTTCCGCCAGCTGATGCGCTGGTGCGAGCAGTGGCCCGACCGTCGTTTCGCGGTCGAGGGTGCCGGCGGCCTGGGGCGCTCGCTCGCCCAGCAACTGGCCGTCGCGGGCGAGAACGTGGTCGACGTGCCCTCCACCCTGTCAGCCCGGGCCCGGCTGCTGGCCACCGGCGGTGACCGCAAGACCGATGCAAAGGACGCCCTCCACGTCGCCCAGGCCGCCCTCTTCCGCCATGACCTGCGCCCCGTGGTCCGGGAGGACCAGACCACGATCCTGCGGCTGCTGACCGAGCGGCACGACGACCTCGTCCACGAACGCACCCGCGTCCTCAACCGACTTCACGCCGTCCTGCGCGATCTCCTGCCCGGCGGAGCACCCACCGGCCTGTCGGCAGACAAGGCCGCCACCTTGATGAAGGGCATCCGGCCGGTCACGGCCACCGACAACTGCCGCCGGGACATAGCGCGTGACCTGCTGGCCGACCTGCGCAAACTGGACCGGCAGGTCAAGGTCAACGAAGCCGAGATGCGCGAGGCCATCGCTGCGACCCGCACCACGCTGACCACCCTGCCGGGCTTGGGCACCGTGCTGGCCGCGAAGGTCCTCGGCCACATCGGGGACATCAGCCGGTTCCCCACCGAACACCACTTCGCCAGCTATACCGGTAGCGCACCCCTGGACGCCTCCAGCGGCAACAACGTCCGCCACCGACTCAACACCGGCGGCAACCGTGCGCTGAACTCGGTCCTGCACACCATCGCCATCTGCCAGATCCGCGACGGCGGGCGCGGGCAGGACTACTACCTCCGCAAGATCTCTGAGGGGAAGACGCCTTCGGAGGCCCGCCGGGCTCTCAAGCGACGCCTGTCCAACGTGGTCTACCGGATCATGAAACGAGACCAACGGAACCACCTCGCTCAAGCCGCTTGACACACAGAGGCGCTATGAGGTCACAGACGCTCGGCCGGACGCGCGCAAAGCGGCACCGCCCGGCCGGCCGACGATTCCTTGAAGGGCAGCCCGAAGCGTCAATCGTTCGGTGGGTCAGACCTCCGAGCGATGCCTCAACCAATCCTCACAGTCGTTCGTACAGTGGCGCGCTCCACCTGGACGCCAGGAACCACGCCCGCTCCACGGTGTGTGGGCCGACGGCAGACGGGATGGAAGCTGAGGAGGGTGGTGGCTGATGTGATCAGGTTCTGACCGACAGTCCAGGCGGGAGCCGGATGCGAATGAGTCGGGCGAACGATACCCTGCCCGGGTATTGTCCGAGTAGGACAATACGCGGACAGCGAGCAAGGAAGAGGAACGGCTGTGGGTAGCGGACAGGCAGGCAACCGGGGCGTGACCCGGCTGCTGGCGGTGTGCGCGATCCTGTTCGGCCTGTTCCTCATGCATGGCGCTCCGGCCACCGCCGCCGGGGGGTGCCACGGGGCGATGCCGGCGATGTCCTCGCCGATGCCCGGCGGCCATGACGTTGCCCCAGCGACCATGGCCCACACGCCGGACGCGCATCAGGCGGGCCTGAGCGTGCGCCACGCAGATGCTTCGGGAATGTCCGGGGTGCTGTGCGTGTCGACGCCAGCGTCTGAGCGGATCCCCCTGCCTGCGCCCGGCTTGTTCGCCGTGGCCGCCGTCACGGTGCTGGCCGTCTGGATGCCAGCCGGACTTCGGGCGGCTGTCGGCCGGACGGAGTGGCGGGGGCCGCCGTCCAGCGGACGAGATCTCCTGCTCCAGGTGTGCATCGCACGGACGTGACAGACACGACGCCGAACTTCGGCAACGGCCGGTTCGGCCCCGTGTCCTGTTCACTTCCGCGCGCCACCGGTGTGGTGCGCCCACCCGGAAAGACCACCATTCGATGTTCGCTTCATCTCGTTTCACCGTGCGCCGCCGCACTGTCGCTGTGGCTGGTACGGCAGCCGCTCTCGCGCTGACTCTGGCCGCCTGTGGCTCCTCCGGCGACTCCTCGTCCATGCCCGGTATGGACCACGGCACCATGCCCTCCACGTCGTCGTCGCAGAGCGCGTCATCCTCAACGGGCGACATGCCGGGCATGGACCATATGGCTGACGGCAACGGACTGTCCGACACTCAGGACGGCTACCGCCTCACCTCGAAGGACGTGACCCTGCCGTCCGGCAAGCAGGCCGCGTACCGGTTCACAGTCACCGGCACGGGCGACAAGCCGGTCACCAGCTTCGCCCTCGACCAGACCAAGCGGATGCACTTCTACGCCATCCGCTCCGACCTGACCGGCTTCCAGCACATCCACCCCACGATGGCCCCGAACGGCACCTGGACGGCCGACCTGACCTCACTGGCACCCGGCTCTTGGCGCACGTTCGCCAGCTTCACCCCCGACAGCGGCACAGGGAAGGGCAAGGACTTTGTTCTCAGCCGCACCCTCACCGTCCCCGGCAACGCCACGAAGACCCCGCTGCCCGCGCCGGCCACCACCGCGGAGGTCGACGGGTACACCGTCACCGTCAAGGGCGAGCCGATGGCCGGCATGGCCCACCCCGTGAGCGTCACCGTGTCAAAGGACGGCAAGCCGGTCACCGACCTCCAGCCCTACCTGGACACCTACGCCCACCTGACCGCCTTCCACGAGGGCAACCAGGAGTTCGCCCATCTCCACCCGACCACCAAGGTCACCGGCGACAACGGCGGCCCGGATCTGGCCTTCCACGCCGAACTGCCCACCGCAGGCAACTGGCGGCTGTTCCTGCAGTTCCAGACAGGCGGCACGCTCCACACCGCCGCCCTGACCCTGCACGTCGGCTGACACCAAGCGGGGCGCCGTCCAGGCGGCGGCGCCCCCGCCAGAGTTCGAGATCTGACACCAGCGCCTGACACCAACACGAGCGAACACGGACGGTCGACGCCGAACCTCAGCGGCCAGCAGGACGAGGCGGAGAACAGGTTGACCGACGTGTCTGGGTCCGTGTGACCGACCTGATAAAGATGAGGCCATAGATCAAATCCTGTGCTCAACGCGGGGCGCCAACCGCAACCGATGGACGGCGCCCCGCTGGCTTGCATCAGTGATTGAGGCTCCACCGACCTTGCTGGATGCAGCACAAGCCACATGACCTGGCGATCAAGGTCTGCCACACGGTTTGGGCAGGTGCGGAGCTTCCCCCTGGGAGATCCCGTGACCTACGATCACGCCCTAGATCACCAGGAAGTCATCGCAGCCAGGGGGCATCATGGACTTCTTTATCGGCATCCTTCTGATCATTTTTGTGGCACCGCTGGTCGGGATCATCGGCCGGTGGATCGAGAACGCTGGTCGCGAAGGCTTGGGCAAAACACTCTCTATCGGTGGATACCTGCTGGTGCTCGGAATCGCCGGATGGTTGATCATCCGTAGCTTCTGACTTCAAGTGGCAACCTCCTGGAGCGGATGCGCGCGGTACAGCACTGAAGTACAGCAACCACGGCCATCGTCCGTGCCTGGCAGTGCTCTTCAAAGGCGCAAGGCGAACCTGTATGACCTCTCTTGACTGATCCACATAGAGCTACGGATCATATGCTGTGTCTATATAAGTGGGCAGCGCATATCAGCGAGAGTTGAGAACATTCTCGGCTTTATCAACCAGTTGCCTATAGTAAGGCCAGGCGGGCAGATCGGCTGGCCTCGCTGCGTCTCGATGCGCAAGAAACGGCGCCGCCTTGTATTTGAGCTTAGCCAAAGAAGGTGACCAAAGTTCGAGAAAGTCCCCCTCGTTGATGTACCCCTTGGTGCAATAGAAACCTGCGGCGTCAAGGGTGGCCAATGCTCGATTTGCTTTGCCATATTCTTCTCGGCTGAGTTCGGATACCTCTTTGTCGAGGTTGAAAAGAATATGTCTTCCGGCCTGCAATTCGGGGGAGAGGAGTGTCTCGTGCAGCTTGAGGGTGAGGTCTCGCTTGTCAAGTCTCTTTCGATCCGCAAGCGAGAAGATGCTGATTCCGAGTGCAAGAATAGAAATGGCCACTCCGGCAAATTGCATGGCGAACCTCCGTCAATTCATGCGCATCGGCGGGTTCAAGAATGCGTGTACTTTGGCTTATCCGACGCAAGTCTAGGGTGCGAATTTCAGTCGTGCTAGAGGGGCGTCGGCCCTGGTAATCGAACTCTTAATGCGGGTGCCGGTGCGTGCCACAGCCGGGCCACACCGGATGGTCAACCACGGTCCGCCGCAGCCGAGAAGCGCCGAGCTGGGGACTCTCCGAAACTCAGCGTGACCTGCACACCTTCGTCGCCCCGTACGGCCGCCCTACAAAGCAGCGATCCAGCTTTCAGACCAGAGCCTTGCGATCAGTACGGCCGCGCGACCTTGTGGGCATCCAGCGCGGCGGTGTACCGCGCCAGCAGCTCATCGAGGTCGGCCAGCAGAAGGCCGGCGGTTTCCCGTGCCCCGGCGAGGTCGCCCTGGTCACAGGCTTCAACGACTTCGGCAACTTCGCTGCGGATGATGGAGACGGAGTCATCCTGGATCAAGACGCCGGGGAACCGACGGGGTGGCAGGCGCACCACAGCGTTGCTCCCGCCGTCCGTGAACAGCTCTGCCTCAACGCGTTCCATCGCACCATCCAACCTGACATCACCAGCTGACATCAACGACGGCGTACACAGGCAGCCTTGAGCAACCGAACGCGCCCGACGAACGAGGGCCTAAAAGCTCCAGAGCGGCTGATGGAGCGAACTTACAAGGCGGATGTCGGCGGTTCGAAACCGTCCGCGCCCACCAGGAGGATCAAAGGACCCCAGCCGATCATGGCTGGGGGTCTTTGACATCCGGATCTGACATCAGTGCTGTGGTTACTCGCGCTGCAGGCGCCGCATGAGCAGCCGATCCATGTGACTGACCGCCTCGCGCTGTGTGTCCTGGACGACCTGGGCGTAGACGTTCATCGTGACGGCGATCTGGCTGTGCTCCAGGATCTCCATGACGACGCGTGGCGCCACGCCGGCCACGGTGAGCAGGGTCGCGCAGCCGTGCCGGGCATCGTGCAGCCGGATGACCCGAAGACCCGCGTTCGTGGCGACCCAAGTGAAGGAGCGGTAGACGTTGCGTGGCTCGATCGGCCGCCCCGTTCGCGTGGTGAACACCTGGTCGCTGACTCCCGGCGATGCTCCAGGGATCGAGCCTGCGGGACTCGACCAGAAGCGCGTCGATGAGGGTGACGAGGTTCGTGGCGATCAGCTCCTCACGGCAGGCGGCCGAGAGAGCCGTACGGAGAACCTTGTGCGTCTCCTTCGCGGTAGCCGCGGTCGTCTGCTGTTCCGGCCGGGCAAGGAAGCGGCGGACGTCAGCCGCGCTCAGCGACTCCACGGCCCAGGCCTTGCCGAAGGCGAACTTGCGGGCCCGGGTGCCGGCCGGCTGGAGCACGTAGACCGCGCACGGAAAGCGACTGTCAGACACGGACAGCACCTGCGACAACGCGGGGAATGATCAGGTTGTGAAATGGCTGGATCGCCTTGAAGTACAAGCGTCCGACTGGGCGGTGGAACCGAACGACCGTCGTGCACACGCCTTCCCGCCCCTCACCAGAGGAAGACGGACGAACCGCGAAAGAGGTACGGAAGTCCAGGTGCTTGTCGTCGTCTCCGCACAAGACCTCGTCTTCGGTCACGGTCAACAACCGGAAGGGCCCCATCTTGAGACCGGGCTCGATCCGGATGTCCTGCACCGGGACGCGCTTCTGCGACTGGAGTCCGAAGGGCGCCATCAGCATGTCGCGCAGGGTGAGCAGTCTGTGCACCCACTCAGGAGTCCCGGTGAAGACCATACGAGTGAACTCGATTGCGCTCGTACCTGCGGGGAGATCCACGGCCACCGCATCCACATGGTCATAGTCGCCGAGACTTGCCACGGCGCGCTCGACAACAGGCCTCGTGTGTTTACGGACTTGCGCATCAGCCATGATCAGGATCCCTCCCCAGTGATGGTCCTACGTCCAATCCTCCGATTCTTCACCGCAATCGGCGACGGACCGGGCTCTGCGCGCCATTCATCCGTCGGACAGGCTCCAAGTGCCCGCGCCGGGCCCCTGTGACGGCCAGTCGGGGGCGGGGTTCTCGGCGAGCAGTGGCCGGAGGGCGCCGAGAACCGCGCCGACGCAGACGTCGCGCAACTGGGTGCGGGTACAGGTCGCCTGGGTGAGCCAGTCGACGCAGAGGACCTGGACGAGAACCAGCCAGCTTTTGAGGACGCCGGACACAGCCTCGCGGGCGCTCTCGTCCACGAGCGGGAGTACGGCCAGCAGCCGCGCACGGAGCGCGTCCAGCTCGTCCCGCGCTTCGTCCAGGAGCAGGTCGGCCACGAGCACGCCAGCACCACCTCGCTCTACACCGGCGTGTCCTCCGACTTCCGCACCCGCACCCCGCGACGGCATCTGGACTCCACCATCGCCGCGGCCCTCCAGACCCAGACCGGGAGGCAGACATGAAACGCAAGGTCGGATACGCCTGGCGGCTGCGCGAGATCATGGCCCAACACCAGATCTTCACGGCCACCGAACTGGTGCCGCTGCTGCACGAACGCGGCATCGACCTGTCCGCCTCCCAGGTCCACCGTCTGGTCTCCGGCACCCCGGAACGCCTGTCGTTGCAGGTCATGGCCGCGCTCTACGACATCCTTTCCTGCTCTCCGGCCGACCTCGTGGCCACCACGGCCGAGAACGGCGGAGTCCGCAAGACCGCCACCGGAGACCTGCCCGCCCCGCCCGCGAACGTCGCGAAGCTGCGGCCCCGCGCCGCCCGCATCCTGCCCGACGCATGACCCGCCCCTACGCCACCGACGAGCAGTACGAACGCTGGTACATGGCCGAGTGCTGCCTGCGTCCGCCGCAGGCACAAGGCCGGGACCTGGCCGGACGGATATGTCTGCCGAACCTGCTTGGACCGCGCCGTCCGGACACGAGGCATCTGCCCAGGGTGCGGTCAGGACCGTGCTCTTCCCGGGCTCCGCCCTGGTGACGGGGACCTGTCCGCGCTCCTGAACGAGGTCGGGGTCCCGGCCGCCGCTGCCCGCGGCGCCGCCATCCGGCAGCAACTCCTCGAACTACCCGGCCCCGTCGTCGCGAACGCCCTCGACTACCACGACAAGACCACCAGCCGCCTCATCAGAGAGACCGGCGGGACATGGAGCCGATACGCCCCAGGAGATCACGCAAGGTCACCAGCGGGCTGGGTTCCTCGGGGAGCCAGCGACAGTTGACTACGAGAGCCCACCACAGTAGAAGGCCATGCTCTAGCGGAGGCGGGCCAGCAAGTGGGCGTCGAGGAAGCCCCGCTCGGAGGCCGGGTCGTGGAGCAGCCGGGCGAATGTAACGAGCCCGGCCCCGGCCAGCAGCTCGGCGAACCGGTCCGCCGGCCAGCTATAGGCGGGCGTCACCTTGTGGTCGAAGCGGACCGGCTCGGGCGCGTCGGTCGCGAAGAACGAGACCAGGAGCAGGCCCCCTGGTGCCAGGACACGCGCCTGCTCGGCGAGCAGCGCGGGCAGTTCCCCAGGAGGGGTGTGGATCATCGAGTAGTGGGCCAGCACCAGCCCCAGCAACGCGAGCATC
This sequence comes from Streptomyces sp. NPDC005141, assembly GCF_053599975.1. Lineage (NCBI taxonomy): Bacteria > Bacillati > Actinomycetota > Actinomycetes > Kitasatosporales > Streptomycetaceae > Streptomyces > Streptomyces sp. NPDC005141. The sequence continues at coordinate 14,765 of NZ_JBSFYW010000092.1, read as the reverse complement.
GCTCCATCTCCTCCAGAACACCCCCTTTCGAAAATCGGTTGCGCGGGCACATCCGTTGGCCCGAGCATCTGCCCATGTTCACGATCGAAGCCTTCCTGCCGCCGACCTCCGCCGCCGTTCGTCCGGTGCGGGTCCAGCAGCAGCCCGGCCGACCGCGGAGGCCCGAGCTTCCCCGGTCGTGACCGCCGCGCTCGTCGCGGGGCTTCTCGCGGGCTATGGCATCGCCATGCCCGTCGGAGCGGTCGCGACCTATCTCGTCTCCCTCACCGCCCGTACGTCCCTGCGGATCGGCGCCTCCGCCGCGCTGGGCGTCGCGACGGCCGACGGACTGTACGCGCTCGTCGCCGCCCTGGGCGGTACGGCGCTCGCGGCCGGGCTCCAGCCGTTCCTGCTCCCGCTGCGCTGGGCCTCCGTACTGGTCCTCGCCGTGCTGGCGGTCCGCGGTGCGACCGGCGCGGTCCGCCAGTACCGCGAGCGGCGGCTCCCCGTGCGTGCCGGGCAGGATCCCCCGCGCCCGGCCCGTGCCTACCTGGCGCTGCTGGGGATCACGCTGCTGAACCCCACCACAGTCGTCTACTTCGCCGCCCTGGTGCTCGGCAGCCGGACGGCCGAGGCCGTACGTCCGCTGGAGCAGGGGGTGTTCGTCCTCGCCGCGTTCGTGGCGTCCGCGAGCTGGCAGCTCCTGATCGCCGGGGGCGGCGCACTGCTGGGCCGGACTCTGACGGGGCACCGGGGGCGGCTGGTGACGGGGCTCGCGTCGAGCGCCGTGATCATGCTGCTGGCCGCACGTGTGCTCATGGCCCGGCCATGAGGTTCTGCCGCCTGTCACATTCCCGCGCCGGGTTCCGTCAGTGCGGTGACGGGGCGACAAGCACCGCGCATTCCCGAGGAGAAGCTGATGCAGGCACGGATGAAGAACCCGGCGATGATCCTTCCCGGCGCCATGGAGGCGGTCCAGGGGCTGTACAAGGCCACGGGCAGGGGCGGTGTCCCCCAGCAGACCCTGGAGCTCGTGCATCTGCGGGCCAGTCAGATCAACGGGTGCAGCGCCTGTGTCGACGCCGGCGGGAAGGGCGGGAAGAAGGCGGGCCTGACCGACGAGCGGCTCTGGTCGGTCGCGGCGTGGCGCGAGGCGCCGTACTACTCGGACGCCGAACGGGCCGCGCTGGCCCTGGCCGAGGAGATGACCCGGCTGAACGACCGCAGTGGTGACGCCGTCTCCGACGAACTCTGGGACGAGGTGGCCGACCACTACGACGAGCAGCAGCTCGCCGCGCTCATCCTCTGGATCGCGACGACCAACTTCTTCAACCGGCTCAACGCGACCATCAAGGAGCCGGCGGGGGCGACCTGGGGCTGAGCCGGTTCCCGGCGGCGACGCGCCGGGCCGTCGGCACGTCCTCGGCGGTGCGGCGCCGGGAGCCCCGGCGCCGTCCCGACGGTGAGACGCCCGGCGTGGGCGGTGCGCCGGGTGCGCTTCACCGGGCGCCTGCCCGGCGCGGGAAGCCACGCGGGGCGGCGGTGCGGAAGATTCACGTCCGCACTGGTGTTGAATCGTGCCGAGACACGGCCATTCCGACGCGACGATGGGACGGAAGTCATGCCACTTGAGGGCGAGTACGAGCCCAGCCCTACGCAGTGGGTGCGGGAACAGGTGGAGTTGTACGAGGGTTCCGGTGGGACCAAGGGGACGACGCTGATGGACACCGGCATGCCCGTCATCATTCTCACGACGCGCGGCGCCAAGAGCGGCAAGATCCGCAAGACCCCGCTGATGCGCGTCGAGCACGACGGACGGTACGCGGTGGTCGCCTCACTGGGCGGCGCTCCCAAGCACCCGGTCTGGTACTACAACGTCACCTCCGATCCCCGCGTCGAGCTCCAGGACGGGCCCGCGCGCAAGGAGTTCACGGCCCGGGAGATCACGGGCGAGGAGAAGACCCAGTGGTGGGAGCGCGCGGTCGCCGCGTATCCCCCGTACGCCGAATACCAGACGAAGACCGACCGGGAGATCCCCGTCTTCGTGCTGGAGCCGACCGACTGACCTCGGTCGGGCCGGCCGACCGAGACCGGTCGGCCCGACCGGCTGAGACCGGCGCCCCGGCGGGCACCGATCGCTCCCGGATTTCCGTGCGATCGGTGTGCATGAACCGCCGGGCGTCGGGCACCCGTGCGTCAGGCCCCGCCGCGTCCCCCCGTCGCGGCGGGGCTTCCCGCTGCCGCGTCGCCGGCCTGCGCCCAGTCGCTCGCCCCCGTCTCGCCGCGGCGGGCGGCCGCTCGCGCGGCCCGGGCGTCGGTGACGTCGAGGAAGATCTGGTCGGCCTCGGGGAAGGTGTGGGCCACGGAGCGCTTGATGCGCACGGCGACCTCCTCGACCTCCTCGCTGTCGAGCCCCGGGACGAGGTCGATCCGGGCGGCCACCAGCGTCGAGCCGAGACCCAGCTCCATGGTCAGCAGCGCCTCGACGCTGTCGATCTCGGGCTGCGCCTTCAGCAGTTCACGGATCCGGCCGCTCTGTTCCTCGTCGACGGCCCGCCCGATGAGCTGGTCGCGCGCGTCACGGCCGAGCCAGAAGGCGACGAGCACGAGCAGCAGCCCGATGGCGAAGGAGGCGGAGGCCTCCCACACGACCTGGCCCGTGACCACGTGGAGCACCATGCCGATGATCGCGAGGGTCACGCCGAGCACCGCGGTGCCGTCCTCCGCGACGACCGTCCGCAGGGCCGGGTCGCGCATGCCGTCGCCGTCCTTGCCGCGTACTTGGAAGATCGCCCTCAGCAGCGAGGCGCCTTCCGCGAGCAGGGCCACGCCGAGTACCGCGATCCCCGCCATATAGCCGCTGAAGGACTCCTCGGCGCCGTTCCGGAGTGCCTCGAAACCCTGGAAGAAGGAGAAGCAGCCGCCCATGACGAAGATGCCGACGGCCGCGAGCAGTGACCAGAAGAACCGTTCCTTGCCGTAGCCGAACGGGTGCTTGCGGTCGGCGGGGCGGCGGCTGCGGCGGAGAGCGGTGAGGAGGAACACCTCGTTCAGGCTGTCCGCGACGGAGTGCGCTGCCTCCGAGAGGAGCGCGGGCGATCCAGTGAGCAGACCACCCACCGCCTTGGCCACGGCGATCAGCAGGTTGGCGCCCAGCGCCACCCATACGGTGACCCGGGTTCTGCTGTCCGACCCGTCCTCCTTGTCGTTCGTCCGCTGGTTCTCTTCCGGCCGTTCCTGCGTGTCGTCAGCGCTCACTCCGGCCGGTTTCCCCTGCCTTCGCGCCTCACACCGTTGCGGCCGAGGGAATCGAGCGCCGCAAATCGGGCACTCGTACCGCCGGAGCAGGCCCGGCGTGCATCCGCGGCCTCGAGAACGAATGAAGGAGCTTCAGGTGTCCAAGAAGCAGAAGAAGCGCAAGCTGTCCATGACCTACAAGCCGGTCGGTTTCGTGCTGAGCTGGGCGGGAGGCTCCCTCGCCGGACTCGCCTTCCAGAAGGCCTGGATGGCAATACGTCACGAGGAAGACGCTCCCGACGCCCTGGACAAGGAGCGCGGTTGGGGCGAGGTGCTGCTCGCCGCCGCCCTGCAGGGCGCGATCTTCGCCGTCGTGCGCAGTGCGGTGGACCGCACGGGCGCGAAGGCCATCGAACGTTCCACCGGAGTGTGGCCCTCCCCCGACACATCCGGCCGCGACTGAGAAAAGAGGCGTTCAAGCCTTCGTCGCTACGTTCCCCGCATCTGATCCCACGACGCCGAAGCCGGACGTATCTCAGCGATCGGATGGATGACCTGCCGCAATTCCAGGGACACGGCCTGGGCAAGCACGCCCCGCACCCGTCGGGGTGGGTTCCGTACTGGTCGCGGTGCATGCGGTTTCGCTTAGGCGTATGAGGAGGCCGGCCGGTCCCGGGCGCGACCTCCTGGGGCCGAGGGACCTTCTCCTGTCGGCGTATGGTGCCCGCGCGCTCGGCCGACGTGGGGACCTCCGCCTGCTCAGCTCATCGCCGGGGGCTGGATCGACCGTTCCGTGCGCCCGTCCTGTGCGGTCCCGTCAGCCGCGGGAAGCGCGCGCCGCTTCTCGTGGAGCAGCGCCGCGCCCTCCTATTCCCTCCCACAGGCCCACACCCAGGAAGCCGTTCGGTGCACGGCCGCCGAGTACCGCGAGCGTGAAGACCGTGCAGGTCAGCAGGCGGAAGGGGACCGTCCAACGGAAGAAGGCCTTCCAGTCGGAGAGGGAGGCCAGCACGTAGTACACGCCCATGTTCAGCGCCGCCATGGACGAGGCGGTCAGGAAGACCAACGTGTAGTCGTCGTGCGCGCGTTCGGGTGCTGCGTCCGGCGCGAGGCTCATGAGCGAGAGCAGGGTCTCCGGAGCGATCAGCCCCAGTGCGCCCATTGCGGCGGCGAGCAGGCCGAAGACCGCGATGGTCCAGCCCGACAGTGAGCGGGGAAGGAGCTGCATGGGCCCTCCGAGTGTGAAAGGAACGCGTCGAAGTATCCCTGCGCATCCTGCGTGGGACGAGCCCGGCACCGGATCGGTCGAGGGCACCGCAAGCGCCGGCGGGCGAGGTCGTTCGAAGGAGGCGAGCAGACCTGCGGCCCGTGATGGATCTGTGAGCCGGCAGGGTCAGCGATGCCGGTCAAGGTGACGGCAACGACGTTGCGCAGTAGCGGTGTTCACCGCGAGGCCGATGCGGCTCGGCCCACCCGGCTGGCCGCGTGCTCGCTACGGCGTGTTCGTGAAGGAACGGCGGTAGGAGCGGGGCGGCACTCCCCTGCGTCGTACGAACTGTTCGCGCAGGACGGCCGCGCTTCCGTATCCGACGCGGCGGGCGATCTCCTCCACCGGGAGGTCCGTGGTCTCCAGGAGTTCCTCGGCGCTGCTCAGCCGCAGGCTGCGCAGCCAGGCGTGGGGGGTGGTACCGGTCGCGGCGGTGAAGCGGCGGGCGAAGGAGCGTTTGCTCATCATGGCGCGCTGGGCCAATTCCGCTACGGGAAGCGGTTCGTGGAGGTTTTCGCGGGCCCACGCGAGTACCTCGGCCAGACGCTCGTCGCCGCAGTCCTCGGGGGCGGGGGCTGCCAGGTACTGCGCCTGCCCGCCGTCGCGGTGCGAGGGCAGCACCACGTCCCGGGCGACGGCGTTGGCCATCGCGGCTCCGTGCTCCCGCCGCAGCAGGTGCAGGCACAGATCGAAGCCCGCGGCGGCTCCCGCGCCCGTCAAGATGCGCCCTTCGTCGATGTAGAGGGCGTCGGGTTCGACGGTGGTGTCGGGGTGGCGGCGGGCGAGCAGTTCGGCGAACCGCCAGTGGGTGGTGGCCCGTCGGCCGTCGAGCAGTCCGGCGGCGGCGAGCGCGAAGGCGCCGACGCAGTGGGCCGCGACCAGCGAGCCGCGCCCGTGCGCGTCCGACAGCGCGTCGAGCACGGCGGGAGCGGGTGGTGTACGGAAGTCGGCCCAGGGCAGGGCGATCACGAGATCGGCGGAGGCGAGCCGGTCCAGGCCATGTGTGACGGTGAGCGGTATGCCCACGTCGGTGGGGACCGGCCCCGGCCGGTCGGTGCACAGGGCGAAGTCGAAGCCGGGCAGTGCCTCACCGTGCGGGCCGAAGACCTCGGCGACGATGCCGGCGGCGAGCAGGCCGACTCCCGGCGGGGCGTACGCGGCCACGGTCACGAAGGGGGACACATCCGCAGTGTGGCACGAATCCTGCGATCAGCGGCAGATGTGCCACTCGTGAACGGGCCGCCCACCAGGAAGGATTGAGGCCATGACAGACGCACCGCTCGGCCGCAGCGCCGTGTACACGATCCTGACCACCGGCTACACGGGCTCCACCGGGCCCGGGGTCGCCGCCACCGTCTCCTACATATCCGACGCGGGCCGACATGTGATCTTCGACCCGGGCATGGTGGCGAGCCGCGACCGAATCCTCGCCCCGCTCGCGGAGTTGGGACTCGGCCCCGACGACATCACCGACGTGGTGCTCAGTCACCACCACCCGGACAACACCATGAACGTGGGCCTGTTCGGGCGGGCCCGTGTGCACGACCACAAGGTGGAGTACCTCGGCGATCAGTGGAGGAACCGGGACGCGGAGGGCTACGAACTCACCCCGTCGCTGCGCCTGATCCGCACTCCGGGCCACAGCCCCGAGGACATCACACTGCTGGCCGGCACGGACTCGGGTGTGGTCGCCTTCGCCGGTGACCTGTGGTGGGACGCGAACGGTCCGGCGGACGACCCCGTAGCCCCCGACCGTGAGGTGTTGCGCGCCTCCCGGCTCCGGGTACTGGACGCCGCGGACCTGATCGTGCCCGGCCACGGTGGCCCGTTCAAGGCCGACGACAGCACACCACGCTGACCGGGTCCGGTCCGCGCCCGGGTGCGCTGCTGTGCTGCTGTGCTGCTGTGCTGCTGCGCCGATCGTCCCCGGTCGGCGCAGCAGCTCTCCTCCAAGCCGGACCACAGTAGGTCGCGCGGGACGCATTCATCGCATGTACGGGAGCATGGTTCAGGCCTGCCGGATCTACTGCGACAGAGAGCCCCTACGGTGATCATCGCGACCTGCGGCGGACGATTCCGGCCGCCGGGCCGCCCGTCTTCCCCGCAACCGCGATCGACGACTCGGCACTGCCAGAGGTGCCGGAGGTGCCAGAGGTAGGGAGGTGCCGGCCGACCCGGCGGCGGCTCGAGCGGACGCGATGGACGCCGACACCGTCAACCGGGAGCTGTCCATCGCGGGTATTCAGGCGCAGCACCTCACCGGCCCTCACCGCCGAGCCTCCGCGAAAACCTGTTGGCGGGCCACGGCGACCCCTGCTAGTTTTCCGGAGGCCGTGCGAGAGAACGAGGAGGTGGTACCCGTGAACACAGTATCGACATGGGTGCTCCCCTCCGGGGTCACGGTCGGACGATAGGTCGTCCGGGAGCGCCGTTCCAGAGCCCTCCCGAAAGGCACGACCATGCAATTCACTTCCGAACAGCGCCTCGACGACGGCGTCCTCGAACGCGAATTCACCCTCGGCGAGATCCCCGGCACCCTGTGGACTCCTGAATCCGTCGCACCGGCCCCGCTGATCCTGATGGCCCACAACAACGGCCTGCCCAAGGCGGAACCCCGGCTGGTGGCCCGGGCCCGGTACACCGCGGCGCGCGGCTACGCGGTGGCCAGCATCGACGCCGCCGGGTGCGGTGACCGGCCCCGTTCCACCGCCGACGAGCAGGCCCGCGCGGACCTCCGCCGGGCGATGCAGGCCGGCGAGCCGGTCGATGAGATCTTCGAGTCCTTCATCGGCCCGCTGGTCGAGAAGGCGGTCCCGGAATGGCGGACCACTCTGGACGCCCTCCTTGAACTGCCCGAGATCGGCGGCCCGGTCGGGTACTCCGGTGGGTGGACCGCCCTAGGCATTCGGCTGGCGGTCGTCGAGCCGCGCATCGCGGCCGCGGGCTTCTTCGCCGGTGGGTACGTGCCCCGCGCCCAGCGCGAGGAGGCCCGGCAGGTCACCATTCCGCTGCTGTTCCTGCTGCAGTGGGACGACCAAGGCAACCCCCGGCAGCGGGCCCTGGACCTGTTCGACGCCTTCGGCAGCAAGGAGAAGACGCTGCACGCCAATCTGGGCGGGCACACCGGAACCCCGTGGTTCGAGCTGGAGGACGGGTGCCGGTTCCTGGACCGACACCTGAAGTGAGGCCGGGCCGTCTGGCGGGCAGCAGACGGTAGGCGGTGCCGGTCAGGATGCCGTCATCGAGGACAGGTCCCGGCCCTCCTCGACGGCGGTAGCCGGCCGATGCACATCCGCCCCGATCGCGTCGGTACCGGCCATCGGCGGTACCGGCCATCGGCGGTGCCGGCCATCGGGGCGGCGCTCGGCCACCAGCGCCTCCGCCGGCTGGGCTCACGCCGTGAGGCACTCGGCCCGTACCTTGCGGATCGCGGGCAGGCGACCGAATCGACCACCAACGCCTGAGCCGGGTCGGGGCGGGTTGGTCCGTATAGCCTCCCGGTCAGCCCTGTTTGGGGGCCGTGGAGCGTGTGCACCGCAGGGTGAAGGAGTGTCCGGCCGGGTCGGCGTAGCCGCGTTCCTCGTACGGTCCGGACGCGTCCTTCGTCTCCAGCGCCCGCCCGCCCAGGCCGATCACCACGAGCTCCACCGCGTCGAGGTCGTCCACGTAGAAGTCGATATGGGCCTGGAAGGCGTTCTCGGGACGCGGCCAGCTGGGAGGTGTGACGTTCCCGTCCCGGCGGAAGGCCATGCGCATGTCGTCGGTGCCCTTGATCTCGACGCGGTTCGCGCTGGTGTGCGTCTCCTCGGCGTCGAGCAGTTCCTTGTAGAAGGCGGCGAGCTTCTCGGGCTCGGCGCAGTCCAGCACCACGACGGCTGCCGTGACCAGTGCCATTTTTCCTCCGAAGGGGTTCCGGGACGACGCGGCGGCCGAACGGACGCCGCTGCCCTGCCGTCCCGGGTTACCCCGTCCGGGCGATTCAGTCGGCCGCGAGCCACTCGCCGTCCCGCATGAGGTCGCGGCCGGAGATCTCGTTGGCCTCGCGCCAGGCTTGCACGCGCTGCGGTGTGACGCTGAAGTACTGGTAGTGGGCGGTAAGTTGACGTGGGTCGAAACCAGTCCTGGTGGCGAAGGCGTCGCCGGCCCCGTCCGGCAGCTCGTCGGCTTCGAGCGTCCGGACGGTGCCATCGATCACGACCACGTCGCGGGTCGGCCCGATGCCGAGCCGTACCGTGCCGGTCGCCCGCAGGTTGCGGCCTCTGGGGCTCGAGGCAGGGGTGGCCAGCAGCACGGTCTTGCCGTCCCAGAGGTAGGACAGCGGCACCAGATGGGGCGTGCCGCCGGCGCTGTCGGCGGTGGACACCCAGGCGTCGACATCGGTCTCCAGCCGGGCGAGCGTGTCCTGCTGGCGCTGCTTCCGGGTGCGGGCGGGCGGGTTCATCTGCGGACAGCCTCCTGGGCGACTGTGTGCGGGCGGCACACCTGCGGGTAAGGGCGTACAAGTGGCTCTGCGGGGATGACGGTGGCGCGGGGCTCAGTGTGCCGGGCCGGGCGGGTGCGGTGGGGTTCCCGACGGGTTCCCGCCTCCCCTGATCTCGGCGAGCCGGGCCGCCGCCGCGCTCAGCAGCATGTCGAGCGCCGTCGGATAGGCGCTGCGCCGCATGTCGAGCACGAGGTGGCGGGACGTCGCCGCGATATTGGGGTGGCTGTCCGCGGGCAGCCGGGCGTACATCACCTGCCACACGCCGGCCTCGGCGTCGCGCGCGGCCCGGGGCAGGGCGACGCTCGCGGCGTCCAGGGCCGCGAAGGCGAGCGCTTGGTCGACGAAGGCGTGGTAGATCCGTACGGCCTCGGGGTCGGGGAATCCGGCGCCGCGCAGCACGCCGATGATCGCCTCCACCGCCTCGATCTCGTGGATCCGGCCGGTCACCCGGTAGGAGCTGAGGACGGCGGCCTGCGGATGGGCGAGGGAGCCGGAGTGCACGCGCAGGCCGAGGTCCCTGAGGTCGGCACGCCAGTCCCCCGTGGGGTGCCAGGTGCGCAGTGTCCGGCCGATGAGCTCGTCGGCGATAGCGAGCAGCAGGTCGTCGGTGTCGCGGAAGTAGCGGTACAGGGCGCTGGGGTCGGCGCCGAGGGCGAGGCCGAGGCGGCGGACGGTGAGGGCGTCGGCGCCGTGCTCCTTGAGCAGGCGCAGGGCGGTCTCGACGATCAGTTCCTCGGAGAGGACGACGCCGGTCTTGGTGGGGCGTCTGCGCCGCCGGGCGGCGGGCGGGACGACTCGGTCGTTCGTGGACGTCATGGGGTCTCCCTCCGGTGCGGGCACCTTATGTCAACGACGTTGACCTGTTAAGGCCCCGGGCAGTTTCATTGCCGCTCATCGGGCCGGAATCAGGCCCCGGGTGCGATCGGAGCTGGTCATGACGCAGAAGCCGTACGGTGTGGACCCCCCGTCCTTGCGCAGGACCCTCGGCGTCGTGGACGGGGTCGCCATCGCCGCCTCGAGTACGGCGGCGACGACCAGCATCGGCATCGGCCTGGGCGTGACGGCCGGGGTCGTCGGGCTGCATCTGCCCGCGATCATGCTGCTGGCGTTTCTGCCGGTCCTCGGGATCGCGGGTGCCTTCTCCCGGCTGAACCGGGTCGAGCCGAACGCGGGCAACGGCTATGTGTGGGTGGGCCGTTCGCTCAGCCCCTGGCTGGGGTTCCTGGTCGGCTGGGTGAGCATCGTGGCCACGGTGGCGTTCCTCGCGTACACCACGGCGGTGACCGGTTCGGCGATGATCCAGCTCGCCGGCGAGGCGGGCCTGCACACCGTGGCCGGACTGACGCTCGATCCGGGCTCGACCGCCCAGACCACGTCCGTGGGCATCCTGGTCCTCGTCGCCGTCACGTTCACCGCGGTGACGGGCGTCAAAACCGCCGCGCGGCTCCAGAGCGGGCTGCTGGTCTTCGAGTACGTCGTCCTGCTGGGCTTTTGCGGATACGGCATCGTGACCGGCCCGCACCCCTTCAGCCTGAGCTGGTTCGACCCCTTCCAGATCCCCTCGGCGACGGCGCTGGCACAGGGGCTGCTGCTGTCGGTGTTCTGCTACTGGGGCTTCGAGGCGGCGTTCACCGTGAACGAGGAGGTGCGTGATCCGCGCGACGCCTCGCGGGCCGGGACCATCACGCTGGTGACCATGCTGGGCCTCTTCCTGCTCGGCTCCGTGGCCTTCCAACGCGTGCTGTCCGAGGACGAGTTGGCCGGACACGGCGCCGAGGGACTGGCCTTCCTGGGGAACCGGCTCGCCGACCAGCCGCTGGCCGCGCTGCCCCTGGTGGCGCTCATGTTCTCGGCCGTCGCCTCGCTGCAGGCCGGGGTGATCCCGACGGCGCGCGGGATGTTCGCGATGAGCCGGGACCGTACGCTCGGGCCCGTGTGGTCCAGGGTCAGCGCCCGGTACGGGACTCCGGCGGTCGGCACGCTGCTGATCGGCGCGATGGCGGTCGTCGTGGCCGCGCTCGCCCTGGTGATTCCCCGGCTGGCCGACATGATCATGGCGACGGTCAGCGCGGTCGGGATCGTCGTGGCGCTGTCGTACGCGCTGACCGCCCTCGCGGCCGCCGCCCGCTTCCGCGGACTGCTCCGGGAGGACTGGCGGGAGGGGATACGCGCGGTCGTGCTTCCTACGCTGAGCGCCGTGGCGCTGCTCGGCCTCGGCGGCTATCTCGCCTGGTCCTTCTACACCTCGACCGATCACTTCGAGGTGAGCGCGGACAACGGCTGGTTCCTGCTGCTGGCTCCCACCGTCATGATCGTCTCGGGTTTCGCGGCCGCCGCGTGGGCCAAGTGGGTCCGCAAGTCCCCGTACTTCACCACGGGGCGGGGAACCGACGCCGACGCGCCCCAGCTCCTGGCCACCCCCAACTGAGGACTCCTGACCGCTCTTCACCGAGGGCTTCCGGCCACCCCGACCAAGGAAACGGAACCATGCACGCTGACCTTCTCTTCACCGGCGGCCCGGTGTTCACCCCCGAGGGCCGCACCGCGACCGCGGTGGCCGTCACCGGCGAGCGGATCACCGCCGTCGGAAACTCCGAGGTCCATGAACTGATCGGCCCGGACACCGAGGTCGTCGACCTGGCCGGGCGGCTCCTGCTGCCCGGGTTCCAGGACGCGCACGTCCACCCGGTGCCCGCGGGCCTGGAACTCACCCAGTGCGATCTCACCGGCGCGAAGACGGCCGAGGACACCGTGGCGGCCGTCCGCGCGTACGCCGACGCCCACCCCGAGCGGGAGTGGATCACCGGCGGCGGCTGGTCCATGGAAGCCTTCGAGGGCGGGACGCCGACCAAGGAGCTGCTGGACGCGGTCGTGCCGGACCGGCCGGTGTACCTGCCCAACCGGGACCACCACGGTGCCTGGGCCAACAGCCGCGCCCTCGAACTCGCGGGGGTCACCCGGGACACGCCCGACCCGGCGGACGGGCGGTTCGAGCGGGACGCCTCGGGTGAGCCCACCGGCATGCTGCAGGAAGGGGCCATGCAGTCCGTCGGCCGGCTCACCCCGGCGGCCACGTCCGCCGACCGGCTCGCCGCGCTGCTCCACGCCCAGCGGCATCTGCACGCGCTCGGCATCACCGCCTGGCAGGACGCGATCGTCGGCACGTTCCTGGGCATGGAGGATCCGTCCGAGGCGTACATGACGGCGGCCCGCGAAGGGTCCCTGACCGCGCGAGTGGTCGGCGCCCTGTGGTGGGACCGGGCGCGGGGTGCCGAGCAGATCCCCGAACTCGTCGAGCGGCGAGCGGCGTTGAACCACGGTCGGTTCCGGGCGACCAGCGTCAAGCTGATGCTGGACGGCGTCGCCGAGAACGGCACCGCCGCGCTGCTCGACCCCTACCTCGACAAGTGCGGCTGCGCCACGGCCAATCGGGGCAAGAGCTTCATCGATCCGGCCCACCTGCCCTCGTACGTCACCGAGTTGGACGCTCTCGGGTTCCAGTGCCACTTCCACGCGCTGGGCGACGGTGCCGTCCGCCACGCCCTGGACGCGGTCGAGGCGGCGCGCAAGGCGAACGGGCCGAGCGACACCCGTCCGCATCTGGCGCATCTCCAGGTAGTGCACCCCGACGACGTGCCGCGTTTCGCGCGGCTCGGCGCCACGGCGAACATCCAGCCGCTGTGGGCCGCGCACGAACCGCAGATGGACGAGCTGACCATCCCCTTCCTCGGGCCCGAACGCGCCGCCTGGCAGTACCCGTTCGGGGCGCTGCTGCGCTCCGGCGCGCGGCTGGCCGCGGGCAGCGACTGGCCGGTCAGCAGCCCCGACCCGCTCCAGGGCATCCATGTCGCGGTCCACCGGGTGAGCCCGGACGAGGCGGGGCCGGTGTTCCTGCCGGCCGAACGCATCGATCTGACGGCCGCGTTGACGGCGTACACCGCGGGAACGGCGTACACGAACCATCTCGACGACACCGGCAGCGTACGGGCGGGCGCCCTCGCGGATCTCGTCGTCCTGGACCGCGACCCCTTCGCGGGACCGCCGGAGGCGATCAAGGAGACCGGGGTCGCGCTCACCTATGTCGGAGGGGAGCGCGTGTACGCGGCGCCGGACGCCTGAATCACGCCGGTGCCTGCGACCTGAACTACCTGTCGCAGACGCTCATATCCCGGCCCGGGATCGGGAGTTCACCCCGGCCCGGTTCCGGGGAGCTCACCCCGGCCCCGGTGCCGGTGCCGGTGCCGGGTGCCGGGTGCCGGCGGGTCACGACCTGCGGAGCATGCGGTTGGCGCCCGCGGCGGCCGTCGTCGCCAGGAGCCAGCCGAGGCATACGAGGACGGCGGCCGCCCATTGCAGTCCGCCGCGAGGAAACCGGGTGCATCGCTACCCCAGAGGCACAGGGGACAACCTGAGGCGCTCGTCACTTCCTGTACACCTGTCCATGTATAGTGGACACCTGTCCACGAAATAGCAACGCGCAAGGGAGCCTGCCGACGATGGAAACGGTCGCGAACGTGCTGGTGGGCCTGGTGGCCGCACTGCACCTGTACATCCTGGTGCTGGAGATGTTCCTGTGGGAGAAGAAGCCGGGGCGGGGGCTTCATGGATTCGACCCGCAGATGGCCCGGGCGACCGCGCCGCTCGCCGCGAACCAGGGGCTGTACAACGGCTTTCTGGCCGCGGGCCTGATCTGGGGGCTGGTCGCGGCGGACCCGACCGGTCATGACACGCAGGTCTTCTTCCTGTCCTGCGTCGTGATCGCGGGCGTGTACGGATCGGTCACCGCGAACCGCCGCATCCTCTTCGCCCAGGCCCTGCCGGGCGCACTCGCCCTGGCCGCCGTCCTCGTCGCCGGATGACACCCGACGACCCACGCGCGGCCCGGACCCGCGCCAAACTGCGGCAGGCCCTGCTGGAGGAGTGCGCCGAGCATCCGCTGGAGGAGATCGGCGTCGCCGCGCTGGCGCGGCGGGCCGGGGTCGGCCGGGCCACCTTCTACGTGCACTACGCCGACCTGGAGGCGCTGGCGGTCGACGCGTGCGCCGATGTCGTACGGGAGGCAGTAGAAGCGCTGCACGCCTGGCGCGGCCGCCCCGACCCGGTGTCCGCGCCCCCCGCCCTGCGCGCCTTCTTCACCGAACTCGCCCCGCACACCGGTCTCTACCGCGCGCTGCTGAGCCCGGGCGGCGGTGGCCCGCTGGGCCGCGTCCTCCACCACGACCTGCGGGCCCGCAGCCTCGCCGAACGAACCCTCGTCGGCGCTCCGGACGCTCCCCTGGTCGCCTCCGCGGTCGCCGCCACCTTCGCGGGTGTCCTCGCGGACTGGCTGCACGGCCTGCTGGAGGGCACCCCGGAAGCGGTCGCGGACCAGGTATGGCAACTGCTCGTGGCGCTGCACATGAGCCGGTGATGCGTCTCGTCCTGCGTGTGAGCCGGGGACGCGCAGGGCGCCGCACATGAGCCGTGCGCCTCACTGGCCCTGGGGCTGCGCAGCCGGAAATCCGCCGGGAACCCGGCAGGTCCACAGGCGGCCCGACCCGCCGGAAGCGTACGGGGCCACGATCACTCGCCCCAGGACAGCTCCATCGCAAAGCCGTTCCGCCGACCTCGCACAGTCGTCCGGCACAGCCCTGCCGAACGGCTGGAGGAAGCCATGACGGACCCAACTCGATCACACTCGCCGATGCCCTCAGCGGCCCCAACAAAGACATCTCACGGAGCTAGGCGTCAAGCTGCCTCCGCAAGAAGGGAGGGGAACGCGGTTTGTTCGTCGAACAGTTCCCCTCGCTGGAGGCAGTG
>NZ_JBSFYW010000091.1:0-24738 GCF_053599975.1 Streptomyces sp. NPDC005141 | reverse complement strand
GCGGCCGCGTGAGCTGCCCCTCACCCCGGGCCCGCCACCGGCCAGTGCCCCCCGGCCGCGGGCCGCCCCGCCCGGGGGGCCCGGCGGGGGGGGTTGAGGGACGGAGACTCACGCGCCCGGCCGGGGCCGCCCGGGTGCCGCGCAGCGGGGCTGATCGGGGCCGGGTGATGCGGGCCGGGACCGGTCCGGGCGGCAGCCCTACGCCTCGACCTCCGAGCGGTCGCCGCCCCACAGCGTGTGGAACGACCCCTCGCGGTCCGTCCTGCGGTAGGTGTGCGCCCCGAAGAAGTCCCGCTGCCCCTGGGTGAGGGCGGCCGGCAGGCGCTCGGCGCGCAGGGCGTCGTAGTAGGCGAGGGCCGCCGAGAAGCCGGGGGTGGGCACGCCCTGGCGGGTCGCGGCGACGACGACCTCGCGCCAGTCGTCCTGGGCCGCCGCGATCTCCTGGGCGAACGTCTCGTCCGACAGCAGGCTCGGCAGGTCGGGCCGGGTGTCGTAGGCGGCGCGGATACGGTCGAGGAAGGCCGCCCGGATGATGCAGCCGCCGCGCCAGATCGAGGCGACGGAGCCGAGGTCGATGTTCCAGTCGTACTCGTCGCTGCCCGCGGTGATCTCGTGGAAGCCCTGCGTGTACGAGACGATCTTCGACGCGTACAGCGCCTGCTCCACCCGGTCGGCGAAGGCCGCGGCCTCGGACTCGCCGAGCTGCTGCGCCGTAGGACCGGCGAGGCCGCGCGAGGCGGCGCGCAGGTCGGCGTGTCCGGACAGGGAGCGGGCGAAGACCGCCTCGGCGATACCGGACACCGGCACACCCAGGTCCAGCGCGATCTGCACGGTCCAGCGGCCCGTGCCCTTCTGCTCGGCCCGGTCCTGGACCACGTCCACGAACGGCTTGCCCGTCGCCGCGTCCACGTGCGACAGCACCTCGGCGGTGATCTCGATCAGGTAGGAGTCGAGCCGGCCGGTGTTCCAGGTGCGGAAGATGTCCGCGATCTGCGCGGGGGAGTACCCGGCGACGTCACGGAGCAGCTGGTAGGCCTCGCCGATGAGCTGCATGTCGGCGTACTCGATGCCGTTGTGGACCATCTTTACGAAGTGCCCGGCGCCGTCGGGACCCACATGCGTGACGCACGGTGCCCCGTCGGCGGCCTTCGCGGAGATCTTCTCCAGCATCGGACCGAGTGAGGCGTACGACTCGGTCGAGCCGCCCGGCATGATGCTCGGCCCGTGCAGCGCGCCCTCCTCGCCGCCGGAGACGCCCGTGCCGACGAAGTGGATGCCCTGCTCGCGGAGCGCGCGCTCGCGGCGCCGGGTGTCCGCGAAATGCGCGTTGCCGCCGTCGATGATCATGTCGCCGGGCTCCAGGAGCGGGGCGAACTCCTGGATCACCGCGTCGGTCGGCTCGCCCGCCTTCACCATGATCACCAGGCGCCGGGGGCGCTCCAGCGCCGCCACGAACTCCTTCGCGGTCTCGGCCGCCACGAACGTGCCCTCGTGGCCGAACTCCTCCACCAGCGCGTTCGTCTTCGCCACGGTGCGGTTGTGCACGGCGACCGCGTAACCGTTGCGCGCGAAGTTGCGGGCGAGATTGCGTCCCATGACCGCGAGACCCGTGACGCCGATCTGGGCTGAAGTGCTCATTCGGATGGCTCCTATGAAGTCCGGTAAGAAGTCCGGCGACCGGCAGGGAGGGAAACTCCGCCGTCGGTGCCGCCGGTCGTGCTCGTCCGTGCTGTTCGCCAGTATTGCCCCAGGCCATCCTGACGCGTCGGAGGTGTCAACGCAGCAGGCCGCCCCGGCGTCGCGAGGGCGGATTTCGGCCAGGCCGTACGCCGTCGGCTGCCGGTGGCGGGGGTTTCCGGCATCCCTCACCGGGTCCGCGCTCCCGCGGAGCCCGTTCCGGCGGCGCGTTTCCGCCCGCCCGTCGCCGGACACCGGAAACCGATGCCCACAGGCCACGGAGCGGCGGGGCGGCACACCCGGGTCCCGCGGCGGCCCGGTCACCGACCGTACGGAGCGCGTTCGGGCCGCCGGAGGGGGGACGGCCGGTCAACCGCCTTTTGGGAGCGACCGATTGCCACCTTGTCCTGGCCTGTTCCCAGCGCTTACTTTTGCCGCTCCTGACGCATGTCTAGGGGGGCTCCCTCATGGCCGTACGCGGCCGGCACCGCCGGTATCAGCCGAACAGGATCAACCGCGCCTCACTCACCGTCACGGTGGGCGGCGCCGGGATCGCGCTCCCCTTCGTCGGAACCGGAGTCGCCCAAGCGGCCGATGTCGGCACCTGGAACAAGGTCGCCGCCTGCGAGTCCAGCGGCAATTGGAGCATCAACACCGGCAACGGCTATTACGGTGGACTGCAGTTCACCCAGTCCACCTGGGAGGCGTACGGCGGCAAGGCCTACGCGCGGCGCGCGGACCAGGCCACGAAGGACCAGCAGATCGCCATCGCCGAGAAGGTGCTCAAGGGCCAGGGCCCCGGTGCCTGGCCGGTCTGCTCGGTCCGCGGCGGGCTGACCAGAGGTGGCGCCGCCCCCGACATCAGCCCCGCGGGGACCGCGCCGCAGACGGCGAAGCAGCGTTCGGTGCGGGACGTGAAGCCGCAGACCACGCCGCAGTCGCAGGCCGGGACCGCGGAGATGTACACCGTCGTGCACGGCGACACGCTGTCCGGCATCGCCGGTTCCCGGCATGTCGAGGGCGGCTGGCAGGGGCTGTACGCCGCGAACCGCACGACCGTCGGCTCCGACCCGGACCTGATCCTGCCGGGCCAGCGGCTGAACCTGCGCGGCAAGGCCCAGGCGCCCGCGCACACGCGGGAGGCGCCGACGAAGACCCCCGCGAAGACGCCCGCCAAGGCGCCCACGAGGACGCCGGCGAAGAAGGCCTCGGCCGGCACGACGTCTCCGCACAGGACGACCCCGGAGAAGGCCGGGAAGACGCACTCGTTCGTCGCCCCGGTGAGGGCGGCGACCGGCACGCCCTACCGTGCCGCCGGCTCCTCCTGGTCGAAGGGGTACCACACGGGCGTCGACTTCCCTGTGCCGACCGGCACCTCCGTCGAGGCGGTCGCCGCCGGTCATGTGGTCAGCTCCGGCTGGGGCGGATCCTTCGGCTACGAGGTGGTGATCCGGCACGCCGACGGCCGCTACACGCAGTACGCCCACCTCTCCGCGATCTCCGTGAAGGCGGGGCAGAGCGTGGTGGGCGGCCAGCGGATCGGCCGCTCAGGGTCCACGGGCAACAGCACGGGCCCGCATCTGCACTTCGAGGTGCGGACGGGGCCCGGCTTCGGTTCTGACATCGACCCGGTGGCCTACCTCCGGGCGGGCGGCGTCAGGATTTGACTCGGGTGCGGTGGTGGTTGACGAACGGCATCGGCGCGTAGGGCATGCCGAGCATCGCGGTCAGGAAGGGCAGCTCGTCCGCCGCCGCCGGGTCCTGCGAGGCGACGACCTCCATCGCCGGAGCGGGAGCCCTGAGCGCAGCCGGTGCGAACACGCCTCCGGCACCGCGCTGCGGGGCCGGTACGAACCCGCTCACGGCAGAGGCCTGCGGGGCCGGCATGAACGCGCTCACGGCACCGGGCTGCGGGGCCGGTACGAGCGCGCCGTCGCCCGCCTCGGAAGGCTTGGGCAGCCCGGCCAGCAGCTTCTCCACGGTCGCCTCGGTGACCGTGAGAGCGCCGAGGTCGGTGGCGACCGGGACCAGCGGCTCGGGGAGCCGGGGTGCCGAGAGGGCCGGGACGGCCGCCGTGGAAGGCTCGTCGTCGACGGGCAGGTGGGCGTCGCCCGGCTCCCGGGCGTCCGTCTCCGGCACGTCCGCGAGCTCCGCGGGAGCGGTCGCCGTCCGGCCACCGCTGCCGATCCGGTCGGTGGTGAGCAGGATCAGACCGCCCGCCGCGACGACGCCGCAGCCCAGTGCGAGCGCGGTGCCGGTCGTGCCGTAGCGGAAGGTCTCGCCGAACATCGTGATGCCGACCGCGGCCGCCACGACGGGGTTCACGACCGTCAGGGTGGCCAGCGGCGCCTCCAGGCCGGCGCCGCGGTACGAGGCCTGCGAGAGCAGCATGCCGGCCGTCGCGAAGACACCGATGGCGGCGAGGCTCGACAGGTTGGCGAGCGAGACGTGCTGGGACCAGTCCACCGTGACGGTCTTGGTGAACACGGAGGACATGCTGAAGGCGATGCCCGCCGCGACCGCCAGCAGCACACTGCGCACGGCCGGGTGCCGGTGCGCCGCGCGCCCCGCCACCATGAGGGCGGCGACCGCGCCGCCCGCCACGATGGCCAGCGCCAGGCGCTGGGGACTGCTCAGGGACTGCGCGTCGGACGCGCCGACCAGTGACAGCAGGCCGGCCAGGCCCACGGTGGCCATGATCGCGCCCCGCCAGGCGGTCGCTCCGGCCTTCCGGCCGACGAACAGGGCCGCCATCGGAAGCGCGAAGACGATGGTCAGCGCGCCGAGCGGCTGCACGAGACTGAGCGGGCCGAAGGCGAGGGCGACCACGTGCAGCAGCCCGCCGAGGCCGTTCAACGCCACGGCGGCCCACCAGCCCGGCCTGCGCAGCGGTGCGTAGGTCTGGCCGGGAGAGGTCAGCGCGACCTGCTCCTGAACGATCGCGCCGCCCGCATACGCGACGGCCGAGACGAACGAGAGCACTACGGACAAAGCGAGGGCACTCATGAGTCCCTCCTCTGCGTACGGCGCGGAGCAGCGGCCCGGCGCGACGAACGGTCGGCTTCCATGCAAACAACGATGCCCCGCGATTTAGTTCTCGTCGTCGTCCCTGAGCAGTCATTGGGTCCTACTGCCGATGGAGTACGAAACGCCCCTTGTCCTCCCCAGGGTGGGCGACACCACGGGCCGATCCACTGGTGGTTCCCCCTAGGGGGCTTGGTACTACTGCTCTTCGTGGACCTCGACCCCCGACTCACAGTGCTCGACACGCTCGGCGGATTCTTCGTACTACGCACCGGCGTAGCGCCGAGCGGCCCCCTGCCAACCCTCACGAGCGCCTGGGGGAACCCGCGATTCGGGACCCCCGAAGATGTTTACGGGGATCCTGTAACTTTCCGCGTCCAGAAGGTCGCGCAGAATATTCGGGCGCCGGAGCCGCGGGTCGCGGCATCGGTGGCACACCAGGGTCTGGCGGCCCGGTTCTGGTCGATCGCGCTCGGTGCCGCCGTGCTCTGCGGCCGGCTGCCCGACCTCGACCCGGAGCTGCTGCGCTGGGACCCGGACGCCGGCGTTCCGGACGATCTGTGGCTCTCCGAGGTCCGCCCCCGGCCCGTGGCCGATCTCGACGCGGTCGTGCGCGACGGACTTCTCGTTCCGCTGAGCGCGGCCCTGCGCTCGCGTCACCGCGTCTCACCGGCCCTGCTGTGGGGCAACGCGGGCTCAGCCCTGGCCGGAGCCGTGCGCGGGCTGGACCGCTGGGCGCTCGCCCACGGGCGCCCGGACGTGGGCGAGCGGGCCAGGACACTGGCCGGGCGGCTCTTCGAGCACCCCGACCTCGCCGGCACCCTCGACCCCAGGACGCTCCGCCGCCGCAGCTGCTGCCTCTACTACCGGGTTCCCGGCGGCGGAGTCTGCGGCGACTGCTGCTTCGACCGCCCGCCGCGGCCCGCGCCCGGCCGGGGCTGACGGCGGGGCTTCCCGCGTGGTCTTCCGTATCGGCTTCAACTGAGTGACCATGAGGGGCACCAGCCGGCTATCACGGGGGTTCTGTGTGCGCGTGGGACTGCTGACCAGGGAGTACCCGCCGGACGTGTACGGCGGTGCGGGCGTCCATGTCGAGTTCCTCGCACGGGAGTTGCGCGCTCTCACCGAACTCGACGTGCACTGCTGGGGCGAGGGCGGCGCCGGCGGGGTCGTCCGCCACCGGCCCTGGCCCACGCTCGACGGCGCCAACGACGCCCTGCGCACCTTCTCCGTGGACCTCTCCATGGCCGCCGCCCTCGAAGGCCGCGAACTCGTCCACTCCCACACCTGGTACGCCAACCTCGCGGGACACTTCGGAAAGCTCCTGCACGGCATCCCGCATGTGATGACCGCCCACTCCCTCGAACCGCTGCGCCCCTGGAAGGCCGAGCAACTCGGCGGCGGCTACGCCCTGTCCAGCTGGGCCGAGCGCACCGCGATCGAGGCCGCGGACGCCGTGATCGCGGTCTCCGGAGCCATGCGCGAGGACATTCTCGGCTGCTACCCGGTGCTGGACCCGGGCAGGGTGCACGTCGTGCACAACGGCATCGACACCTCCCTCTACCGGCCCGACCACGGCACGGACGTCCTGGAGCGGATCGGCCTGGACACCGGTCGCCCGTACATCCTGTTCGTCGGCCGCATCACCCGGCAGAAGGGCGTGCCCCATCTTCTGCGCGCGGTGCGGGACATCGACCCGGCCGCGCAGGTGGTGCTGTGCGCGGGTGCCCCCGACACCCCGGAGATCGACCGGGAGTTCCGCGAGCTGTACCAGGAGCTGAGCGCTGTGCGCGACGGCGTCCACTGGATCCCGCAGATGCTGCCCCGTCCGGACGTCATCCAACTCCTCACACACGCGGCCGTGTTCGTCTGCCCCTCGGTGTACGAGCCGCTCGGCATCGTCAACCTGGAGGCGATGGCCTGCGGGACGGCGGTGGTGGCCTCGCGCGTCGGCGGCATCCCCGAGGTGGTCGAGGACGGAGAGACGGGCCTGCTCGTGCCGCTCCAGGACGACTTCGAGGCCGCTCTGGCGGCGGCCCTGGACTCCGTGCTCGCCGACCCCGAGACGGCCCGCCGCATGGGCGAGGCCGGACGGCGGCGCGCGGTGGGGGAGTTCGGCTGGGACGCGGTGGCCCGAAAGACCGTCCGGTTGTACGAGGAAGTCCTCAAACCGGGGTAACCATCGGACAGGCGAGCTTCAGAGACACGGGCGGGCCCGGGCAGCCGGGCGTGGCCCTACCGGGCGTAGAGGGGCGGCGGCATGCGGCGCGGTGGACCTTCGGTGCTGGGAATCGTACTGGCGGGCGGTGAGGGCAAGCGGCTGATGCCGCTCACGGCGGACCGGGCGAAACCAGCGGTGACCTTCGGCGGCACGTACCGCCTCGTGGATTTCGTACTCTCCAATCTCGTCAACGCCGACATCCTGCGCATCTGCGTGCTCACGCAGTACAAGTCGCACTCGCTGGACCGGCACATCACCACCACCTGGCGGATGTCGAGCCTGCTCGGCAACTATGTGACGCCGGTTCCGGCCCAGCAGCGGCTCGGGCCCCGCTGGTACCTGGGCAGCGCGGACGCGATCCTCCAGTCGCTCAACCTGATCCACGACGAACAGCCCGAGTACGTCGCGGTGTTCGGCGCCGACCACGTCTACCGGATGGACCCCCGGCAGATGCTCGCGCAGCACATCGAGGGCGGCGCGGGTGTGACGGTGGCCGGGATACGGGTGCCGCGCTCGGAGTCGTCGTCCTTCGGCGTCATCAGCCCCGGTTCCGACGGGCAGTCCGTGCGGGGTTTCCTGGAGAAGCCCGCCGACCCGCCGGGACTCACGGACGACCCGGAGTGCGTCTTCGCCTCGATGGGCAACTACATCTTCACCACCAAGGCGCTGATCGAGGCGCTCCAGCGGGACGCCGAGGACGAGAACTCCGTTCACGACATGGGCGGTTCGGTCCTGCCCGCGCTCACCGACCGGGGCGAGGCGCAGCTGTACGACTTCAGTGACAACCACGTACCCGGCGAGACCACCCGCGACCAGGGCTACTGGCGTGACGTGGGAACCCTCGACGCCTACTACGACGCCCACATGGACCTGATCGCCGAGCGTCCCGCCTTCAACCTGTTCAACCGCAGCTGGCCCGTCTACACCAGCTCCGGGCAGCTCTCGCCCGCGCGGTTCAACGCGGGGGGCATCGCGAGCGAGTCCATCATCAGCGCGGGGTGCCTGATCCGGGGGCAGGTGACGCGGTCGGTCCTGTCGCCGGGCGTGGTCGTCGATCCCGGAGCGGTGGTGCAGGGCTCGATCCTGCACGACAACGTCAAGATAGGCCGGGGTGCCGTGGTGCGCGGCGCGGTGCTCGACAAGAACGTCGAGGTGCCGCCGGGCGCGACGATCGGCGTCAATCCGGAGCGCGACTCCGACCTCTACACGGTCTCCAAGGGCGGCGTGATCGGCCTGGGCAAGGGCCAGCGCGTGCCGTAACCGGCACAGGGCGCCCCGGGCCCTTGCCGACGTCCTCGGGCGACGGCCGGGGCCCAGGCCGCCGTGCGCGGACAACGGCCCCGGACACCGGGTTCACCCAGCCGGGACCCCGGAGCCGTTTGTCATGTCCCTGGACAGGGGGTGGCGACGCGTGTTGTCATGCCAACTGCTGTCGATGACAACGTTGCCGCTCTGACAACGATGTCATCGGCTGGGACGGTCTCGGACGCGCCGTGCCCGGACGCGACGCGTCCCGCGGGATCCTCGCCGGTTGCCCGGAAAGCCGATCCCCCGACCCGACCATGCATGAGACAACGATGTCGATCACCCACCGGAGGTCTCCCGCATGAGATGGACCCGGCGCCTGCGCCTGTGCACGGCCGGGCTGGTGACAGCCTCCGCGCTGTTCGCCCTGCCCACCGCACAGGCCGCCGAGCCGCGTGACGGCCAACTCACCGATCTGGTGAACCCCTTCATCGGAACGGAGAACGAGGGCAACACCTATCCCGGCGCCGCCGTGCCCTTCGGCATGGTGCAGTTCTCGCCGGACACCGGCCACAACACCGGGTACGACCATTCCCAGAACCACATCCGCGGCTTCTCCCTCGTCCATCTCTCGGGTGTCGGCTGCGGTCTCGGCGGCGACCTGCCCGTCCTGCCCACCACCGGGGACGTCACGCGAACGGACTACGCGAAGTACGAGGCCGAGTTCAGCCACGACACCGAGGAGGCACACCCCGGCTCCTACAAGGTCGGTCTGAAGACCGGGATCGAGGCCGAACTGACGGCCACGGAGCGCACCGGCGTGCAGCGCTACACCTTCCCGGCCACGGACAAGGCCAACGTGCTGCTGAACGCGGGCCAGTCGCTGCACCGGACGGTCTCGACGAAGGTCGAGATCCTGGACAACCGGACCGTCCGCACGGCGATCACCGGCAGTGGCTTCTGCCAGGGCACCAAGCCCTACACGGTGTACACGATCACCCGCTTCGACCGGCCGTTCACCACCTCGGGCACCTGGAACGGCGACACCGTCACCGAGGGCTCCGAGGAGACCGCCGGCACCGGCCGGAGCGGCGCCTTCGTGCGCTTCGACACCACCGGCGACCGTACGGTCGAGGCGACCACCGCGCTCTCGTACGTCGATGCCCGCGGCGCGGCCGTCAACCTCCGCTCCGAGGGCGGCCGTTCCTTCGACGCCGTCCGCGGCGCCGCGCACCGCGCGTGGGAGGACCGGCTCGACGACGTGCGCGCGAAGGGCGGCTCCGACACCCTGCGCCGTACGTTCTACTCGTCCCTCTACCGTTCCTTCCTCGCGCCCAACATCGGCAGCGACGCCGACGGCCGCTACACCGGCTGGGACCAGCGGATCCACCGCGCGAAGGGCTTCACGTACTACCAGAACTGGTCGCTGTGGGACACCTACCGCACCCAGTCGCAGCTGCTGTCCCTGCTCGCGCCGCGCGAGGCGCGTGACATGGCGATCTCCGTGATCAAGATCGACGAGGAGAGCGGCTGGCTGCCCAAGTGGGGCTACGGCACGGTCGAGACGAACATCATGACCGGCGACCCGGTCACCCCGTTCCTCACCAACGCCTACCAGCAGGGCCTGCTCCAGGGGTACGAGGAGCGGGCCTACAGCGCGCTGAAGAAGAACGCCGACGGCGTGCCGCCCGCCGACTCGCCGGCGGTGGGCCGCGAGGCCAACAGGGAGTACATCGCGAACGGCTTCGCGCCCTACGTCAAGGGCCGCCCGCACGCGAAGCCCGGCGACTCGGACTACGACCACGGCGCCTCCGCGACGCTGGAGTACGCCCTGTCGGACGCCATGCTCGGCGCGATGGCACGGGATCTGGGTCACGCCGACGACGCCGCGCGCTACCTGGCGCGGGCCCAGAACTACCGCGCGGTACACGACGGTTCGACCGGCTTCTTCCGTGCGCGGGACGCCTCCGGAGCGTTCACCGGACCGGCGGACCCGGCCCAGAGCGAAGGCTTCCACGAGGGCACGTCCTGGCAGTACCAGTGGCTCGTGCCGCAGGACCTGCCCGGCATGGTGGACCTGATCGGCGGCAAGCAGGCGGCGAACGACCGGCTCGACTCGTTCTTCGCCTACGGGCAGTTGCTGAAGGACCCCGCGAAGACCGCCCGCGAGGTCTGGGTCAACGGCCCGTACGCCTACTACAACGCGGACAAGTACAACCCGCAGAACGAGCCCGACCTGATCGCCCCGTACACCTATCTGTCGACGGGGCAGCCGTGGAAGACGACCGACGTCGTGCACGCGGCGCTGACCCTGTTCACGGACGCGCCCACCGGGATGACCGGCAACGACGACCTCGGCACGATGTCCGCCTGGAACGTCCTGTCGTCCATCGGGATCTTCCCCGTCCAGCCCGGCTACGACACCTGGGGGCTGTCCACCCCCGTGTTCGAGCGGGTCGACCTCACGCTCGACCGGCGCTACTACCCGCTGGGCGCTCTGACGGTGACGGCGCCGGGCACGTCGGACACCGACCGGTACATCCAGTCGGCCCGGGTGGACGGATCCTCGTACGGCCGCACGTACCTGACGACCGGCACCCTGCGGGGCATCCGCTCACTCGGTTTCACGGTCGGCTCGGAGCCGTCCGAGTGGGGAACGTCGGCCTCCGCGGCGCCTCCGGTCCTGAAGTGACGGAGGGCGTGCCTGTCCTGAAGTGACGCAGGACATGTCGTGAGGTGAAAAGAGTCCCGCCCCTCCCGGGAGGGGCGGGACTTAATCTGGTGTTAACTGAGCGTAGCCTGATCGTACTTGACCGTAATCACCGGTCCGGGTTTGACTGCAAGCTCACCCGCTGCCGACGCGAGAGCAAGCCTTTGACTTCTGACCTGCTCGCACCACTCGACCTTGCGTTCTGGAACATCGAGTCCGACCGGCATCCGATGCACCTCGGCGCCCTCGGTGTCTTCGCCGCGCACTCACCCACCGCCGGTGCCCACGCCGCGGACCTGCTCGCGGCCCGCGCCGCCGCCGTCCCCGGACTGCGGATGCGCATCCGTGACGTGTGGCAGCCGCTGGCACCCCTCGCCTTCGGCAGCGCGGCCCGCGAGCCCGCACCCGACTTCGAGCCGCTGGACCACGTCCTGCTGCACGCGCCGACCACCGACTTCCACGCCGAGGCCGGCCGGCTGATGGAACGCCCGCTGGAGCGCGACCGGCCGCCCTGGGAAGCCCACGTGCTTCCCGGCGAGGACGGCGTGTCCTTCGCGGTGCTCTTCAAGTTCCACCACGCGCTCGCCGACGGGCTCAGGGCGCTGATGCTCGCCGCCGCCATCATGGACCCGATGGACCTGCCGGAGCCCCGCCCGCGCCCCGCCGAGCAGCCCCGCGGGCTCTTCCCGGACATCCGCAAGCTGCCCGGTCTGGTCCGCGGCACCCTCTCCGACGTGGGCCGCGCCCTGGACATCGGCACCTCGGTGGCCCGCGCCACACTCGGCGTCCAGTCCTCGCCCGCCCTCACCTCCGAGCCCACCGGCACCCGGCGCACCGCCGGTGTGGTCATCGACCTCGACGACGTGCACGTCGTCCGCAAGACCGTCGGCGGGACCGTCAACGACGTCCTGATCGCCGTCGTCGCGGGCGCACTGCGCCGCTGGCTCGACGAGCGCGGTGACGGCAGCGAGGGCGTCTCCCCGCGCGCCCTGATCCCCGTCTCCAGGCGCCGCCCGCGGACCGCTCACCCCCAGGGCAACCGGCTCTCCGGTTACCTGATACGGCTTCCTGTCGACGACCCGGACCCGCTCGGCCGGCTGCGTGCCGTGCGGACGGCGATGGACCGGAACAAGGACGCGGGACCCAACCGGGGCGCCGGTGCCGTCGCGCTGCTCGCCGACCACGTGCCGCCGCTCGGGCACCGGCTCGGCGGCCCGGTCGTGGGCCAGGCCGCCCGGCTGCTGTTCGACATCCTCGTCACCAGCGTGCCGCTGCCCAGCCTCGGCCTGAAGCTCGGTGGCTGCCCGCTCACCGAGGTCTACCCGTTCGCCCCGCTGGCCCGTGGCCAGGCCCTCGCGGTGGCCGTCTCGACCTACCGGGGCAAGGTCCACTACGGGCTCGTCGCCGACGCGGAGGCCGTGCCGGACCTCGATCTGCTGGCCCGTTCCCTGACCGAGGAGGTGCGCACACTGATCACCGCCTGCACGCCATGATGATCACGGGTTTGGTGCCGCGCGCGATTGCTCCGTAAAATTCCGCATTCGAAAGCGAGCGCGGTTCGAACGCGGCGCACAACCCGAGGAACGGCAGCAGCGATGACGGTGACAGAGGACGGCCGGGCGACCCCCGCCGTGGACACGACAGAAGCGGCGGACGTCGCGTTCGGTCCCGGTATCGACCCCGAGCGGCTGGCCGTCTGCCTCAGCGTGCTCGACGAACTCGAGAAGATCGACGTCGACCACCCCGACGCCATCACCGTGCGCCGCGCCACCGCGGGCATCTACCGGTCCGTGAAGCAGCGCCGCCGCCAGGACCGGCGCGCCGCCAAGACGGCTCACGACAAGCAGGTCACCGAGTCCACCGCGACCGGTTCCGCCCAGCGCATCGACGACGAGACCGAGGGCATCCTGCCGTCGTCGGTGACGGAGGAGGGAAAGATCGCGGGGATACTCCAGCGCCCGCGCTCCTGCTACACCTGCAAGACCCGCTACGTCGAGGTCGACTACTTCTACCACCAGCTCTGCCAGGACTGCGCCGCCCTGAACCGCGCCCGGCGCGACGCCCGCGCCGACCTCACCGGCAAGCGGGCGCTGCTCACCGGTGGCCGCGCCAAGATCGGCATGTACATCGCGCTGCGGCTGCTGCGTGACGGTGCCCACACCACCATCACCACGCGCTTCCCGAAGGACGCCATCCGCCGCTTCAAGGCCATGGACGACTCGGCGGACTGGATGCACCGCCTGGAGGTCGTCGGCATCGACCTGCGCGACCCCGCCCAGGCCGTGGCCCTGGCCGACCGGGTCGCCGAGCACGGCCCGCTCGACATCCTGATCAACAACGCGACGCAGACCGTACGTCGTCTGCCCTCCGCCTACGCCGCGCTCGTCGACGGCGAGAGCGCCCCGCTGCCGGCCGGTGAACTGCCCGCCAGCCACGTCATCGGCGCCTTCAACTCCGGCGCCGTCGACGGTCTGGCGGCGCTGCCCCTCGGCACCAGCGGCATCGACGCGCAGAAGGTCGCCGACCTCGCGCTGGTCGCGGGCAACGCCAGCGTCGCCCGGCACCTCGACGGCACGGCCATCGACGCGGGCGGCCTGGTCCCCGACGTCGTCGACAGCAACACCTGGGTGCAGACCATCGAACAGATCTCCCCGGTGGAGCTGCTCGAGACCCAGCTGTGCAACTACACCGCGCCGTTCATCCTGATCAGCAAGTTGCGGACACTGATGGCCGAGGCCGCGCGCCGGGCGCCCGCCAAGCGCTCGTACATCGTCAACGTCTCGGCGATGGAGGGTGTGTTCGGCCGGGGCTACAAGGGCGCGGGCCACCCGAACACGAACGCGGCGAAGGCCGCCATGAACATGGTGACGCGCACCAGCGCCCAGGAGATGTTCCAGACCGACGGCATCCTGATGACCTCGGTCGACACCGGCTGGATCACGGACGAGCGCCCGCACTACGACAAGCTGCGCCTGGCCGACGAGGGCTTCCACGCCCCGCTCGACCTCGTCGACGGCGCGGCCCGCGTGTACGACCCGATCGTCCGCGGCGAACACGGCGAGGACCTGTACGGCGTCTTCCTGAAGGACTACGCGCCGGGCAAGTGGTGACGAGGGCGGGCGCCGGGACGTGGGGATGACGGCGGGCGCCCGCGAGCGCTGACCACGCCCGTGGGCGGTCACGACGGCGGGCGCGGCAGCGGTGCTTCCGCCGTCGTACCGGGCGCTCGTATCGCCGGGAGCGCTCGCATCTCCCCGAGGGCCTGGGCTGCCCGTGGGCACATGCCACCCCGAGGCCTTGTACCGCTGGGACCCGGCACCCCCTCAGCCGTCGGGTGTCCGTGCCCGGAGGCGTTCGTGGACGGCGTGGGCGGGGGAGCCCGCGTACGCCGCCCGCACCCGCGTCCCCCCGTCGACCAGCAGATCCGCCCCGGTGATCCACTCGGCCGCGTCGGACGCCAGCCACGTCACGGCACGGGCGACGTCCTCGGGCCGCCCGATACGGCCGAGCGGGAGCCCGGCGCCCAGCTCGTCCTCGGAGTGCTCCCAGACGAAACGGGCCATCTCGGTGCGGACGAGACCGGGGGAGACCGAGTTGACCCGCACCTTCGGGGCCAGCTCCCCGGCCAGCTGCCGGGTCAGATGGAGCAGGGCGGCCTTGCTCGTGCCGTACGCGCCCACCTGCGGCCCGACGTGTCCGGCACCCTCCGTGCAGACATTCACCACGGTCCCGCCGTGCTCGCCCATCCAGGCCCGCCAGGCGGACTGCGTCAACCGCAGAGGGGCCTCGACGTTGACGGCGAACGCCTCGCGCCAGCGCTCCGGTGCGGCGTCCATGAGGGGGCCGTAGGGCTGGTTGGTCGCCGCGTTGTTGACCACGATGTCGACGCGCCCGAAGGTGTCGAGCGTCAGCGCGGTCAGCTCCGTCAGATGCGCCCCGTCGGCGACGGAACCCGCGAGCCCGATGCCGCCGACCCGCTCGGCGGCTCGCTGTACCGCGTCGGCGTCCCGCGCGGTCACGCACACCCGCGCACCCGCTCCGGCGAGCGCCTCGGCGACGGCGAGACCGATCCCGCGCGAGGCCCCGGTGACGATGGCGGCCCTGCCCTCCAGCATGTACGGCGACATCATCCGCGTACCGTCTCATGACGCACCGTCAGCCGACAGGCCCCGGCGGCGACTGCTGCCGCCCGACGGCCAGGACGCCGAGCGCCGTGAGCGGCTCTTTTGCGCGGCGGTCGTCGCGGACGCGGCGGCCGGGGCTCGGCGGCGAGGGCCCCGGCCGCGGTCGGCGGCTCGGGTGGCGAGGGGGCCCGGCTGGGGAGGCGGCTCGGTCGGCGAGGGGGCCTGGGCGCCGTCAGTCCGCGGCCCCGAGGCGCGCGGAACGTTGCGCCACCAACTCCAGTACCGTGCGCCAGTCCTCCATGACCCCGGCGTCCAGGCCCACGACCTTGCCCGCGTCGTCCGCCTGCCGCACGGTCACCGCGTCCTCGGCCAGCGGGTCCTGCTCGAACGCGGCCATCTCGCGCGGGGTCATCGCGCCACTCTGCGCGGTCAGGGTGAGCGCGCTCCGCGGGGACGGGCCCCGGCCCGGTGAGGTGGCCGTCAGATAGCGCTTCGCCGCCACATGCAGACGTACGAGGCGGGAGACGCGCTCGCCGAGCAGTGACCGGACCGCGTCGGCCGCGTGGTCGGCGTGCCCGGCGTCGTCACCCGGCCTGAGCAGATGCCCTATGTCGTGCACCAGGCCCGCGACCTGTAGTTCCTTGTCGCTGGGGTGGCCCCGCCGCAGCAGCGCGGCGGTCTGCAGCGCGTGGTCGTGCAGATCGACGGGGTCGCCGAGGGGTGTCCCCCCGCTCGAGCGAGGCCGGGAGTGGGGGAGGTCCGGGGTGTCCCAGGCGCCCCGGCACGCGTGCAGCAGATCCATCAGCTCCTCGACGCCGCGCAGCTCCATGCGTCAGTCCTCCCGCGAGAAAGGCCGTTGCCGGGCGCCAGCAGAGCATGGCCTCCTTGCGATCCGGCCAACGGGACCTGAACTGCGTGCCGGCTTCGATGCCGGCTGCGCGAGTCACCGT
Organism: Streptomyces sp. NPDC005141; assembly: GCF_053599975.1. Taxonomy (NCBI): domain Bacteria; kingdom Bacillati; phylum Actinomycetota; class Actinomycetes; order Kitasatosporales; family Streptomycetaceae; genus Streptomyces; species Streptomyces sp. NPDC005141. The sequence continues at coordinate 8,787 of NZ_JBSFYW010000091.1, read as the reverse complement.
CGGCCGACGGTGACTTCAGGCATACCCGTGGGCCGGTCCCGGCGCCCACGCCCAGGGTCGGTTTTGAGCCGAATGGGTGGTAGCGAAGCGGGCATCACGCTTCAAATCGCCGCAGATCGGGGCCTGATGAGTCCTGGATGACGTGTGACAGTAACCTCAAGTTTTCAGCCCCATCGAGCAGGGGCCTGCTCATTTGGTTACCCTGTAGCCGACGGGCAGCCTTACTGGGGTCCACCCACACCCACGGTCCGTCCCGGGACAAGCCGGCTACCACGGCCTGCTCTCATACGAGTTACCGGCGCCACCGCGTCCCTAACTGATTCGACTCAGACCCGAGCGGACGTCAGGTGAGCGGCGCGTACCGTGCCGTATGTCCCGAGGGTTACCCGACACATAAGGAGTGCGCGGTGACACCAGAGAAGACGAATCGCGATCAGCGCCCCAAGGAACAGACGGAGCGCTCTGGCGGTGGGACCGACACCAAGCTCGGCAGCCTGGACGTGTGGGCCAGGTCCGCCCCCATCCGCCTCGCGGGCTACGAGGACGACCTCGCCGAGCCCCACATCCTGCCCAGCGTCGACTGACCGACGCCAGGGTCCATCGCGATCGCTGACGGCATGGGCGTGCAGGACTCGCGCCCATGCTGATCAGACAAGCCGCGGCCGACGACCGGCCGCGGATCTGGCCTTTCCGGCACCGGATCGTCGCCGCCCGCGAGACCTACGCCTGGGATCCGGACACCTCCGAAGAGACCGCCCGCGCCCTGTGGACGGGCCCGGGGAAGCGCGTGTACGTCGCCGAGGACGACACCGGCGCCGTCGTCGGCTCCGCCTACGTCACCGCGAACTACGGTCCCGCCGCGCGGGTCGCCAACGCCGAATTCATGGTCGACCCGGACCACGGCGGACGCGGCATCGGCCGCGCCCTCGCCGAGCACGTCCTCGCCGCCGCGAAGGCCGACGGCTTCCGGAGCATGGTGTTCAACGCGGTCGTGGAGACCAACCCCGCCGTCGGGCTGTGGACTTCGCTCGGCTTCACCGTTCTCGGCACCGTCCCGGACGCCTACGAGCACGCCCGGCACGGGCCGGTGGGTCTGCACATCATGTACCGCGCGCTGTGACCGAGTTGGGCCGCGCCGCCAAGGACCCCGTTCCCGGCTAGCCGAGGGGTGCGGTACGCCGCCACGGGTGCAGTACCTCGAGCTGTCCGGCCACGTCGAGCAGAGCCGCCTCGGAGCCGGGCAGGCCCACGAGCTGCACGGCGCAGGGGGCGCCGCTCGGCAGTGTCCCGAACGGGACCGACATCGCGGGCCAGCCGGTGAGGTTCCACGGCGGCGTCATCGGCGAGTAGTTGGTGTTGGCCAGAAGATTGCGCAGCCAGCCCCGCTTGTGCCAGTCGACGGAGGTGGGACTGCGTCGGGCGAGCGCCGGGGTGAGCAGCACGTCGTGCTCCGCGAAGAACGGTGCCAGGCGGCCGCGGAGTTGCTCGCGGCGCGCTCCCTTGCGCACCCCGGTCACGAAGCGGCGTCCGACCGCGGCGTGCACCCGGGTGCGCCGGGCCAGTCTGCGCGGGTCGAGATCCTCGGCGTCCACCGCGGTGCCCGCCGTCCAGTGCGCGAGGGAGGTCGTGCTCAGCCAGAGCGGGTACGGCGGGTTCGCGGAGCGCACCTGGTGACCCGCCTCGGCCAGCAGGGCGGCGGCCTCCCTGGCCGCTCTCGTATACGGCCCGGTGACGCGGACACCGGCCAGCGGACTGCGTACGGAGACGGCGATCCTGCGGGTGACGGGCTCCGCGGGAGGCGCCGGCTCGGTGTCCGCGAGGAGGGAGAACAGCAGCCGGAGGTCCTCGACCGTCGTGGCGAGCGGGCCGTTCTCCGACATGCCGAACCAGTCGCCGTGACCGATCCCGGCCGGGACCACGCCATGGCCCGGCTTCAGCGTGACCAGACCGCAGTTGGCGGCGGGTATGCGCAGCGAGCCCATCCCGTCGTTGCCGAGTGCGATCGGCACCATCCGGGCGGCGACCGCCGCCGCGCTGCCGCCCGAGGAACCGCCCGCCGTGCGGGACAGGTCCCAGGGGTTGCGGGCGTTGCCGTACACACCGTCCGTGGTGCCGAAGACGCAGAGCTCGGGCACGTTCGTCAGGCCCACCACGACGGCGCCCGCCGCACGCAGCCGGGCCACGGTGACATGGTCCTCGTCGGCGGGCGTGTCCGCGGTCGCGGCGGAGCCGTTGCGGTTCGACTCGCCGCGCACCGCGAGGTTGTCCTTGACCGCCACCGGCACGCCCGCGAGGGGGAGCCGGCCGAGATCCCCGGTCGCCAGCGCGTCGGCCTCCGCGAGGGCGGCCTCGGCGCGGACCGTGCGGAAGGCGCCGACACGGTCGTCGAGCCGTTCGATCCGCGCGAGGTGTTCGGCCACCACCTCGCGGGGGGTGACCCGCTTCTCGCGTACGGCTGCGGCGATCTCGGTGGCGGTCCGGCCGACCCAGGTGGTCACGGGCGCTCCTCACTCCTGGCGTACTGGCGAGTAGTTACGAGGAGCACTCTGCCCGGAGGTGGGGCGCCGCGTCGAGAGTCCGCGGCCCTGGACCTTTCGCCCGGCCCTCGCGGGCGTCGAGCGGCGTACCGGCCGAGGTTGCCCGCGAGGCCCCCCGTAGCGCGTGAGACCGTCCGGTCCCGCCAGGGCGGGACGACCGTGGAGAGGACCGGCGTGACGGCCGGCGGAACCGGCAGGGGCGACGGCCGGCGGAACGAAGGGAACCTGGCCGCATCGCCCGGTCCTCCGCTCGGGAACGCCCCGTTCACGGCCGGTCACCGGACCGGTCGCCGGAGCCCCGACGGGGGACCTGCTCACGCCCGGCGGGGCCCCGTGCTCTCCCGCTCGATGAGCCGAGGCACCGGCACCCGCACCGTGCGGGCCGGCCCGCCGTCCAGGAGCGCGGTCAGTTCCTGGGCCGCCGTGCGGCCGAACTGGACCGTGTCCCGGGAGAGCGCCGACAGCCACGGTCTGACCATGCGGCACAGCGGGGAGTCCTCCCAGGCGACGACGGACACGTCTCCCGGGACGGTGAAGCCCAGCTCCGTCGCCGCGGCCACGCCGGCGAGGGCCATCACGTCGTTGTCGTAGACCAGGGCGCTCGGCGGGACGGCGCTCTCCAGCACGCGGCGGGTGACCGCGGCGCCCTCGGCGTCCGAGTAGTCCGTGGTCACCGAGCGGACCTCGGCCAGGCCCCGCCGCTCCGCCTCCGCGCGCAGCGTCCGGATGCGCCGCTCGGTGTGGGCGAGCCCCGGCAGACCGGCGATGTGCACGATCCGGCGGTGGCCGAGGGCGTACAGCTCGTCGACGACCGCGGCCATCGCGCCCGCGTCGTCCGCCCAGACCGTGGACAGTCCCGGATGCCGGGCGTCCGGCGCCCCGCCGATCACCACGGCGGGCAGACCCAGCTCGTCGAGGAGACCCGGACGCGGATCGTCCACGCGTGGGTCGACGACCAGCACACCGTCCACGCGGTGCTCCGCCCACCAGCGCCGGTAGACCGCGCACTCGGCGTCCACGTCCTCGGCCACCTGGAAGAGCAGGCCGAGATGACGCTCCGCCAGCACCTCCTGGATTCCCGAGATCAGCTGGAGGAAGAACGAGTCCACGCCCAGGGTGTCGGCGGGGCGTGCCACCACCAGGCCGACGGTGGCCGCGCCCTCGCCGGACAGCTGGCGCGCCGCCGTGCTGGGCCGCCATCCGAGCTGTTCGGCGACCCGGCGGACCCGGTCGCGGGTGACCTCGGAGACGCCGGGCCGGTCGTTGAGCGCGAAGGAGACCGCGCTCTCGGAGACCCCGGCGCGGCGCGCGATGTCCTTCATCGTCGGACGGCGCGCGGGGGACCGCTTGGCCGGCATGGTGGCTCCCCCTTTCTTGAAGCTGTGCACTAATGCGCTTGAGTGATCAAAGCCTAAAGCGCATTAGTGATCGTGCGCAAGCTGCTGTTGGCAATACGCTGACCTGCACTAATGTTCCGCGGATTCATTTAGTCCGCTCTAATCCATTGACTTCCCTGAAGTCGGCCGGGCAAGGTCGCTGGCGCCACCATCTGCCGACGCCGCAAGGGAGCCGTGTCACCGTGCCCATACCCCGCAGAGCACTTGTCGCCGCCGCCGTCGCCCTCGTCCTGCCGCTGAGTGCCTGCGGCTCCGGTGACGACGGCGGCGGCTCGACGGACGCCTCCGGCAAGGTCGAGGGCGACATCACCTTCCAGACCTGGAACCTGAGGGCCAACTTCAAGCCGTACTTCGAGGGCGTGATCGCCGACTTCGAGAAGAAGTACCCCGGCACCCACGTGAAGTGGATCGACCAGCCCGCCGAGGGCTACGCCGACAAGATCAGCGCGGACGCGGCGGGCGGCACCCTGCCCGACGTCGTCAACGTCTCGCCCGACCTCGTCGCCCCGCTCGCCAAGGCTGGCCTCGCGCTCGACCTCGACAAGTCCGCCGGCCAGTACAAGAAGGAGTACCTGGACGGCGCCTGGGCCGGGCACCAGGTCCCGGGCATGACCGGCACGTACGCCTTCCCCTGGTACCTCAACACCGGCCCGCTCTTCTACAACAAGTCGCTGTTCAAGCAGGCCGGACTCGACGCGTCGAAGCCTCCGACGACGTACGACGAACTCTTCGCGGACGCGCTCCGGTTGGCGAAGAAGAGCGACGGCAAGGTCGCCACCCTCGCCAACGTGCCCACCATCGAGGACTTCGGCCGCTACGGCGTCGAGCTGATGAACAAGGAGGGCACCGCGTTCTCCTTCAACGACACCAAGGGAGTCGAACTCCTCACCAAATACAAGGAGTTGTACGACGCCAAGGCGCTCGACACGCAGGCGCTGACCGCCACTCCGGAGTCGTCCGGCAAGAAGTTCCTGACCGGCGCCGTCGCCATGAACCCGGGCAGCGCCCTGGACCTCGGCAACTTCAAGAAGCAGGCGCCGAGTCTCTACAAGAACATCGGCATCACGGACCAGATCACCAGCACCGGCAAGGTGAACATGTACGTGATGGGCGTGATGGTCAACTCGCGCACCAAGCGGACGCCGGCCGCGGTCGCCTTCGCGCACTACGTCACCGACGCGCGCAACCAGATGTCCTTCGCCAAGAAGGTCGCGATCTTCCCGAGCACCGCGGGATCCCTGGACGACCCGTACTTCACCGAGGAGGACGGCACCGACGAGACGCGCGTGCGGATCGCCGCCGCCAAGTCGCTGAAGAACGCGGTCAATTACACGCCGGTCCTGTTCAGCGAGCAGATGAAGACGGCGCTGCGCAACGAGGTCGCCAAGGCGCTCCAGGGCAAGGAGAGCCCCAAGACGGCTCTTGACAACGCTGTCAAGGCCTGCGACACACTGCTTCGGCAGCAGGGCTGAGCGGACATGGCACGCTCCTCCAGCACCGTGCGGGAACCCCGGACCCTCTCCCCGGAGTCCAGGTCTCCATCCCCGGGGCGGCGGCCCGGCGACCGGGCGCGACCGTCCGGGACCCGGGTGCGGCGGCAACTGGCCGCCGGGCCCTGGCTGTTCGCCGCACCCGGCCTCCTGGTCGTGGGTGTCTTCATCCTGTACCCGTTCGTCTCGACGGTGATCAACTCCTTCACCGACCGCCGCACCCTGATCCCCGGCGAGTTCGTGGGCCTCGCCAACTTCCGGGAGCTGCTGCACGACGAGATGTTCTGGACCGGACTGCGCAACAGCACGCTCTACGTCCTCGGGGTCGTCCCCGCGCTCGTGCTCCTGCCGCTGCTGCTCGCGCTCCTCGTCCAGAAGAACATCCCCGGCATCACCTTCTTCCGGTCGGCCTTCTACACCCCGGTCGTCGCGTCGATCGTCGTGGTCGGGCTCATCTGGGTGTGGCTCCTGGACGAACGCGGGCTGGTGAACGCGCTGCTGGAGGCGATCGGGGTGGGCAAGGTCGGCTTCCTCAGCGACCAGTGGCTGCTCCTGCTCAGCGCCATGGCCGTCACGGTCTGGAAGGGCCTCGGCTACTACATGATCATTTACCTGGCCGCACTCGCCAACGTGCCGCGCGAGCTGCACGAGGCCGCGGCGGTGGACGGCGCGGGCGCGGTGCGCCGCTTTCTCACGGTCACCGTGCCCGCCGTCCGCTCCACCATGGTGCTGGTCGCCGCGCTCTCCTCGGTCGCCGCCTTCAAGGTGTTCTCCGAGGTGTACCTGATGGCGGGCCCGGACGGCGGCCCGGCGGGCGAGGACACCACCCTCGTCATGCTCGTCCAGCGCACCGGCACCGGACTGACCGGCCGGGTCGGCTACGCGTCGGCCATCTCGGTCGTCGTCTTCGTCGTCACCGTCGCGCTCATGCTGCTCGTGCTGCGTGCCGACCGGAAGGAGGACGCGTGAGCGTGCCGGAAAAGGTGCGTCCCACCGAGCGGCGACCGGGGGCGGAGCGCCCGCCCCGCCGTCGCGTCACCGACGAACACGGACGTCACGTCCGCGCGTGGGAACTCGCCCTGCGCTACCTGCTGTTGCTGGCCGTCCTCGCCCTCACCGTCGGCCCGTTCCTGTGGCAGCTGTCCACCTCGCTCAAGGGACCGACCGAGGACATCTTCAGCTCGCCGCCGAAGTTCCTCCCCGGCGACCCGACCCTGCACAACTACCAGCGGGTCGCCGACATCATCCCGGTCTGGGACTACGCCCTCAACTCGCTCAAGGTCGCCGGCGCCAACGTCGTCACCAACTGCGTCGGTTCGGCACTCGCGGGCTATGCCCTGGCCCGACTGCGCTACCGGGGCCGGCGCGTGACCACCCTGGTCTTCATCCTCGCCATGCTGGTGCCCGTCGAAGGCATCATCATCGCCCAGTTCACGACCATGCGGGAGCTCGGTCTGAACAACACGCTGATCGGGGTCGTCCTGCCCGGCTGCATCGGCGCGATGAACGTGCTGCTGATGCGCAACGCCTTCCTCAACCTCCCCTACGAGATCGAGGAGGCGGCCTTCGTCGACGGGGCCAACGTCTGGCAGCGGTTCCTGCGGATCGCGCTGCCCTCGGTGAAGGGCACCCTCGCCGTCGTCGCGATCTTCGCCTTCATGGGTGCCTGGGACGACTTCCTGTGGCCGCTCATCGTGCTCAGCGATCCGTCGAAGTTCACCCTGACCATCGGACTCAACTATCTGCACGGCACCTTCGCCAACGACGAACGGCTCGTCGCCGCGGGCACGATCATCGCCGTGGCACCCCTGATCGCCCTCTTCGCCTGCCTCCAGCGGTACTTCTTCCGCGGTGTGGGCGAGGGAGCCGTGAAGGGCTGACGGCCAGGGGCCGTTCGCCCCGGGCCTCCGCTCCCACACCTCCGCACCTCCGCACCTCCGCACTCCCGTCCTTTCGATTCGCAAGGATCCCGCATGCCTCCTGCCGTGCGCTTCGGCGTCAACTACACCCCGAGTGCCGGGTGGTTCCACCACTGGCTCGACTTCGACCTGGACTCCGTACGCGCCGACCTCGACTCCGTCGCCGCGCTCGGCCTGGACCACATCCGGGTCTTCCCGCTGTGGCCCTACTTCCAGCCCAACCGGACGCTGATCCGCCCGCGGGCCGTCGAGCAGCTCGTCGCGCTCGCCGACGCGGCGGGCGAGCGGGGACTCGACGTCAACGTGGACGGCCTGCAAGGACACCTGTCGAGCTTCGACTTCCTGCCGGCCTGGACGCGCACCTGGCACCGGCGGAACATCTTCACCGACCCGGACGTGATCGACGGGGAGGCGGAGTACCTGCGCACCCTGGCCGCGGCCCTCGCCGACCAGCCGAACTTCATCGGCATGACGATCGGCAACGAGGTCAACCAGTTCGCGGCCGGCCCGCACCCCGACCCGGACCGTGTCACCGCCGGCCAGGCCGAGGCGTGGCTGCGGCGCCTGCTGGCCGCCTGCGAGGAGGGCGCCCCCGGCAGGACGCATCTGCACGCCTCGTACGACGCCGCCTGGTACCAGGACGACCAGCCGTTCACGCCCGAGCACTCGGCCCGGCTCGGCGCGATGACCGCCGTGCACTCGTGGGTGTTCAACGGCACGGCACAGCGTCACGGCCGTACCGGCGTCGCCACCGAGCAGCACGCCGCCTACCTGATCGAGCTGTCCAAGGCCTGGGCGGACGACCCGCACCGGCCGGTCTGGCTCCAGGAGGTCGGCGCCCCGGCCCCCCTGATCCCCGCCGAGCACGCGGCCGCCTTCACCGAGGCGACCGTCGCGGGCGCCCTGGACTGCCCCGATCTGTGGGGCGTGACCTGGTGGTGCTCGCACGACGTCAGCCGCGACCTCGCCGACTTCCCCGAACTCGAATACAGCCTCGGCCTGTTGACGAACGACCGGCGGACCAAGCCCGCCGGTGAGGCCATCGCGAGGATCGTCAAGGAGGGCCGTACCGGCGTCCCCGCCACGCGCACCACCGCGCTGGCCGTCGACACCGCGCAGGGCCGTTCGGTCTGCGCGCCCGGCGGCCCCGTCTTCGAGGCCTTCGCCCGGCTGACCGCCGACGGGGTCCGCCCCACCACTGTCCTCGCGAGCCGCGCCGCCGACCGGGAACACCTCGCCGCACGCGGCATCACCGAGGTCGTCACACCGGGTCAGGTCACCGCCTGACCCCAGCGCCGCAGTCCGTGCCCCCAGCGACGACGATACGGAGCACACATTGACTCCTCCCCCTCCCTGGAGGAGGGGGATTCCTAGCTCACTTCGCCCGGCACCTAGCAGGTGGCGGGGCTTACAAGATCAGCACCAGCCGGGTTGAGACCAGCCC
>NZ_JBSFYW010000090.1:0-25443 GCF_053599975.1 Streptomyces sp. NPDC005141 | reverse complement strand
ACGGCCGCCTTACCGCCGGACGAGTGTGAGCCGATCAGCCCACCGAAGAACCTGTAGGCCAAGCAGACGAACCACACCTGATTCCTGATAGACCCCCGGCCGAGGGGCCAAATCCGGCGCCCTGGGTCAGTACTTGGGGCCTACGTGGGTGTCCATGAGGGCTACTGAGGCTTTGCGGGCGACCGAGATGTTGTACGGGTTCCCGTCGCGGGTGCAGTGCGTCCAGTCGATTCCGAGGTTGTCCAGGGTGTCGGTGAAGAGCCCCCGGATGTCGTCCGACTTGTTGGTGAAGAAGTACCGGGGGTACTCGTAGCGCTTGCTCTCGCCGCCGACGACGCGCGTCGTCCAGTTGGTGATGCGACATCCGTCGGAGTGGATGAGCCCCCGGACGAACTCCCAGGGGTGGGCGTCGACGATGTCCTGCTGCCAGGGTTCGAGCACGATCGGGCGCTCGTGCTTCTTGCCGGGGCCGTGTTGGGGGAAGAGGCAGGGCAGATGCTTTGAGTAGACCTTGACATTGCGGCAGCCGGTCTTGCGTACGCGGCAGACGGAGTTGTCAGGGAAGACGGCGCGCATGGCCTGCTGGCAGAGATCCATGAGGCCTGGCCACGACCCGCAACAGGTGATCATGAGGTTGGGTACGCGGTGCTCGGAGTAGTGGCTGATGTGGCCGTCGCCCAGGTACAGCCCCAGCAAGTAGCTGTAGGCGGGAGTGTCCAGCTCTCGACCGTGGCAGCGAGGGCACCTCGGATCGTGCTTTCCGGGGCACTCACCCCGCCTGGCGCGATCCAGATGCTTCCAGTAGCCAATCGTGCCCAGCGGAACGCCGAGCCTTCGTGCCACGTCCGCGTTCTTGGCGCCGTCACGCAGCAGGGTGATCGCATGCTGTCGTACTTCTGTGCCATGGCCGTTCATGTGACCACCCTGAGTCACTGGTCGCCACTCTGCGCAGCACAAAGCGGAGGTCCACGCGAACGTGGACCTCCGCTTTGTGGCGAACTGTGCCGGGTGCGGGATTCGAACCCGCAAGCCCTCTCAGGCAGAGGTGTTTGAGACCTCCGTGTATACCGTTCCACCAACCCGGCGTGATCGGCTGTGCGGAAGCATACCGGGTCATCGCAGCCCGCCGCCGCTAGGTAGTCTTCTTAGGCAGCACTACCTGCCCGGCCCGCAACGAGGAGCCCCCGTGACCGCCCCCGAGTCGCCCCAGCCCGTAGACGCGCCCGACGACGACAAGTCGCACGTGCCTCCGCTGACGACCCGTGTCGTCATCGCCGAGGACGAGGCGCTGATCCGTCTCGACCTCAAAGAGATGCTCGAGGAAGAGGGCTACACCGTCGTAGGTGAGGCGGGTGACGGTGAGCAGGCCGTCGAGCTGGCCCGGGAGCACAAGCCGGACCTCGTGATCCTCGATGTGAAGATGCCGAAGCTGGACGGCATCTCCGCGGCGGAGAAGATCGCCGAGGAGTCCATCGCTCCGGTGCTGATGCTCACCGCGTTCTCGCAGCGCGACCTGGTGGAGCGCGCCCGTGACGCGGGTGCGATGGCGTACCTGGTGAAGCCGTTCAGCAAGAGTGACGTGGTGCCGGCGATCGAGATGGCCGTGTCCCGGTTCGCGGAGCTGAAGGCGCTGGAGGGGGAGATCGCGGATCTCACGCTGCGTCTGGAGACGCGGAAGCTGGTGGACCGTGCGAAGTCGGTGCTGCAGACGGAGTACGGGCTGACGGAGCCGGCGGCGTTCCGGTGGATTCAGAAGACGTCGATGGATCGTCGTATGTCGATGCAGCAGGTCGCGGAGGCGGTCATCGAGGACGCCGAGGAGAAGAAGGCGGCCAAGGGCTAGGACCAGTCCTGGCTCGGCGCCCGGTCGAAGAGTTTCGAAGAGCTTGGTTCCGCGTCGTGTGCGCGGACGGGAGAGGCCCGCACCCCTGACGGAGGTGCGGGCCTCTTCGTGCGACCGGGTGGGGTCGCGGGGCGTGTCAGTCCTCGCCGAGGTATGCCTTGCGGACGGACTCGTCGTGGAGCAGGTCCTGGCCGGTGCCGGAGAGGACGATGCTGCCGACCTCCATGACGTGTGCCTGGTCGGCGAGGGAGAGCGCCGCCTGGGCGTTCTGTTCGACGAGCAGGATGGTCGTGCCGGAGGCCTTGAGTTCGGCGATGGTGGCGAGGATCTTCTGCATCATGATCGGCGAGAGGCCCATGGAGGGTTCGTCGAGCATGAGCAGTTTGGGCTGGGACATGAGGGCGCGTCCCATGGCGAGCATCTGCTGTTCGCCGCCCGAGAGGGTGCCTGCGGCCTGCTTACGGCGTTCTCCCAGGATGGGGAAGAGGTCGTAGGCGCGCTGGATGTCCTTCTCGATGCCCGCCTTGTCGGTGCGGAGGAAGGCTCCGAGCTGGAGGTTCTCCGTGATGGTGAGGCGGGGGAAGATGTGGCGTCCCTCGGGGGAGTGTGCGAGTCCGAGGGCGACGATCTTGTGGGCGGGGACGTTTGCGAGGGGCTGGCCGTCGAAGAGGATGCGGCCTCCGCTGGGCTTGAGGAGCCCGGAGAGGGTGCGCAGGGTCGTCGTCTTGCCGGCGCCGTTGGTGCCGATGAGGGTGACGATCTGGCCGGCTTCGACGGTGAAGGAGATGCCCTTGACGGCTTCGATCTTGCCGTAGGCGACCTTGAGGTCTTCGACCTCGAGCAGTGCGGTCACTGGGCGTTTCCTTCCTTGCTGGTGCTGCTGCCCTGTGCGTCGGAGTCGTCGGACGCGGCGGGTGCCTCGGAGGCTTCGGGGGCGTCGGAGTCGTCGGTCGCCGCGGGGGCGTCGGACGTTCCTTCGGCCTCGGGGGCTTCCGCGGTCTCCGGGGTCTCTTCGGCTTCGTCGGCCGGGGTGGCTTCCGCCGTGTCCTCGGCGTCGGCGGCTTCCTCGGTCTCCGTGGCTTCCGCGACCGCGGCCGGGGTCTCGGTGGCTGCGGCCGCTCCCGCGGCTTCGGCGGCCTCGACCTCGGCGAGTTCTTCCTCGCCGGGGGCGCCCTCGAAGGGGGTTCCGAGGTAGGCGGCGATGACGCGTTCGTCGCCCTGGACGACGTCGGACGTTCCCTCGACGAGCTTTTCGCCCTGGACGAGGCAGGCCACGCGGTCGGACAGGTTGAAGATGAAGCGCATGTCGTGCTCGATGACGAGGACGGCGATGCCCCGGTCGCGGATGGCGAAGACGAGTTCTTCGGTCGCGCGGGTTTCCTGGGGGTTCATGCCGGCGGTGGGCTCGTCGAGGAGGAGCAGGCCGGGCTCGCTCGCCATCGCTCGGGCGATCTCCAGCTTGCGCTGTTCGCCGTAGGGGAGGTTGCGGGAGAGGTGGTCGGCCTTGTGGGCGAGGCCGATGAACTCCAGCAGTTCCATGGCGCGTTCGCGGGAGGCTGCTTCTGCCTTGCGGAAGCCGGGGCCGCGGAGGAGGGCGGACCAGAGGCCTTCCTTGGTGCGGGTGTGGCGTCCGACGAGCACGTTTTCCAGGACGGTCATGTTGGCGAAGAGCCGGATGTTCTGGAAGGTGCGGGCGATGCCGGCGCTGGTGACCAGGTGCGGCTTGGGGGGCAGCACGGTGCCTTTGTAGGCGACCTTGCCCTCGGTGGGGATGTACAGACCGGTGAGGCAGTTGAAGAAGGTGGTCTTGCCCGCGCCGTTGGGGCCGATGAGGCCGACGATCTCTCCGGCGTTGACGGTGAGGTCGACGTTGCGGACGGCGGTGAGGCCGCCGAAGCGCATGGTGACGCCGGTGGCTTCGAGGACGGGGCTGGGGGCTGTGGTGGTGGTCATGTTGGTTACGCCCCTGCCTTGGTGACGCCGACGGTGGAGTCGGGCAGGCCTTGTTCGGGGATGTGGACGGCCTTGTCGCTGTCGTCGCTCTCGTGGAACTCGAGCTGGCGGCGGCGGTTGGCGATGATGCCTTCGGGGCGGAAGCGCATGAGGATGACGAGCGCGATACCGAAGGCGAGAAGCTCGTACTCCTTGAGGAAGCCCAGCTTCTCGGGGAGGAGGTAGAGCAGGGTGGCGCCGAGGATGGGTCCGTTGACGGTGCCCATGCCGCCGAGGACGACCGCGGCGAGCAGGAACGCGGAGTTCGGGGGCACGGAGCCGGCGAACTGGTACGGGGCGGGGTTGACGCTGTAGCCGACGTGGGCGCTGACCGTTCCGGCGAGGCCGGCGAGGGAGGCGCCGAGGGCGAAGGCGATGAGCTTGACGCGGAAGCCGTTGATGCCCATGGCGGTGGCGGCGGTCTCGTCCTCGCGGATGGCGATCCAGGAGCGGCCGATCCGGGAGTCGGCGGCGCGGTTGAACACGACGACGACGAGTCCGGTGATGAGCAGCATCAGCAGGAAGTAGTTCGCGAAGCGGCCGAGGGTGATGCCGCCGATGGCGTGGGCGGCACCGAAGTTGAACCCGAGGATGTTGAGGTCGGGGATCATGGAGATGCCGTTGGGGCCGTTGGTGATGTTGGGGCCGGAGACGCCGTCCATGTTGTTGACGGCGATGCGGAAGATCTCTCCGAAGCCCAGGGTCACGATGGCGAGGTAGTCGCCGCGCAGTCGCAGGGTGGGGGCGCCGATGAGGACGCCGAAGACGAGCGATGCGGCCATGCCGGTGAGCATGGCGGCCCAGAAGGGGAACTGGACGCCGGAGAAGCGGGAGAACTCGGAGCCGGAGACGAGGGCCGCGGCGTAGGCGCCGACGCCGAGGAAGGCGACGTATCCGAGGTCGAGGAGTCCGGTGAGGCCGACGACGATGTTGAGGCCGAGGGCGACGGTTCCGACGACGAGGATGTTCACGCCGAGGTTGGCGTTGTGCTCGTTGTTCTCGACGAAGGGGAAGATCGCCGCGGCGAGGAACGCCATGGTGGTGGCGAATCCCTTGTGGCGGGCGTTCAGTTGGGCGAAGCGGTCGAAGAGTCCGGCGGTGAGCAGGGCCCAGGTGCCGAAGACGACGAGGAGCAGGTAGCCCAGGAACGTTTCGCTTGCGTCGGGGTCGACGCCGATGCCGTAGGTGAAGACGATCAGCGCGAGGGCGGTGGCGCCGGTGATGACGAGGCGCTCGTGCCAGCCGGCCATTTTGGCGGCCGGGGGGATGAGGTCGGGCTTGGTGACGTAGTCCTTGAAGGTGTCACCGGGCTTGGGGAGTGCCAGGGTGCCGAGGAGGGCTATCAGGGAGCCGACGGCGGCGATGTAGGCGCCGGGCTCGAGTGCGACGAGGCCCTTGAGGTCGACGGCGATGGCGATCGCGCTGAACCAGCTGACGGCGAACGCGGAGGTGGCGGCGAGGACGACGGGCTGGGTGGCGCCCGCCGGGTTGAGCCAGCCGAGGCCGCGGACGTTGAAGAGGGTCAGGACGAAGAGAAGGGTGAAGGCGCCGGCGACGAGGGCGAGGATCTGGAGTCCGGCCGGGGAGCCGTAGTAGGTGAGGTCCCCGGGGAAGTCGGACGTGTAGGTCCAGGACATGAACGTGCTGGCGATGGTGGCGATGGCGCCGACGGCGATGAGGGCGCGGGCGGCGCTCTCGGGGAGTGCGATCAGGCCGCGCTCGGTGGTGGTGGTCTCGGTAGTTGCCATGGTGCTCACGCCCTGTCCGCGACGCGTTCGCCGACTAGGCCTTGTGGCCTGAACAGCAGTACGAGGATGAGGAGTACGAAGGCCCAGACGGAGGACCAGCCGCCGCCGCCGAGCTGCTGCATGCCCGGGATGCCGTCGATGTAGCTGGTGGCCATGGTTTCGGCGAGGCCGAGGACGAGGCCGCCGATCATGGCGCCGTAGATGTTGCCGATGCCGCCGAGGACTGCCGCGGTGAAGGCCTTGAGGCCCATCTGGAAGCCCATGTCGTACTTCACCGTGCCGTAGCGCAGGCCGTAGGCGACGGCTGCGACGGCGGCGAAGAAGCCGCCGATGGCGAAGGCGATGACGATGATGCGGTTGGTGTCGATGCCCATGAGCTGTGCGGTGTCAGGGTCCTGCGCGGTGGCCTGCATGGCGCGGCCGGTGCGGGAGAGGCTGACGAACAGGGCGAGGGCCGCCATGCAGAGGGGGGCGGCGACGATGACGAAGACGCTGCCGCTCTGGATGCTGACGGAGCCGATGTGCAGGGGCCCGAAGGGGAGCTGCGGGAACGTGATGTCGGTCTTGGCGTCCGGGTACCCGTTGAACACGACCTGCTGCAGGGCGAGGGACAGGCCGATGGCGGTGATGAGGGGGGCGAGGCGTGGCGCTCCGCGCAGTGGTCGGTAGGCGAAGCGTTCGGCCCCGACGGCGATGAGGACGGAGACGACTCCGCCGCCTATCAGCATCGCTGGGAGGGCTATCCACATGGATGTGCCGTTTGGCAGAACGTAGAGGTAGACCGTGAGTGCGCCGAAGCCGCCGGTCATGAAGATCTCGCCGTGGGCGAAGTTGATGAGCTGGACGATGCCGTACACCATCGTGTAGCCGATGGCGATCAGCCCGTACATCGAGCCGAGGAACAGCCCGTTGGCCAGCTGCTGCGGCAGGGTGTTCACCGCATGGCCTCCATGTGGTGGGGAGAATTGAGCAGGGCGTATGAAGCGGGCCGCGCGGTGACGTGTGGTCGTGGCCGCGCGGCCCTGGGTTGTGCTGAGGGCCTGTCCGGCGGACGGTCCGGGCGTGCGGTGCCGCTGGGGCGCCGTGCCTGGATTCGGACCTGTCCGCCGGAGTGGCCCGGGTGGTGCGGATCAGCCCTTGGCCGTGCCGCT
The DNA here is from genome assembly GCF_053599975.1 of Streptomyces sp. NPDC005141. Lineage (NCBI taxonomy): Bacteria > Bacillati > Actinomycetota > Actinomycetes > Kitasatosporales > Streptomycetaceae > Streptomyces > Streptomyces sp. NPDC005141. The sequence continues at coordinate 18,709 of NZ_JBSFYW010000090.1, read as the reverse complement.
CTTGACGGCCTTCCACTTGCCGTCGACGACCTGGTAGACGGTGAGCTGCTTGTTGTTGGTGTCGCCGTACTCGTCGAAGGAGACGGGGCCGGCGATGCCGTCGAACTTGGTGTTCTGGACCTCGGCGACGATCTTGGCGCGGGCGCCGTCCGGGATCTTGCCGTCCTTCACGACGTTGCCGATGGCCTTGATGATGGCCGTGGCGGCGTCGTAGGAGTAGCCACCGTAGGTGCCGTAGTCGCCCTTGAGGCCGGAGGCCTTGTACTTCTTGATGAAGTCGGCGGCGGAGGGCAGGGAGTCGACGGGCTGGCCGACCGAGGTGACGAGGTCGCCCTCGGAGGTCTTGCCGGCGGTCTCGATGTAGGTCGGGGTGAACATGCCGTCACCGCCGAACAGCGGGATCTTGACTCCGCCGTCCTTGAGCTGCTTGGTGAGCTTCTCCGACTCGTCGTACTGGCCGCCGTAGTAGACGAGGTCGGCCTTGGAGTTCTTGATCTTGGTGACGAGGGACGAGAAGTCCGTGTCGCCGGTGTTGACGTGGTCCTCGCCCGCGACCTTGCCGCCGGCCTTGGTGAAGCCGGCCTTGAAGAGCTTGGCGAGGCCGGCGCCGTAGGTCTGCTTGTCGTCGACCACGTACACCTTGCGCTTCTTCAGCGTGTTGTAGGCGTATTCGGCCGCGAAGCCGCCCTGGAGGGCGTCGGTGGTGGCGGTGCGGAAGTACGTCTTGAACGGGCGGGTCTTCTCGGTCTGCCAGTTCTTGCCCTGGGTGAGCTCGGGGGCCGTGTTGGACGGCGAGATCTCGACCAGGCCGGCGGTGTCGAAGACCTGCTGCATCTGGGTGGCGACGCCGGAGTTCAGCGGGCCGACGACGCCGAGGACCTTCTCGTTCTGGACGAGCTGGGTGGCGTTGGCCTGGCCGGAGGCCGGGATGGCCTTGTCGTCGAGCGCCTTGACCTTGAAGGTCACGCCGGGAACGGTGTTGTTCTTGTTGGCGTCGTCGACGGCGATCTGGACGCCGCCCTGGATGCCGAGGCCGGTGGCGGAGTTCTGACCGGTCAGCGGGGCGTCGACGCCGATGATGATCTCGGTCTTCTTGTCGCCCTTGCTGTCGCCGCCGTCGTCGCGCGAGCCGCAGGCGGTCAGCGTGAGTGCTCCTGTAGTGAGCACGGCGGTGAGTATGACCATAGAACGCTGTCGCACGTTGAATCCTCTCCCTGGCGCGGCACCCCAGGGTGGGGGCCGTGTGTCTCGCCGGGCCGTACTGGATGAAGCAGGGCCGTGCAGTGACGCGCCCGGCGGCGCGGTGACTGGCCGTGACTATAAGCGCAGGTAGGGGGAGTGGGCAGCGGCGTCGGGAAGGCTGTGACGCTCTTGTTATGCGGGGGTGTCCTCGAGGGCGTGGGGCGGACGATCGGAGCATTTCGGTGTGCTGGTCGGTGGCGGTTGTGTGTTCGCATGCTGAGAACGCCCTGCTCCGGGTTTGTGGCGGAGAGCGGAGGCCGGTGGCGCGGCGCCGTGGAGGTGCGCCGCGGGGGGCGTGGCGCGGCGCGCCTCGCGGTGCGGGGATTGCTTCGTTACGGCAGAGGTAACCGACTGTTACCGCCGTGTGAGGTGGTCGAGGGTGTCTTGGCCGGGTGAAGTGGGTGTGGGAGAGGGCGGGTTGGGGAAGCGGAGGGCGCGCAGGTCGGTCCGCGGGTCGTGCGGGTGGGTGCCGCTGAAGAGAAAGCTTTGCTGTTGCTGTGCGGTCTTGTTGCTGATGAGCAGGTCGAGGTGGGGGAGCTCGATGGCGGGCGGCAGGGCGGCGCACTTGTATACGGAGATACGTACCGTGATCGTGCGGGGATTTCCGGCCCTTACTGTCAGTGGCAGCCGGGGTGTGGTGGTGGCGCTCAACTCGGGTAGTCCGGCGCCTACTTGGTGGACGGTCACGGGGGGTGCCGCGGGCGACGTCGACCTCGAAGCGGAAGGAAGTGGGCGCGGGGCCGCGGCCCTTGTGGTGGAGGGTGGTGACACCGGCGGGCCACGGGTAGGGGTTCGGTGCGGCCCCGGGTGGCCGGGGCGGGGCGCAGGGTGAGGACGGCGGCCCGTTGCGGTCGCGATGATGATCAGGGCCGGGGCGAGGCGCCGGTAGGGGCGCGGGAGCGCGGTCCAACGGGCGCTGAGGTGTGCGGGGTTCGACCTCAGTACGCCGGCGTGCGCGTCCTGGTGGGGGCCGTCGGCTTCGGCGGGGCGGTACGGCTCGACGGGCCCGATGCCGGTCATGTCTCACGCTGAGCCGGAGGGCGTGGCTCCGCCGATGGGCGGCGCGGGTGGGGGCTGGGTGCCCCGGGAGGCGGGTGCTCCCGGGCGGGCCCGTGTGTTCCCGCCGACCGGGGGGGGAGAGTGCTGCCCCTTGGAGGGCTCCCGGAGGGCAGCCCCTCGGAAGGGGTGCCCCCTCGGAAGGCGTGCCCCCTCGGAGGGTCCTCCGGGGCGGACTCCCGGGGTCAGCTCTGGGGTGCGTCCTTGAGGATGCAGGTGAGGCGGGCGCTGCAGACGCGCTTGCCGTCCTCGTCGGTGATGGCGATCTCGTACGTCGCCGAGGTGCGTCCGCGGTGGACGGGGGTGGCGACGCCGGTGACGAGGCCGGAGCGGACGCCGCGGTGGTGGGTGCAGTTCAGGTCGACGCCGACGGCGATCTTGGAGATGCCGCCGTGGAGCATGGCGCCGACGGAGCCGATGGTCTCGGCGAGGACGGCGGAGGCTCCTCCGTGCAGGAGGCCGTAGGGCTGGGTGTTGCCCTCCACGGGCATGGTGCCCACGACGCGGTCCGCGGACGCTTCGACGATCTGGACGCCCATGCGGTTGCCGAGGTGGCCCGCGGAGAACAGTGCGGGCAGGTCGATGCCGAGTGCGGCGTACTCGTCGAGGACCTCTTGCGGGAACTTCACGGTGTGCTGTTCGCCCATGGGGCCGGGCTCCGTTCGTCGTGGACCACTTCGTCGTGGTTTCTGCTCACTGAGCGAACGCTCAGTCGGCTGTCGATTGTTCCAGACGGACGACCACGGACTTGCTGGCAGGGGTGTTGCTGGTGTCGGCGGTGGCGTCGAGGGGGACCAGGACGTTGGTCTCCGGGTAGTAGGCGGCGGCGCAGCCCCGGGCGGTCGGGTAGTGCACGACGCGGAAGCCGGGCGCGCGCCGCTCCACGCCGTCCTTCCATTCGCCGACCAGGTCGACGTACGAGCCGTCCGCGAGCTTCAGCCGGCGTGCGTCCTCGGGGTTGACGAGGACGACCCGGCGGCCGTTCTTGATGCCCCGGTATCGGTCGTCGAGTCCGTAGATGGTGGTGTTGTACTGGTCGTGGGAGCGCAGGGTCTGCAGCAGCAGGCGGCCCTCGGGGAGCTCGGGGTACTCGACGGGCGCGGCGGTGAAGTTGGCCTTGCCGGTGGCCGTCGGGAAGCGGCGCTCGTCGCGAGGGGCGTGCGGGAGGGCGAAGCCGGCCGGGTCGGCCACGCGGGCGTTGAAGTCCTGGAAGCCGGGGATCACGCGCGCGATGCGGTCGCGGATGCTCGCGTAGTCCTTCTCGAAGTCTTCCCAGGGTGTGGTGCTGCGCTCGCCGAGGACCCTGCGGGCGAGGCGGGCCACGATGGCGGGCTCGGACAGCAGGTGCGGGCTCGCGGGCTCCAGGCGGCCCCGTGAGGCGTGCACCATGCCCATGGAGTCCTCGACGGTCACGAACTGCTCGCCGCTGCCCTGGAGGTCGCGCTCGGTGCGTCCGAGGGTGGGCAGGATGAGGGCACGCGCGCCCGTGACGGCGTGCGAGCGGTTCAGCTTGGTGGAGACGTGCACGGTCAGCCGGGCGCGTCGCATGGCCGCCTCGGTGACCTCGGTGTCGGGGGACGCGGAGACGAAGTTGCCGCCCATGGCGAAGAAGACCTTGGCCTCGCCGTCGCGCAGTGCGCGGATGGCCCGTACGACGTCGTAGCCGTGTTCGCGGGGCGGCGCGAAGCCGAACTCCTTCTCCAGGGCGTCGAGGAAGGCCGGGGCGGGGCGCTCGAAGATGCCCATGGTGCGGTCGCCCTGCACGTTCGAGTGACCGCGCACCGGGCAGACGCCGGCTCCCGGGCGGCCGATGTTGCCGCGCAGCAGGAGGAAGTTGACGACTTCCCGGATCGTCGGAACGGAGTGCTTGTGCTGGGTGAGACCCATGGCCCAGCACACGATGGTGCGCTCGGAGGCGAGGACCATGGTCAGGGCCTCGTCGATCTCGTCGCGGGTGAGGCCGGTCGCGGTGAGTGTCTCGTCCCAGTCGGCGGCGCTGGCGGCCTGGGCGAACTCCTCGAACCCGTGGGTGTGTTCGGTGACGAAGGCGTCGTCGACGGCGCCTTCGGTGGCGAGGATGAGCTTGTTCAGCAGGCGGAAGAGTGCCTGGTCGCCGCCGAGGCGGATCTGCAGGAAGAGGTCGGTGAGCGCGGCGCCCTTGAGCATGCCCCGGGGGGTCTGCGGGTTCTTGAAGCGTCCCATGCCCGCTTCTGGGAGCGGGTTGACCGTGATGATCCGGGCGCCGTTCGCCTTGGCCTTCTCCAGGGCCGAGAGCATGCGCGGGTGGTTCGTGCCGGGGTTCTGCCCGGCGACGATGATCAGGTCCGCCCGGTAGAGGTCGTCGAGCAGGACGCTGCCCTTGCCGATGCCGATGGTCTCGGAGAGGGCGGAGCCCGACGACTCGTGGCACATGTTCGAGCAGTCCGGCAGGTTGTTCGTGCCGAGTTCGCGGGCGAACAGCTGGTAGAGGAACGCGGCCTCGTTGCTGGTGCGGCCCGACGTGTAGAAGAGGGCCTCGTCGGGGGAGCCGAGCGCCGCGAGTTCCTCGGCGACGATGCCGAAGGCGCGCTCCCAGCCGATGGGCTCGTAGTGGTCGGCGCCCTCGGGGAGGTACATGGGGTGCGTGAGGCGCCCCTGCTGGCCGAGCCAGTAGCCGCTGCGGCCGGCGAGGTCGGAGACGGGGTGCGCGGCGAAGAAGTCCGGGGTCACCCGGCGCAGGGTGGCCTCCTCGGCGACCGCCTTCGCGCCGTTCTCGCAGAACTCCGCCGTGTGCCGGTGCTCCGGCTCGGGCCAGGCGCAGCCCGGGCAGTCGAAGCCGTCCTTCTGGTTGAGGCGCAGGAGGGTGAGCGCGGTGCGTCGCACGCCCATCTGCTGCTGGGCGATGCGCAGGGTGTGTCCGATGGCGGGCAGCCCGGCCGCGGCGTGCTTGGGCTCGGTGACCTGCGGCGCGTCCTGGATCGGATCGCTTTTCGGCGGCTTGCTGGCCATCGCTGAACCCCTTCGCGTGCGCACGTCGGTGTGCGTCTCCTCGTACCCCTTCGATCCTTGCACGCGCGTCCTGCGGCGACGGTCGGGGGCCGGGGGAGCGCGGGCCGGGCGGGAGTGTGCCGGGCCGGGAGGGCTCTCGATGTCAGCGGGGCGTGACAGGATCGGGGGCGTGGCAGAAACAGCATCGAAGAAGACCGAGAAAACCGCAGGTAAGGGCCGTCCGCGGCTGATGCTCATGGATGGGCACTCGCTGGCCTACCGCGCGTTCTTCGCGCTGCCCGCCGAGAACTTCACCACCGCGACGGGCCAGCCGACGAACGCCATCTATGGTTTCGCGTCGATGCTGGCGAACACGCTGCGCGACGAGTCGCCCACGCACTTCGCGGTGGCGTTCGACGTCTCGCGCAAGACCTGGCGCTCCGAGGAGTTCACCGAGTACAAGGCGAACAGGTCGAAGACCCCGGACGAGTTCAAGGGGCAGGTCGAGCTGATCGGCGAGGTGCTGGACGCGATGCACGCGCAGCGGTTCGCGGTGGACGGCTTCGAGGCCGACGACATCATCGCGACGCTCGCCACCCAGGCCGAGGCCGAGGGCTTCGAGGTGCTGATCGTCACCGGCGACCGCGACTCCTTCCAGCTGGTCTCCGAGCACACGACGGTGCTCTACCCGACGAAGGGTGTCTCCGAGCTGACCCGGTTCACCCCGGAGAAGGTCTTCGAGAAGTACGGGCTGACGCCGGCGCAGTACCCCGACTTCGCGGCGCTGCGAGGCGACCCGTCGGACAACCTGCCGGGCATCCCCGGGGTCGGCGAGAAGACGGCCGCGAAGTGGATCAACCAGTTCGGTTCGTTCGCGGAGCTGGTCGAGCGCGTCGACGAGGTCAAGGGCAAGGCCGGGCAGAACCTGCGCGACCACCTGGAGGCGGTGAAGCTCAACCGCCGTCTCACCGAGATGGTCAAGGACGTCGAGCTGCCCCGGGCGGTCGCCGACCTGGAGCGGGCCGCCTACGACCGTACGGCCCTCGCGATGGTCCTGGACACCCTGGAGATCCGTAACCCCTCGCTGCGCGAGCGGCTGCTCGCCGTGGACCCGGGGGCCGCGGAGGCCGAGGAGACGCGGCCCGTCGCCGAGGGCGTCGAGATCGACGGCACGGTGCTGGGAGCGGGCGAGCTGAAGCCGTGGCTCGCCGAGCACGGCACGGTGGTTCTGGGCATGTCCACGGTCGATTCGTGGGCGCTGGGCACGGGCGCCGTCGCCGAGGTGGCCCTCGCGGCCGGTGCGGGCGCGGCCGTCTGGTTCGACCCGTCCCAGCTGGACGAGTCCGACGAGAACGCGTTCGCGACGTGGCTCGCCGACCCCGGGAAGCACAAGGTCATGCACAGCGCCAAGGGCGCGATGCGGGTCTTCGCCGAGCACGGCTGGACCATCGAGGGTGTGACCATGGACACCGCGCTGGCCGCCTATCTGGTCAAGCCGGGCCGCCGCTCCTTCGCGCTGGACGCGCTGTCCTTGGAGTACCTGGGGCGGGAGCTCGGTCCCGCCGCCGCGGCCGACGGCCAGCTCGCCTTCGGCACGGACGAGCAGGCGGAGGCCGACGCGCTGATGGCGCAGGCCCGCACGATCCTCGACCTGGGCGAGGCGTTCGGGGAGAAGCTCCAGGAGGTCGGCGCGGCCGACCTGCTGCGCGACATGGAGCTGCCCACGTCCAGCCTGCTGGCCCGCCTGGAGCGGCACGGCATCGCGGCGGACCGGGCCCATCTGGAGGCCATGGAGCAGATGTTCGCCGGGGCTGTGCAGCAGGCCGTGAAGGAGGCGCACGCGGCCGCGGGGCACGAGTTCAACCTCGGCTCGCCCAAGCAGCTCCAGGAAGTCCTCTTCGGTGAGCTGGCCCTTCCGAAGACCAAGAAGACCAAGACGGGCTACACGACGGACGCGGACGCCCTGGCCTGGCTCGCGGCGCAGACGGAGAACGAACTGCCCGTGATCATGCTCCGCCACCGGGAGCAGGCCAAGCTGCGCGTCACCGTCGAGGGCCTGATCAAGTCCATCGCCGCGGACGGCCGCATCCACACCACCTACAACCAGACGGTCGCGGCGACCGGCCGGCTGTCGTCGACCGATCCGAACCTGCAGAACATCCCGGTCCGCACGGACGAGGGCCGGGCGATCCGCCGCGGCTTCGTGGTCGGTGAGGGCTTCGAGTCCCTCATGACCGCGGACTACAGCCAGATCGAACTGCGGGTGATGGCCCATCTGTCCGAGGACGAGGGCCTGTTGGAGGCGTTCGCCTCCGGCGAGGACCTGCACACCACCGTGGCCTCCCAGGTGTTCTCCGTGGAGCGGTCCGCGGTCGACGCCGAGATGCGCCGCAAGATCAAGGCGATGTCGTACGGCCTCGCCTACGGGCTGTCGGCCTTCGGCCTCTCCCAGCAGCTGAACATCGAGGCGGGCGAGGCCCGTGCGCTGATGGACACGTACTTCGAGCGCTTCGGCGGCGTACGCGACTATCTGCGCCGGGCGGTCGACGAGGCCCGGGCGACGGGCTACACCGCGACGCTCTTCGGGCGCCGCCGCTATCTGCCGGATCTCAACAGCGACAACCGGCAGCGGCGCGAGGCGGCCGAGCGCATGGCCCTCAACGCGCCCATCCAGGGCACGGCCGCCGACATCGTCAAGATCGCGATGCTCAATGTGGACCGGGCGCTGCGCGAGGCGAAGCTCACCTCGCGCATGCTCCTTCAGGTCCATGACGAAATCGTCCTGGAGATCGCCCCCGGTGAGCGGGAGAGGACCGAGGAGCTGCTGCGCCACGAGATGGCGTCCGCCGTCCAGCTCCGAGCCCCGCTGGACGTCTCCGTCGGCTCGGGCCCGGACTGGGAGTCCGCGGCGCACTAGCGTCCGCGGGGCCGCCTTCGGCCCACGGGTGCGGGCCCGGCACCGCGCGGTGCCGGGCCCGCGTGCCGCACGGCCGCGGCGGATTCGCCTCGGGGCGAATTCTGCGCTCCCGCGCGCTTTCCGCGGCTCCGGAGCGAACCGTCACTCGCGTGGCCCTCGCGAAGGGGCCGGGCGCCGAAGGGTCCCGCAAGGATGCGGGCATGGGTATACGCACGCTCCACCGCCGTACGGCCATGGCCACCACCGTCGTGGTCGCGACCGTGACGGTCACCGCGGCCGTCGTCCCGGCGCTGTTCGCGCGGGTACCCGCCCTCGCCGCGGAAGCGGGCACCGCCCAGCTGCCCGCGGCCGACCGTTCCCCCCACGGCCCGGACCGCACCGGCTGGACGTTCCGCGACCTGTGTGCGGCGCTGCCCGCACGCCGATGTGCGCCCTCCGGCATGCCGCGCGGTCCGAAGGAGCATCGCGAGAACGGCCGGCTGCCCCGGGCCGTCCACGGTCGACGTGTGCACGGCACCGGCGCCTTCACCGGTCCCGCCCGCACTTATCGCATCGTCGTCCTGTCGTACGACAACCCGACGGCGGCACCCCCGACGACGGCGCACGGGGTCCGCGTGATCGAACGCATCGCCCGCGCCGTGCACCGCGGCTTCAGCCGTGGACGCGGTCTGCTCCCGGGTCCCGGCCCCGCGTCCGGGGCGTGACCCGGACGGCAGCCCCGGGTCAGCGGGGAGCGGGACGGCTCGGCTCCGGGCGGGGCGCCGCCGGGCCGGGACGAGCCAGGGCGGGACGCCACACCCTGACCGCGGCGACGTACAGGCCGAGACCGAGGACCAGGCCCGCGCCCCCGCCGAAACACAGCGTCGGAATCAGCTCCCACGGTTTCGCGACGGACCCCCAGTACGCCCACCAGCGCAGCGTCCGCTGCACCGCGGCCACGAGCGCGCAGCACCCGATCACCGCACCGGCCAGCCACCGGTCGGCCGCCGACAGGACCGGCACACCCGCGACCGGGCCGTGCGGCGTGCGGCGCAGCGCGAGCACCACGAACGTCACGATCACGGCGGCCGCCACCGCCGAACTCCCGTACTGGACGTACCAGTAGAGCGGTGAGCCACCGAGATCCCGTCCGAGGACGGGGAAGAGCCGCGTCCCCCACCGGTCGTGATGCGTGAACGCGTCCCACACCACATGCGTCAGCGCGCCGACCGCCGCGGAGACGTACCACCACAGAACCACCGGCGCACTTACCGGCTCGCGTGTGGCCCCGCAGCGCAGGAGCCGCGCCGTGCGCCCCTGCCGTGTCGCGGGCATCAGCGCCACCAGAGGTTCGCGCAGCACCAGCCAGGCACCCACCAGCGCCCACGCGATGAGCACGTCGACGGTGAACACTCCGGTGAACGCGTGGGTGAAGCTGCCGAACTCCATCGCCCCGGGCAGCACGCTCGCCGCGTAGTAGGTCATGTCGGGAGCGAAGGAACCGGCCACGAGAACGGCGGGAATCAATCGGCCGCGACCGGTTCCGTCCCCGCGTACGGCGGGAAGCACGGCCGCCGCGTGACTGAGAGTGAAGGGCAAGTCGTCTCCCTGCGGCTGCTGTTGGCCGGGTATGTCCGGCCCGTTGATCACCGGCGGCCAGTATGCGGGACGACGGCTCATGGCCAACTGGTGAATACCGGGCGCGAACGGGTCCCCGCGCGAGGGAAGTTGTCGTAGGGTCGCCTGGGTCGCCGTGCCGGGGAGCACGGCCGGAATACGGCGGAAGTGCACGGGGATCTGAGAGACGGCGGGTTCGTCCGGTCGTCCGTGGGAGGGGTTCACTCAATGGCGGCGCAATTCGGCAGGAGGCTGCGCAAGGGCGCGGCAACCACCGCTGTGGCCGCGGCCGCGGTCGCGGCTCTGTCCGCCTCGCAGGCCCCGGGGGTGGCCGTCGACGACCAGGGCAGACGGGCGGCCGGTGCCGACGTCGGCCAGGACGTGAACGACGCGGGCGGGGACGGAACGGCGACGGGCAACTCGCGCTACTTCACCGACCTTCCGCCGCTGGAGAGCCCGAACCCCGCGCCGACCGTGGGGGACGGCACTCCCACCGCCGCGGGCTCCGCCGAGGCGGGCATCCCCGCGACCGTGCTGGACGCCTACAAGCAGGCCGAGGCGTCGCTGCGGGAGTCCAAGCCCACCTGCAACCTGCCCTGGCAGCTCCTCGCGGCGATCGGCAAGGTCGAGTCGGGCCAGGCCCGCGGCGGCCGCGTCGACGCGGCGGGCACGACCCTGTCACCGATCCTGGGCCCGGTCCTCAACGGCAACGGCTTCGCCAGCATCAAGGACACCGACAACGGCGCCTACGACGGCGACAGCACGTACGACCGCGCGGTGGGCCCCATGCAGTTCATCCCCTCCACCTGGGAGTGGTCGGGCCGCGACGGCAACGGCGACGGCAAGAAGGACCCCAACAACATCTACGACGCGGCGCTCGCCGCAGGGCACTACCTGTGCCGCTTCGACCACGACATGGCCGTCCCGTCGCAGATGAACGCCTCGATCCTCAGCTACAACAACTCCACCGCCTACCTCCACACCGTCCTGTCGTGGCTGCAGTACTACCGCAAGGGCACGCACGAGGTCCCGGACGGCACGGGCACGCTGCCCTCGCACAACAGCGACGGCTCGACCACACCCAGCCCCGGCCCCACACCACCGGTGCCCTCCCCGCCGGCAGGCCACACGCCGGGCGGCGGTCCCAAGAACCCCGACCCGAAGCCGACCCCGCCCGCCCCGTCGACGCCGCCCTCCACCCCGTCCCCGCCCGCGACACCGCCCCCGACCAGCCCGCCCACCACCCCGCCGACGCCCACCCAGACGGTGGACCACCTGGCGGACGCGGACACCGGGAAGCTCACGGCGACGGCGGGCGACACCTTCGCGCGGAAGGTCGTCGTGCGGACCGAGGACAAGACCGACAAGGCCGTGGCCAAGGTCCGCGTGCGGTTCACGATCCTCGGCGACACGGACGCCGCCTTCACCGGCGGCGAGAGCGTCGCCACCGTGCTCACCGACAAGCTCGGCACCGCCACCGCGCCCGCGCTCGTGGCCGGGGAGAAGACCGGTGACCTCACGGTCCGCGTCACCGTCGTGGGCCGCGTCATGTCCGGCCTCGACTACACGGCGACCGTCACCGCGCGCCAGGCCGACACCCTGGCCCGCACCACCGACACCGCGCTCACCTGCGTGCCGGGCGGCGAGTTCGCCGGCCAGGTCGAGCTGAAGGCCACCTACAAGGGAGCCGCCGCGGGCAAGGTCGCCGCCACCGCGACTCTCCTCAAGTCCGCCGACGACGCCACCGAGAACGACAAGGGCCCCTACTTCAAGGACGCCGACGGCAAGACCGTCCGGACCCTCACCGACCTCACCACGGACGCGGACGGCCTGCTCAAACTGCCGAAGCTGTACGCCGACGACACCACCGGCACCTACCTCCTCCGCATCACCACCACCGGCGGAGCTACCCTCACCATCGAACTGACCGTGGCAGCCGCCGCTTCGTAGACCCGCGCCGCCACCGCGCGGCCCGTGCGCGCCCCGGGGCGCCCCTCCGCTCACGCCGGAGGGGCGCCCCGGTCCGATCCCGGTCCGATCCCGGTCCGTTGTGTGTGCGACGTGTTCTCATCTCGGCCCGCCGTTGCTACGGTGCCGGACCTGACGATGTATCAGCTCCTGGCCCTCGGGAGGCCCGCATGCGTGCCCTCATCGCCGCCGCGACCGGTCTCGCCGTGGCACTCGCGCTGGTCCTGACCATCACGGCCATGGGCTCGCCGGCCGGCCAGACCTCGCCGAAGCCGATGCTCACCACCGTCCCCAAGCACCCCTGACGCACGCACCGGGAGGGCCGTCGAGATGCGCCGCAAGGCAAGCCTGATCCTGCTCGCGCTCGCCGTGTTCTTCGCGGCGCTGTCCCCGCTGCTGCGCTGGTACGCCTTCCCGCGCCTGGCCAAGATCCCGGCGAACCAGTACCAGGACATGGTTCTGGAGGCGAAGGACGCGACCCTCCTCGACTACGGCACCATGCGGGCCAGGAAGGTCTCCAAGGTCACCGTCGTGCAGACCCTCAAGGGCAATGTGGAGGCCTCCGAGAGGATCGAGCGGACCGCGGGCCGTGACGTCGTCGTCTGGGACTCCCTCTCCTACGTCCAGGGACCCGACGGGAAGATGGTCTCCAAGCTCCCCGAGCGCTACATCTTCGACGCGCACAGCCAGGACCCCGTCCACGCCACCGGCGAGTCCGTCGACGGCGACCCCGTCACCCGCCAGGGCATCGAGTTCAAATGGCCCTTCCGGACCGAGAAACGGGACTACGAGTACTTCGACGCGCAGACCCGCACCTCCGCGCCCATCCACTACGAAGGCACCAAGACCTTCCGGGGAGTCGAGGTCTACTACTTCGAGCAGACCATCCCCTGGACGAAGGTGAAGTTCCCCAAGGTCATGCCCGTCCAGGGCATCACCCCGGAGTCCGTCGCCAAGACCGGCACCACCCGCTGGTACACCACCGTCCGCCGCTTCTGGGTCGAGCCGGTCACCGGAGCACCCGTCTACGGCGAGGAGATCCACAAGGAGGAACTCCGCGGCGGCACGCTCCTGGGCGACCGGGACAAGGTGACCGCCTTCTCCGGGCACGTGAAGATGCGGGAGGACTACATCAGGCACACCGTCGACCTGGTCAAGTCGAACCGCACCCTCGTCCTGATGATGACCTCCTACCTCCCCTGGGGCTTCCTGCTCCTGGGTGCCGTCCTGCTGTCCCTCTCGCTGTACCTGGAGGCCCGGAGCCGCAGGCCCGGTGACGCGGCACCCGCTCCGGCAACCGACCCCGAGCCCGTCAGCGCCTGAGCCGCGCGTTCGTGAACCGCGTCGGCTCGGCCGTCGCCGGGTCCTCGGGCCACGGATGCTTGGGGTACCGGCCGCGCAGCTCGGCCCGTACGCCCCTGTAGCCGTCCTTCCAGAAGGACGCGAGATCGGCGGTGACCGCGGCGGGCCGGCCCGCGGGGGAGAGGAGATGCACGAGAACGGGCACGCCGGCGACGGCGGGCGACGCGTGCAGCCCGAACATCTCCTGCAGCTTCACGGCGAGCACCGGCTGCCCGGGGTCGGCGTAGTCGACGCGGATCCTCGACCCGCTCGGCACCTCGATCCGTTCGGGCGCGAGCTCGTCGAGCCGGGCCGCCTCCCCCGTCGCCCAGGGCAGCAGCCGGGCCAGCGCCTGCCCGGCAGAGATCCGCCCCAGGTCCGCCCGCCGCCGGGCTCGGCTCAGCTCCGGCTCCAGCCACTCCTCCACGCGCGCGTGGAGCGCCTCGTCGGAGACGTCCGGCCACGGGTCACCGAGCCGCCGGCGCAGGAACGCCAGCCGCTGCCGCAGCACCTCGGCGTCCGGCGACCACCGCAGCAGACCGAAGCCCTCCTCCCGCAGCCCTTCGAGCAGCGCCTCCCGTACGAGCCCGGGGTCCGCGTTCCGCAGCGGCCGCACGGCCAGCTCGACCGCCCCCAGCCGCTCCACCCGCCGCGCGACGACATCGCCCTCGGCCCAGTGGACCTCCTCGCCCTCGGAGTGCAGACCGTCGGCGGCCCGCCGTGCCGTCCGCTCGTCGATCACGGCCGCGAGCCGCACGCGCGCGTGCCCCCTGCCGACGGGACGGTCGGCGACCGCCACCGCGAGCCAGGGAGCACCACGCAGGACGGACCCCTCACCGACGTCGGCGCGGGTCCCGTTGACCATGAGATGGGAGCCGCCCTGCTCACGTGCCAGGCGCTCGGGGAACGCCAGCGCGGCGACCAGCCCGACGACCCGGTCGTCCCCGAGCTCCGCCGGTGTCCCGCCGTCCGCCGGGGCACGGTCACGGTCCCCTCCGCGCCCCGGCCCCTCGGCACGTCCCCTCTGGGAAGAAGGGGAGCCGGCGGCGGACGAAGGGGAGCCGGACGCGGGCCCGACGCCGGCCGCCGCGGAGCGAAGACGGCGCGACTCGGTGCGCCAGCGGGCCGCGTAGGCGTCGCCCCCGCGCCGGGCGGTGCGCCAAGCGGCCGCCAGGTCGTCGCCGTACTCGCGCGGGGGCTCCTCGCTCAGCAGGGCGACCACGTCGGCGGCCCGCGACACGCCCACCACCGGGGTCGCGTCCAGCAGCGCCCGGGCGAGCCGGGGGTGCAGGCCCAGCCGGGACATGCGCACGCCGCGCTCCGTGGCCCGCCCCGCGGCGTCGACCGCGCCCACGGCCGACAGGACGGCCCGCGCCGCCGCCATCGCCCCGCCCGGCGGCGGATCCAGCAGTGCCAGCCCCGTCGCCTCCGGATCGCCCCAGCAGGCCGCCTGGAGGGCGAACGCCGTCAGATCGGCCATCTTGATCTCCGGCGCCGGGAACGGCGTCAGACGGCCGTCCTCCGCCTCCGTCCAGCACCGGTACACCGCGCCCGGCGCCTCACGCCCGGCCCGCCCCGCCCGCTGCCGTCCGGCCGCCTGCGAGGCCCGTACGGTCGCCAGGGCGCTCAGCCCGCGCGCGTGGTCCACCCGCGGCTCCCGCGCCAGCCCCGAGTCCACGACCACCCGCACCCCGGGAACCGTCAGCGACGACTCGGCCACCGAGGTCGCGAGGACCACCCGGCGCCGCGCACCCGGCGCGAGCACCGCGTCCTGCACGGCGGCCGGAGCCCGCCCGTGCACCTGAAGCACATCGACGCCCCCGGGAGCGCCCAGCTGACCGGCGACCCGCGCGATCTCCCCGACCCCGGGAAGGAAGCACAGGACATCCCCCGAGCGTTCGGCCAGCGCCCGGCGCACCGTGGACGCCACATGCGTCAGCAGCGCCGGGTCCACCCGCATCCCGTGCGGGGGCCGTACCGGGCGCGCGGGCGGTGCCCACACCACCTCGACCGGATACGACACACCCGCCGCCTCGATGACCGGCGCGTCGCCCAGCAGCCGTGCCCAGCCCCCGGCGTCCGTCGTCGCGGACGCGGCGACCAGCCGCAGCTCGGGACGGAGGGCGGCCCGCACGTCCAGCAGGAACGCGGCCACCGTGTCGGCGTCCAGATGCCGCTCGTGGCACTCGTCGAGCACGACCACGTCGACGCCCGCCAGCTCCTGGTCCCGCTGCAACCGCTGGAGCAGGACGCCGGTCGTGACGACCTCCACGCGTGTGCGGGGGCCGACCACCCGCTCCCCGCGCACCGTGAAGCCGACGCTTTCGCCGACCTGCTCGCCCAGCAGCCATGCCATCCGCCGCGCGGCGGCCCGTGCCGCGATCCGCCGGGGCTCGGCCACCACCACCCGGCGCGCCGGGCGCCCGTCGTTCAGGAGACCCGCCAGGGCCAGCGGTACCAGCGTCGTCTTGCCGGTGCCGGGCGGCGCCACCAGCACCGCGCTGCCGTGCCCCTCCAGGGCATCGTCCAGACCGGGCAGGGCACCACGTACGGGCAGCACGTCCAGGGCGTCGTAACGGATCACGCCCCCAGTCTCGTACGGGCGTCAACTCGTACGAGCGGCGAACCGGCGCCCGCGGACCCCGGGCCGGCCTCCGCGCGGGCGGGCGCGGCATCGGTGGGAGCGGGGCACGCGCGCGTGCGGTAAGCGTGCACCCTCGTACGCCTACGCGCGCGTGCCTCTCTACTCGGAGCGCTCCGAGTACGCAGCCCCGTACACGCAGCCCTTCAGGCCGCAGCCCCGTACGTCAGTCCCGCTCGCAGACGAAGATCGCCGTGCCCGGAACGAGGTTGCCGCGCAGCGGGGACCAGCCGCCCCACTCCTGGGTGTTCCAGGCGGGCCACTCCGGCTCGACGATGTCGACCAGGCGGAAACCGCCGGCCACCACGTCGCGCACCCGGTCGCCGACCGTCCTGTGGTGCTCGACGTAGACCGCGCGGCCCTCATCGTCCTGCTCCACGTACGGGGTGCGGTCGAAGTAGGACGCGGACACCGTCAGACCCTCGGGGCCCGGCTCGTCCGGGAACGCCCAGCGGACCGGGTGCGTGACGGAGAAGACGAAACGGCCGCCCGGGCGCAGCACCCGGTGGACCTCCCGCAGCACCAGCACCGGGTCGGCGACGAACGGCAGCGCGCCGTACGCCGAGCACGCGAGGTCGAAGGAGCCGTCGGCGAACGGCAGCGCGCTCGCGTCCGCCTCCACCAGGGGCACGGTGCCCCCGATGCGCAGCGCGTGCTGGAGCTGGCGGTGGGAGAGGTCCAGGGCGACCGGACGCGCGCCCTGGCCCGCCAGCCAGCGCGAGCACTGCGCCGCGCCGGCGCCGATCTCCAGGACGTCCTTGCCCTTGAGGTCCTCCGGCGGGCCGAGGAGTTCGGCCTCCACCTCGTCGAGGCCCTCGGGACACCACACGAATCGGTCGTCGCCGAGGAACGTGCCGTGTTCGATCTGGTACTCGTCCGCGTTCCGGTCCCACCAGCCCCGGTTCGCCCGGGAACTCTCGGTGAGATCCGCGGCGCGTCGGGTGGCTTCCGGTTCGAACGGTTCGGGCTCTTGGATGATCGGCTCCCTCGTCGTACTCTTCCGTCCAACCCGTCTCGGGCGTGTCACGACAGAGGCGTCCTACTGCCCGCGTGGCCTTGTGAGACAGGTCTTGTGCCGGGATTGAGGCGATCCGCCCCGGGTGTGCGCCTTCGCGCATTGACCCTGCCCGGCTGCCCCCGTATGCTACAAGTTGCGCTGCGGGCCTGCGCGCCTCAGACGTAGCAGGCTGCGCTCGCATCTGTATGTATGTCCCCTCGGTTTTCGAGGCGCCTCCGGCTTTTGTCGGGGCGCTTCCTTGGCTGTCCGGCTTCTACAGGGCGAAACGGGCTCACGGCGTAAGCAGTACCTACGACTCACTGTCCGTACCGGAGCCCTTTCCCACATGACGAGCAGCACCGAGACCACCTCTACCACGCCGCAGGTAGCGGTCAACGACATCGGTAACGAGGAAGCATTCCTCGCCGCGATCGACGAGACGATCAAGTACTTCAACGACGGCGACATCGTCGACGGCGTCATCGTGAAAGTCGACCGGGACGAGGTCCTGCTCGACATCGGTTACAAGACCGAAGGTGTCATCCCGAGCCGCGAGCTCTCGATCAAGCACGACGTCGACCCGAACGAGGTCGTCAAGGTCGGCGACGAGATCGAAGCCCTTGTTCTCCAGAAGGAGGACAAGGAAGGCCGCCTGATCCTCTCGAAGAAGCGCGCCCAGTACGAGCGCGCCTGGGGCACCATCGAGAAGATCAAGGAAGAGGACGGCATCGTCACCGGCACCGTCATCGAGGTCGTCAAGGGTGGACTCATCCTCGACATCGGCCTCCGTGGCTTCCTGCCGGCTTCTCTCGTCGAGATGCGCCGTGTCCGCGACCTCCAGCCCTACGTGGGCAAGGAGCTCGAGGCCAAGATCATCGAGCTGGACAAGAACCGCAACAACGTGGTCCTGTCCCGCCGCGCCTGGCTGGAGCAGACCCAGTCCGAGGTTCGCCAGACGTTCCTCACGACCCTGCAGAAGGGTCAGGTCCGCTCCGGCGTCGTCTCCTCGATCGTCAACTTCGGTGCCTTCGTGGACCTGGGTGGCGTCGACGGCCTGGTGCACGTCTCCGAGCTCTCCTGGAAGCACATCGACCACCCCTCCGAGGTTGTCGAGGTCGGCCAGGAAGTCACCGTCGAGGTCCTCGACGTCGACATGGACCGCGAGCGCGTCTCCCTGTCGCTCAAGGCGACGCAGGAAGACCCGTGGCAGCAGTTCGCCCGGACGCACCAGATCGGTCAGGTCGTCCCGGGTAAGGTCACGAAGCTCGTCCCGTTCGGTGCGTTCGTCCGCGTGGACGAGGGCATCGAGGGTCTGGTCCACATCTCCGAGCTGGCCGAGCGCCACGTGGAGATCCCGGAGCAGGTCGTCCAGGTCAACGACGAGATCTTCGTCAAGGTCATCGACATCGACCTCGAGCGCCGCCGCATCAGCCTCTCGCTGAAGCAGGCCAACGAGGCCTTCGGTGCCAACCCGGCGTCGGTCGACTTCGACCCGACCCTGTACGGCATGGCCGCGTCGTACGACGACCAGGGCAACTACATCTACCCCGAGGGCTTCGACCCCGAGACCAACGACTGGCTCGAGGGCTTCGAGTCCCAGCGTGAGGTGTGGGAGACGCAGTACGCCGAGGCGCAGCAGCGCTTCGAGCAGCACCAGGCTCAGGTCATCAAGTCCCGCGAGGCCGACGCGCAGGCCGAGGCCGAGGGTGCCAGCACCTCCAGCGCGGCTCCGGCCGCGTCCGGTGGCGGCGGCGGTTCGTACTCCTCGGAGTCGGACGACAACTCCGGCGCCCTGGCGTCGGACGAGGCCCTGGCGGCTCTCCGCGAGAAGCTCGCCGGCGGCCAGAGCTGAATGCTCTCCGCTAGCAAGTAGCTGAAAGAAGTGGGGGGGGGGGCCGGAATGGGGGGGGGCCTCGCGAGGGGGGGGGGGTTTGTTTGTGTGGTTGTTTTTGCGTCTTCTTATTTTTGTTGTTGAACGTGAGCC
>NZ_JBSFYW010000089.1:0-26033 GCF_053599975.1 Streptomyces sp. NPDC005141 | reverse complement strand
ACGGCCGCCTTACCGCCGGACGAGTGTGAGCCGATCAGCCCACCGAAGAACCTGTAGGCCAAGCAGACGAACCACACCTGATTCCTGATAGACCCTCCACTGACCTAAGTCCCACCGGGCGGGGTGCAGGCATCTCGGTACAGCGGCTCGGGGCCGTTTGCCGTGAGCCGTGCTCCCCCGCATGCGCACGGTTGGTTTCGCAGCGGGGAACGAACAGAAGTGACGCGGCGCCGAAGGGAACGGCGATGATGAAGAACGGGATGCCGTAGTTCGTGGTGCTCGCGAGCATGGTGGGCAACTGCGTTCTCCCCAGGTGACCGCGTGACGCGCGGTGCCGCAGCATACAAACACCCGCGGGTGCCCGGACCGCGGTCCGCGTCCCTGCTCTCGGGTCGAAACACCGCGGGCCGCATCGTGATCCCTCGGCGAGGGAAGGCCGGAAAGGCCGCAGGCCATGGCTGTGGCGAGGCGAGGAAGTCCCGGACCGCGTCCGCGAAGCCGGCCGGGTCGTCGACGTACAGGAAGTGGTCCGTGGCCAGTTCGACCAGACGCGTGCCCGGCCGCCGGCCGGCCATCTGCGCCGCCTGCCGTGCCGATAGCACACCGCCCCGGGCGCCGCGTATCAGCAGGGCCGGGCAGGCGGAGCCGGTACCGTCGGCCCAGTGGTCGCCGTGGACCTGGCTCTCGGATGCGTGGATGTCCTTGGGGTGAAAGCGCAGGCCCCACGTTCCGTCCAGCCGCTTCACGAACGGCGGATTCGAGGAAGGGAGCGAAGGGGTCCAGTTGCGCCACGAACGCCTCCCGGCCGGGGCAGGTTCCCGCGGAAGGTTCAGCACGAACGCCAGTGGATTACCGCCGTCCAGACCGAGTTCGGCACAGCCCTCGCCGTTGACCAGCGCGCTCACGCGCTGGGGGTGGCGGGCGGCGAACTGGTAGGCGTTGATCGCGCCGAGCGAGTGGCCCACAAGGACCGCGCGGTCCAGTCCCAGGTGGTCCATGAGGGCTTCGAGGTCGGCGAGGTAGCCCTCCCGGCTGTAGTCGGCCGCCCGGTCGCAGTCGCCGTGGCCGGACTCGCCGACGAGGAGTACGACGCACAGTGGAAGGCGTGCCGCGAGGCGTCTGCCGCGGTGCAGGCCGCGATCACCGCGCACGCGACCGAGAGCGGGGCGAGCCGGTACGACGTCGAGCAGGCGGTCAAGCGTGCGGCACGGCGCATCGAGCAGGATCCCACGGAGTAGCCGCCATGCGTTGAATCCTCCCCCAGCCAAGGCAGGGGGATTCCTGGCTCACGCCGCCTGCGGGTCAGCGACCCGGCAGGTCTTCCGCGATCAACACCAGCCGGGTTGAGACCAGCCCGGTTCGATACAGCAGAGCTTGGGGGTGCAGGTGCTGTCCTGGCTCTCGATCAGCACGGTGTGTCGATCAGCACGGTGTGGGCGCTTGGTTCTCGCACCGCACGGCGTGCAGCCTGCCCAATCAGGGGGACGGTGTTCCGCCCTGGAGGCGAAATCCCGTTTCCTGCCCTGCTCCGCAGGAGTCCGGACGGGTGAGGACTTCGACTTCGACGACGCCCATGAGATGCACCGCCGACTCCCACGGCCCGCCGCCCTCTGCCTCCGCGACACCACGCGCTGACGGAGGCCATCGTGGTCATCCGTCTCGCGACACCCATGGCTCTGCCGGCGTTGTTCATCGCCGCGGCGGCCCTGGCGGCACTCGCCCGGGGGCCGGGTGCTCTCCGTGGCGTCAGCGTGCCCGGCCGGCGGTCCTGCGTCCTGGCCTCTGCGGCCGGGGGCTGCCGGCGCTCGCCTTCAGCGCGGGCGCGATGGCGGCCGGCCGGCTGGTGTTCGCGGGCTCCGGATCCCGGACGCCGGTGAACGCGGCGTAGGTCGGGGCCGTGTCGCTCAGCTCCGAAATCGTCCGGGCCGGCCGGCGTTCTGCGGGCGGTGTCCGGCCGCAGGGGGCAGGTCCTGGCTGGATCGGCGTTCGCGCGCTGCCGGGCCACGTTCGCGGGGCGGGGCCCGAGAAGCCCTGTGTGGCTGCGGTCCCGCGGATGTCCTGATGTCCCAGGTCAAGGGGCTGTGGTGAAGCGGACGATGACGGGGCGGGAAGGGAACGTACGGCTGCTGACGGAGCCCACGCCCCAGACCTGCCCGGTTCCCGGGACTGCGGTGTAGTCCGTGAGGTGGAGTTTCTGCCGGCAGCCGCCCTCACCGAGCCTGCCCGGCCGGCCGGCGAGGCAGGGCGGCTGGGTGATCCGCTCTTGCCCGCCGGACAGGGTCATATAGCGCTTGGGGGTGAGCATGATGGCGTTCCCGGCCCCGCCGGTCACCCACGGCTCCCCGTCGTCCTCGCTCCACCGGGTGCCGTCCCAGCGCAGTGCGAGCCCGGCGGAGTACGCGTCGTTGTCTCCGCCTTCGCTGGATACGGTGCCGAAGGCGCGCACGTCGTGGGCCGACAGGGCGACAACGCGGGTGAGTTCGCCGTCATGCGGATCGTCCTTGGGTCCCGGCGGCATGGAGGGCATGGTCGCCTTCGTCCAGGTGTGGCCGTCCCAGTGCATGGCCGCGGGGCGCGCAACCTGCTCCCGCGTCAGGCTGAACCCCACGGCCCACAGGTCCCGCCCCGATTCCCCTCCCAGGGCCTGCGCCGTGCCGGGCAGCCGGAGGAGCTGCCAGTGCCGCCCGTCCCAGTGCCAGGCGGTGTCCGAACCGTCTACGGCCCAGACGTCCCCGGGGCCGAAGACGGCGACGTCTCTCACGACTTCGGGGAAATCCCGGGGAAGGTCCACGGCCTGCCACGCCGTTCCGTCCCAGTGCGCGGCGAGTGGCGAGCGGCCCCCGCCGGGGTTCGTCGTGGCGCCCGCGAAGAGCCACACGTCGTGCGGCCCGGCGGCGTCGAGCCGGACGCAGGGGAGGTCATCGAGGTGGCGCAGCGGGGGCGGGAGGTCGTAGGGGCGCCATGTCTTTGCGTCGTAGTGGAAAAGGAGAGTCTTCTGGATGTCCACCCACCCGGTGACGGGACTCTTGCCGATGGCCCAGGCATCGTCGGCGGAGGCGGCGGCGATGTCGGCGAAGGCGGCGTTGGTGTTCTTCCCGGTGTAGTCGTAGCGCCAGGCGGCTCCGGTGCGGTGGTCACTCGTGCCGGCCCCGCGGGAGGCATTCTGGTGCCCGCCTTGCGGGTTGCCGCATCCGGCGAGCGTCACAAGGGCCGTGCAGAGGGCGGCGATGCGGCGCCAAGTGGGCATGTCGTTTCCCCCTGGGGTGACGGGCGTTACGGCTGGCGGGTGGGGGAAGTGGGCAGGATTCTATGTGAGGCCGGGCCCCCGTGACAGCGGTTGGTGCAGGCAGGACGGTGGGGGACGGAAGGTGCGGATCATGGTGCCGGCCGGGGTGCGGTACGGGTGCCTGTGCCGGCGGTGCCGGGGCGATGGCCGCAGACGAGCCGCGCGTACCGGAGGTTCGTGCGGCACGCGGTGCTCGTTTGGCCTGTGGTCTCCGGTCCGGTGAGGAGCGCGTGTTGGGCTGCCGGCGGGTGCCGGCGCCTGTGCTCCTGCGGCCCCCGGTGAAGGCGAGAGGGGCTCGGATCCCGAGCGTGCGGGAGGCCTGCTCGGCAGCCTCCGCGGAGCGCCGAGCGGCCTGCCTCGTGCCCCGGGCCGGCCGGGACGCCGTGTTCTTCCCGCCGCTCCGGCCCTTCCGCGTTCTGACCGGACGTCGGGGATGCCGTGGAAACCACTGCCGCCCGGCAGCTCCTGCCGGCCGTCACCGGCAAGGGCGAGACGGTGATCCGGCAGGCACGCGAGTGGCACGAGCGTCTGGAGCCGACGCGGGAACGGGTGCGGCCCGCCGATGTCGCCGGCCGGCCCCTGTACGCCCCGACGACATGGCTGTGGCCGTGGCCCTCTTCGGCGACGAGGCGTTCCGCGAGGCCGGCCGTCAGCTGATGACCGAGATGCGGACCACGCCCGACCCGGGCCGGATGCACCTGGACGGCCCCGGGGAATGACGCGGGAGCATCAGCCGCGGCCAGCGGCCATCAGGGCGCCTGCGCAGACAGCGCTATCGGGACGCGATGACCGGCGCGTTGCTGAGCTCGACGGTGTCACCACCGATGTCGGCCATCAGGCGCAACCTGCCGTCCACAGCTGCGAGGTAGCGTTGGATGGTAGGCAGCTCCAGCTGCTGAAACGGCGTCCGTTCGATCCGGGAGACGTTCGATTGCTGGATCCCCATGAGGGCCGCCACCTGGACTTGTGTCAGGCCTTGGGCTCGACGCAGCTCAGCGAGGGTCATTGCCGGTCCCGCTGTCGCCGTAGCGGGTGAACCCGCTGGTGTCGATCCGCCACGGGCCGATCTCGACGGTCTTGCCGAACGGGTACTGCCGATGCGCGGCATAGCTGGGGCTTTCGGGAGCGGCGTAAGGCTCGGAGTGGGCGTGGACTGTCCCGTTCCGGGGATCGACGATCAGATAGTGCGGGATGCCCATGGCCGGGTAGTCGCGGAGCTTTCCCTCGTAGTCGTTCTCCGGATTTGCCCGCGAGACGACCTCGCAGACCATGAGAACGTCGCTCGGCCGTGCCGGATCATCCCGCTCGAGGAGGTCTTCGTGAAAGACCAT
Organism: Streptomyces sp. NPDC005141; assembly: GCF_053599975.1. Lineage (NCBI taxonomy): Bacteria > Bacillati > Actinomycetota > Actinomycetes > Kitasatosporales > Streptomycetaceae > Streptomyces > Streptomyces sp. NPDC005141. Next base: position 21,416 of record NZ_JBSFYW010000089.1, on the reverse strand, counting down.
CAGGTCCGGGACTCGCCTGACACCGAGGGATGCGTCCTCCAGGTCGGTGTCACCGTCGGCGAGGTAGCCCGGATTCGTGTCGGGAAGCTGAGCATCGAGCTGGGTCCGCAAGGACCGTACGAGGCCCAGATGCCGGCCGACGGGACTCATCATCATGACGATCTGGTCGCCGGTGATTTCCAGCTTCCAGGGCTCACTGCCTGACGCGGCGAGCAACTGGTCCGCGTAGTCCCGCATCCGGCGATAGTCCATTCATAGACTATATCACCGGAGGAATATCACCCCAGTGGCCGAGGAGACCGCGTCGACCGCAGCGGTCCTCGACCGGCCACCGGCGGATCGTTGCGGAACTCGCCGTTGCCGGAGCACCGCTTGGGGCCGCGGCCCCAGCCGATGAGGCGCTTGTTGCCGGCGCACGGCTACGGGCTGCGCCCGCAGGGTCTGCCGGGAGCGGTCGCGGATGCGGGCGGACTGCCGCGTGATGGACCGGACAGCGAGGCCTGTCCGCATCAAGAGGAGCGGGACCGTGGTGGGGCTCTGCCGCGAACATCGACCACGTCACCCAGGCACCCCCAACGCCCCGGACATCGAGAGGTCCTGACAAAGGCGGGCCGATCGCCGGTGTGGGTGAACCCCTCCCTCCCGGACGGGGGGTCATCGGGAGGGAGGGGCCGCTGGGACGCGGCACCGGCCGCAGCCGGCCGTGCGGGCGGGCCCCGGGACCGGGACGGGGTGCCGCGACGGGGCGCCGGGGCGGTCAGGCCATGCGGCCGACGAGGCGTGCGGCCGGGTTCTCGGGTCCGGCGGTGAGGGTGGGCTCGGGGTGGGCCATGAGGATCGAGCGCTGGAGCCTGCCGAGCGCCGTGGACGGCTCCAGGCCCAGTTCCCGCACCAGCGTGGTGCGCAGGCGCTGGTAGGCGTTGAGGGCCTCACCGCGGCGGCCCGAGCGGTACAGGGCGAGCATGAACTGGCCGTGCAGGCTCTCGTGCATCGGGTACCGGCTGACCAGCACGGTCAGTTCGGACAGCAGCCCGCGGTGGTTGCCCAGCCGCAGGTCGGCCTCGATGCGCTGGTCCAGGGCGCACAGCCGGGTCTCCTCCAGCCGGCTCACCTCCAGGGTGATCTGGCTGCCGGCCTGGACGTCGGCGAGCGCGGTCCCGGTCCACAGCGACAGCGCCTCGCGCAGCCGCTTGGCGGCACCGGCGTAGTCCTCCGCGTCCATGGCCCGGTAACCGGCACCCGCCCGGCGTTCCAGCTCCTGGAAGTCCAGCGTGCCGCCGCGGGTCTCCAGCCGGTAGCCGCCCGGCAGGGTGACCAGAACGTCCTTGGCCCGGACACTGCCGTCACCACCGCGCCCCAGCGCCTCGCCGATCAGCTCGCGCAGCTGCAGGATGTAGGTCTGCAGCGTGGTCCGGGCGCTGCGCGGCGGGTTCTCGTCCCACAGCTCCTCGATCAGCGTGGACACCGCGACGACGTGGTCCGCGTTGAGCGCGAGCAGAGCCAGCACCTGCCGGGGCTTGGGCGCGGTCGGCGCGATGGGGATGCCGTGCTCCCGCACCGACAGCGGGCCCAGTACTTCGATGTCCATCGTTTCTCCCCTGTTGGATGCAGGCAGGTCAGCGCGTGCAACGGGGTCAGCGCGCCGGCACCGGAGCGGGCGTGCTGCGGCATCTGGCCCACCCCCGATAAAAAAACAGCATAGGCGGTTTGTCAATCCGGTCGGACAGTATCTCCTCCCCGAACTTCCCCCGCCTTGCGGCGAAAGCACCCGCCGCACCCCCGCCCCACACCCGCCCACCACCCACAACAGATTGCGTTCGCAATGTCTGCGGCCGGGCGCCGGAGTCGCACGCCGCCCCGGAGGACGGGCGCGCCGCCCGCCCTCCGCCGCACCCGCGCCCGGCCGGCCCGGCGGACACCGCCGACCTCGCCACACGGGCCGCCGACGCCCGCACCATCAGCGGAAATGGCCCCGTGCGGTGGACTGCTGACGGTCCGGGACCCCGGGGGCCCAGCCGGCGCGCGGTCGCGAGCGAGGGGCGGGACCAAGGGCCGGCGACCGGACGGCCCCACCGCCGCACCGCCCCGCCCCGGGGGCGGGTGCTCCCGCCATTCCACGGTCACTTCCCATACGCAATCACCACCCGCCGGTGCGGGAGGCGAGGTCCCGCCCGCCTCCCGCCCCGGCTCCACGGGCCCCGGCCCCCGGGGTCCGCAGTTGGAACGGCGGTCGCGGCACACCGGAGCCCACAGAGAGGACGGCAAGGGAAGAGAACCGAATCCCTCTAAAATCAGACCGGACGGTCTGTTCAGTGTGGGGTACAGCAGTCCAGACCCGGCCACAGAACCGCGGTCCGGCCCCCGCCCTATGGGGCGTGGGGGGTGGGGCGTGGCGCCGCACCCCGGCCGCCGCCGCCCCCGGCACCGCCCGCCCGCCGGCAGGCCCGCTCACGGCCGGGCCGAGGCCGGGAGGCCGGTGCTGAACGACTGGTGCCCACCGGGGTGCGGTCCTGTCCGGCCGGCGCCCGACGAGCCGGCCGGTCGGGGCGGCCGGTCGGGGCGGCCGGTCGGAGGTGTGCGGTCGGCCGGGCAGGCCCGCACCCCGGACGTCATGTCCGGGGCACGGGCGCGGCGTCAGGGGCGCGGGCCGGTGTCGGGACGTGAGGTTGCCTGTCCCGGAGCGCGGGCGCGGCGCCCGGGGCGTGGCCGCCCTGTCGGGGACCGTGGAGTGTCTGACCCGGAGCTCGGGCGTGGGCGCGTGCTCGGGCGTGGGCGCGTGCCCCGGAGCGTGGCCGCGTGCCCCGGGGCGTGGCCGCGTGCCCCGGGGCGTGGCCGCGTGCCCCGGAGCGTGGCCGCGTGCCCGGGGCGTGGCCGCCCTGTCGGGACCGTGGAGTGCCTGACCCTCAGCGTGGGCGCGTGCTCAGGCGTGGGCGCGGTGTCCGGGACGTGGGCGTGGTGTCCGGCCGGGGATCGGCGGGGCCGGGCCGGCCGGGGTGTGCGGGTGTCCGGGCAGGACCGTGCCCCCGGACGTGTTCCGTGCCGGGGGCGGGGGTGTTGGTGGTGGTCAGGGTCCGGGGTGTCTGCGGGGGGTGCCGGTCGTGGCGCCGGTGATGTCGGCGGGGGTGTTGGTGATGTCGGCGGTGGTGTCCGGGGCGGCGGCGGGGCTGTGGCGGTGCGGGGGGCGGGTTCCGGCGGCCTGCAGGTGTGCCAGCGAGGACGGTGCGGCCAGGCGGGGCAGCAGCAGCCGCCAGAACCGGGTCAGGGTGCGGTAGGAGAGCCATTCGGCGTCCTGTGCTCCCAGGACCTCGAATCCCACGGTCGCCGCGACGACGGCGACGACCGCGTCGTGCGGCACCACCGCCTCGGCGAGTTCGCCCTCGCCGTCGGCGCGTTTGAGGGTCGACTCGACCCACTGCTTCCACTGCCCGCGCAGGTCCCGTTCGCCGGTGTAGAGGTGTTCGGAGCCCAGCGCGAACCCGGCCCGCAGGACGGCGTCGCCGCCCAGCGTGGCGGCCAGTTGGTGGGTGGCGTCCACCAGGCACTGCAGGGCCCGGCCGGGCTGCTGTTCGCCGTGCACGGTGATGCGGGTCAGCCGGTGCGCGGCAACCTGTTCGACGGCGCCGGCCAGGGCGGCCTTGCTGGCGAAGTGGAAGTGCAGCGCCCCGTTGCTCACCCCGGCCCGGCCGCTGATCGCGGTGAGCGAGGCGGTGCGGTAGCCCTCGCGGTCGAAGACCGCGGCGGCGGAGTCGATCAGCGCCTCGCGCGTGCGCAGCGCGCGTTCCTGTCTGGCCATCGTGGTGCTCCGTTACTGCGGCGGGTTGCCGTGCTTGCGGGAGGGCAGGTCGGCGTGTTTGGTGCGCAGCATCGCGAGCGAGGCGATCAGCACCTCGCGGGTCTCGGCGGGGTCGATGACGTCGTCGAGAAGGCCGCGTTCGGCCGCGTAGTAGGGGTGCATCAGCTCGGCCCGGTACTCCTTGACCATGCGGGCGCGCATGGCCCCGGGGTCCGCGGCCTGGGCGATCTGGCGGCGGAAGATGACACCGGCCGCGCCCTCGGCGCCCATCACCGCGATCTCGTTGGCGGGCCAGGCGTAGGTGAGGTCGGCGCCGGTGGACTGGGAGTCCATCACGATGTAGGCGCCTCCGTAGGCCTTGCGCAGGACCAGCGAGATCCGCGGCACGGTGGCGTTGCAGTACGCGTAGAGCAGTTTCGCGCCGTGGCGGATGATGCCGCCGTGCTCCTGGCCCACCCCCGGCAAGAAGCCCGGCACGTCCAGGAGCGTGAGCAGGGGGATGTTGAAGGCGTCGCAGGTCTGGACGAACCGGGCCGCCTTCTCCGAGGCCGCGATGTCCAGCACCCCGGCAAGATGCCGGGGCTGGTTGGCGACGACGCCCACGACCTGGCCGTCCAGCCGCGCCAGCGCGCAGATGATGTTGCGGGCCCAGTGCTCGTGGACCTCCAGGAACTCGCCGTCGTCGACGAGTTCACCGATCACCTCGGCCATGTCGTAGGGGCGGGCGCCGTCCTCGGGGACCAGATCCGCCAGCACATCGCCGCGCCGGCCCGCCGGATCCGTGCACACCACCCGCGGCGGGCTCTGGCGGTTGTTCTGCGGCAGCATCGACAGCAGGTAGCGGACCTCGGCCAGACACGTCCGCTCGTCGTCGTAGGCGAAGTGGCACACCCCGGAGGTCTGCGCGTGCACGTCCGCACCGCCCAGCGCGTTGTGGGTGATCTCCTCACCGGTGACCGCCCGCACCACGTCCGGGCCGGTGATGAACATCTGCGAGGTGTCCCGGACCATGAACACGAAATCGGTCAGCGCCGGACTGTAGGCCGCGCCTCCCGCACACGGACCGAGCATCACCGAGATCTGCGGGATCACCCCCGAAGCCCTCGTGTTGCGCTGGAAGATGCCGCCGTAGCCGGCCAGCGCCGACACGCCCTCCTGGATCCGGGCCCCCGCCCCGTCGTTCAGCGACACCAGCGGCGCCCCCGCCGCCAGCGCCATGTCCATGACCTTGTGGATCTTCGCCGCATGGGCCTCGCCCAGCGCCCCGCCGAAAATCCGGAAATCATGCGCGTACACGAAGACCGTACGGCCCTCCACCAGACCCCAGCCGGTGACCACCCCGTCGGTGTAGGGCCGCTTGGCCTCCAGACCGAACCCGGTCGCCCGGTGCCGGCGCAACTGCCCGACCTCCGTGAACGAGCCCTCGTCCAGCAGCAGACCGATACGCTCACGGGCCGTCAGCTTGCCCCTGGCATGCTGCGCCGCGGTCGCCTCCTCACCCGGACCGGCCAGCGCCTGCGCCCGGATCGCCTGCAGTTCCGCCACGCGCCCGCGCGCGTCACCGCCCACCGGCCCCAGCCGGTGGGGGGCAGTCGTCATCGTCATGTCAGGTCCCCTCCTGGGACAAGGCCGAGGAGGTCCCGCCCCGGGTCCGTACGTGGACATTAACAAACCGCTGAAGCGGTTTAAAGTTGTTCTGCTCAAGAACCGCTCGAGACACCGCCGGCCCGGCCGCCCGCAGACCGGCACGGACCGACCCCGGACACACCCCGCAGAACGGCACGGACGGCCCCGGACACACCCCGCACAGCGGCACGGACGGCCCCGGACACACCCCGCGCCCGCCCGAAGGAGCGTCAGCACCAGCCGCCCGGCGCGGCGAAATCCCCCGGACGCCGCCACCAGCACGAAGCCGCACCGGCCCCACCCGCCCACAGACCCGCCCACCCGTCCGCAGAGCCGTCCGCGGGCCCGCCCGCAGAGCCGTCCGCAGAGCCGTCCGCAGGCCCGTCCGCCTGCCCGGCGGCCTTCGCCGCGGCCCGCGCACGGGCCGCGGCGAAGGCGAACACCACCGCGGCCAGGGCCGCGAGTTCGTCCTCACCGGCCTGTCCGCGCTCGACCCGCAGCACCGCATCCCCGCCACTCACCGACCACCCCCGTTCCCCGACCGTGCAGCCACCGTCCGCCCGCCCGCTGGAGAACCGCACGCGCCCCGCTCGAGATCCGCTCGCCCCCCGCACCACGGCACACCCGCGGCCACCCCCGCACCCCGACGCCCCAGCTCACCGGCCGCGCCCGGACACCCCCTCACCCCGGACCCCGGCCCATTCGGAGCAAACCGCTCCATTTCCCGCGGACAGGACCTCGCGGAGAACCCTAGAAAGTAAACCGGGTGGTCTGTATCTTCCTGATTCTCAGCGAGCACATCCGACGCCAGGCCAACGCAGCTCAGGGGGAAACATGTCCATGACCACGTTCCGCACCGGGCCCGCCCCGATCCCCGCCGCACCCCGGCCCGCCCCACCGGCCCACACCGGCCAGCCCCCCCGGTTCCCCACCCTGACCACCACGGTGCCCAAGGAACTCGTCCACCGCGCCAGCGTCGCCGAAGTCCTGCTCACCGACTGGGCACGCACCGGGACCGACCGCTTCGAGGTCAGCGCCCAGTGGCCCCGCGGACACAGCTTCTTCACCCCCGTCCAGGGCCGCCACGACCCCCTCATCGCCGCCGAGACCTTCCGCCAGGCAGCCATCCTCCTCGCCCACACCGAATTCGGCGTCCCCCTCGGCCACCCCTTCCTCATGCACAACCTCACCCTCGACACCCACCCCGAACACCTCACCGTCGGCACCGCACCCGCCACCATCACCATCACCATCACCTGCCACGACGTCACCATGCGACGCGGCACCGCATCAGCCATCCGCTTCGAAGCCACCTTCCACCGCGACGGACACACCATCGCCACCGCATCAGGCTCCTGCACCGCCACCACACCCGCCGTCTACGCACGCCTGCGCGCCAACCGCCCCACCACCACACAACCCCACCCCCTCACCGCCCCCCTCGCCCCCCAGCACACCGGCCGCACCTCACCCGCCGACGTCGTCCTCTCCCCCACCCACCAACACCACCACTGGCTCCTGCGCACCGACACCACCCACCCCGTCCTCTTCGACCACGCCGTCGACCACGTCCCCGGCATGGTCCTCCTCGAAGCCGCCCGCCAAGCCACCCACGCCACCCTGGGCCAGAACACCTTCCTGGCCCACCTCGCCAGCACCTTCCACCGCTACACCGAACTCGACACCCCCTGCACCATCGAGGCCCACCACCAACCCCAACCCACCCCCCACACCACCCGAAACCACCCCACCACACACCACCCCCACCCCACCACACACCACCTCCACATCACCGCCCACCAACACAACACCCCCGTCTTCACCGCCACCATCACCACCACCCAACAGACCACCTGACAACCACACCCACCACCACCCAACCCACAACACCCACAGCCAGTTGGCCCACAACAACCACACCGGCCCACGCCACACACACCCACACCAACCGGCCGACCCCCACACCCAGCCCACACACACCACACCACACCAACCCGCCTGGGCTTGTTCCGCTTTGACGGACACCGTTGGTGTGGTGGTCAGGCTGCGAGTGCGGTCTCGTAGTCGGCGGGACTGCGATAACCGAGGCTGCTGCGCAGTCGGCGCAAGTTGTACCAGCCTTCGATGAAGTCGAAGATCGCGGTGCGGGCGGCGGCCCGGCTGGGCCAGGAGCTCGTGTCGAGCAACTCCCTTTTGATGGTGGCGAAGAACGACTCCGCGAGCGCGTTGTCCCAGCACTGCCCAATGCGCCCGACGGACAGGTGAATGCCCAACCCCTTTGCCAGGAAGGCGAATTGCTGACTGGTGTACTGACAGCCGCGGTCCGAATGGAAGATCACCGGGCGGTTGGGGCGACGCTGCCGGCAGGCGGCCGTCAGGCATCGGTGACCAGCTCGGTTCGCAGGTGGTCGGCGGTCGCCCAGCCGACCACACGGCGCGAGGCGATGTCGATGACGGTGGCCAGGTAGAGCCAGCCCTCCTCGGTCGGGATGTAGGTGATGTCGCCGCACCTGCGGGCATCGAGCCCGGCCCGGTCGGGCTGGAAGTCCCGGACGATCAGATCGGGCCGCAAGGCAGCCCGCGGATCGGGGATCGTGGTCAGGTGCCGTCGTCGGCGATGCCGTCCCTGCAGCCCGGCGGTCCGCATCAGCCGCGCGGACACGATGGCGGCCGCATCCGGCGCCCTCCCGCTTGAGCAACGGCATGGACGCGCGGGACTCCGTAGGTTCCGCGCGACCGCGTATGGACCTCGGCGATCTGCTCCGTCAGCTCAGCGTCACGGACCGCCCGGGGGCCGGGTGTGCCGATACGGCGGGCATAGAAGGCGGCACGGGAGACCTGCAGCAGTTCACACGCCCGCTTGACGTTGTGACCGTCTCGCTTCTCCGCCTCGATGAACGGGTGCACCGTCACCGGGTCTCCTTCGCGAAGAAAGCCGTGGCCCGCTTGAGGATGTCGACGTCCTCGCGTAGCCGGCGGTTCTCCCGCCGCAGTGCGGCCAGTTCCTCTCGTTCACTGCTGGTCCGACCATCGCGTTCGCCCGCGTCGGCCTCGGCCTGGCTGACCCACAGGCGCACCGCGGTCTCGGTCAGGTCGAAGTCCTGGGCAATCTGGCCGACCGAGCGGTCACCGCGTCGGCACAGCTCCACGATCTCAGCCTTGAACTCCGGCGTAAACGAACGGCGAGGCCGAGGCTTCTTCTTCCCCATGCTCTCCATGATGGACATCCTTCCGGGGCAGAACCCCTGATCTCAGATGTCCGTCAAAGCGAATCAAGCCCAGAGCAATGCCGACCGCTCCAGTGCTGACATGAGTTCTGCTCGCATCCATCGGCGACGGGATCCCAGGACGTAGGTATCGGAGACGTCCGGTCGGCCCAAGCAGCGCAATCACTTGAACTCCCTCATGGCACGTGGTGCTGGGACACAATACGCCTCGCGTGCTGCCTGCATCGACTGGTGACGCCGTGGCGTATGAGTCGGGGCCCTCAAGGTCCGCATGCATCTACTGCGCCTGCCGCACGCGGAAGCCTTGGAGATGGCCTCCCTCGGGGATCCGATCCACGGTCAGCCCTGCGCTGAACAGGTCTACGGTGCGGCCGCCGAGCTCGACGGTGGCCACTTCCACAAGCACAGCCTTCCGGACTGCATTGCTGATTCGCTGCACCACTTCGTCAGGAAGGTCGATCCCCTCAGTATCGACTCGGAACTGCTGCCCGCCATGACAAACATTGAGCTGAGCCGGCCGCTACCGCACGGGTCCTCTCGGGTTGCCACGAGCCGCAGGCGAGCACGTCGTTCGTGCCGACGAGTGAACCTGCGAAGCCAGCTTGAGGCGCTTTGTGAAAGATTAGGACCGGCCACGCCAGGAGCTGCGGCTGTGCGCCTTCTGGGGCACCCTTACGTATGGGAGCTTGCATTTCTCCGCGGAATCTACCGCCAAGGAGGCGTTGCGATGACCACCGAGGACGGCAGCCAGGTCCCCCGGAGGGTGGGAGAACCACCGTCGGGTAATCCAAGACGAGAGCCGACAGCTCAGACAGAGCAGGTTCTTGGCGACCTGCCGTTGGAGCGACTGTTCGCTAGGGCCCGGGAGAAGGGCTTGCGTGATTCCTCGGCGCCAGCAGAGGCAGTGCAAGAGGCTGCTCCGGAGGTGAAGAAGATCCCGGTCGGCGTTCGCCCACACAGCGTGGCCGTGAGCCCGGACGGAACCCGCCTCTACGTGACTAACTTCGGTGACGGCTCCGTGTCAGTAATTGACCCCTACCGCGAGGCGGTGGTTGCGACTCACCAGGTCGGCGAGAGCCCGTACGGTGTGGCGGTGAGCCCGGATGGAACCGACCTTTACGTGGCCGCCACGGGCCCAGGCACTGTGACGCAGTGCAGCATCTCTGGCGATGACCTCGTCCAAGATGGCTCCATCCTCTCTGCGGATGACCACAGCAAGAGGCCATACGGCATGGCAGTGGGCCCGGATGGAAGCGTCTACGTGACGCTAGCCCTGTCAGACACTGTGCTAGTGACTGATAGGTTCCTCAAGAACCCTACGAGTATCCCGGACGTCGATTTCCCGGTGGGTGTGGTGGTAAGCAAGGACAATGCCCGCCTCTATGCGACGAATTATTTCTCAAAGTCCGTGTCGGTGATCGATGTCTCCGGCAAGGCCGTTGTTGCCACGATCCCGGTCGGCAACGAACCTTATGGTGTGGCGATGAGCCCGGATGGAACTCGCCTCTACGTGGCCCACTTCCCAGGCACAGGGTCCGTGTCAGTGATTGATGTCTCTGGCCAGGCCGTTGTTGCCACGATCCCGGTCGGCAACAGCCCGCGCGGGGTGGCCGTGAGCCCGGATGGAACTCGCCTGTACTTGACCAACTTCTTCGCCGATTCCCTATCGGTGGTCACCCTGTAGCCGTCGGCTCAATGCTTTCTTCACACGTGGCATCGTGGAGGACCGCCCGCGATCAGCTCGCGGGAATCTTCTTGCTCTGCGCGACCGCGCCTTTTGACCGCCGACCTGCGGGAGGACGCGCATCCGCCTGCGCAATAGATCCTGCCCCACCGTACGCGAGCCGGTCCATCGCCAACCGCGTGCGCAGCGCGCTGGTTACCGGCGCCTTGAAGATGGCCACCGTGACCCGCGGCAGCCTGGACGAAGCGAAAACATACCCCGGATCGAAGCGCTGCATCGGCAGCGACGGGAGAACAGCACCACGGCGCCATCACGGTCGCCGACGCTGGCCGGGCTCACGCAGGTGACAAGGACGGTGCCCCAAGTGTCAACGAGCAGGTGACGCTTGACGCCGCTGACCTTCTTGCCGCCGTCGTAACCGTGCAGGCCACCGCGTTCACTGGCCCGGACGCTCTGGCTGTCCACGATGGCCGCGCTGGGAGTGGGATCACGGCCGAGCTGCGGCCGCTCGCGTGCGCGCAGCGCCGTCAACATCCGCTCCCACACGCCTTCTTGCTGCCATTGCCGCCAATAGTGGTAGACGGTCTGTCACGCTGGCAGGTCATGCGGCAGCAGTCTCCAGGCGCAGCCGGCCCGCAGCCAGTACGCCAGCGCCTTGAGGATCTCTCGCCGGGCGTGTTTCGCCGGCCGACCACCGGGCCTGTCCGCCGGGACCAGCGGACGCAGGGTCTCCCACTCCGGATCTGGATCAGAAAAATCCGTCGAGTAACGGGTACGCAGCCCGCACACTCCAGCCCCCGAAAGTGCGACGCCGCCCCGCTACCAGGCAACTTGCCCCGCTGACAGGCTTTTCAGGCGCCCTCTAGTCCTGAGCACCAGGCGGATGGGGTGCGCCTCGTGAATTCCGGCCGCCGGCCGTTCGCTGCCCTCAGATGCCGAGATGGATATAGGGCGCCCACAGCAACGGCTCTCCAGGGCAGATCTGGCGCAGGCGGGTGACGGCATGGTGCAGGGCGTACGGAGCACGGGCCGCCTCAGGCCGGTCGGTACAGCCGGGCTCATCGGGATCGGGATGGGAGAGGTGAGCGTAAACAATGTCGGCCATGGCGGGGGCCGCGGCATCAGAGATGCTCCAAAGGGTGGCCAGCACTTGCCGGTAGCCGATGAGTTGCAGAACGGCAGCCAGATGGAGCGCCTCGTCCAACAGCCTGAGGTCACCGGTGGCGGTCTGGCAAGCAGCGAGGAAAGCCAGGTCGGCCTCCCTCAGATCGAGGGTGGCGAGATCGGCCAGGATAAGCGGCTGATCATAAAGGAGGAACGCACTGCGGGAGGCATCAGTCGGGTGCTGTATCCCATGGCAGGACAGGTGCAGCCACGTATGGTCGGGCAATGCCTCCAGGACGGACTGGCGGGTAGCAGTGAGGTCGAGTAGGTGGGTGGCGAACTCGGGCGTGGACAGATGGCCGGCCACTGCTTGGAGTTCTACGGGGACCGCAGGCAGCGCTCCGGCGCTGGCCGCGTAGCTCGGGGCCGCCGAGACTCCCACGGCCAGTTGCCGCACGCGATCGGGGGCGGGCCGGGCGCGGGTCCGGATCAGAGTGGTCAGGGTGGAGGTGTAGGAAGAGACAACGCGGCCGACCACGCTGTGGGTGATGGCGGCGGCCTCACCCATGGCCGAGTACTGGGGCATCGTGCGGGGGTGGCGGCCGGCAGCGTGCAACGGCAGCACCGACGCGGGTCCAGTCAGACACCACCACACCCTTGGCCGGTCTTCGATCCTCCCCTCGGGAGTCTGAGTGTGGCCGAGGACGGTGAGGACCGGCTCAGCAATGGCCTGCCATGCCCACTCCAGGACATCGAACACCCCATGTCGGTCGGCTTCCTTCGTTTGCCAGTCCGTGGAAGGGTCTGCGGCGCGGAACTGGGCGCGGAGTACGGTGTTGGCGTGCTGGACGACGGTCGCCATGCTCGCGGCCGGCAGGTCCACCACCACAACGCCAGCGTTGGGGTGCTGCACAGCCGCCGCGGTGACGATCAAAGCGTGGCTGCCGTGCCGGCTGATATTGACGACAACCACCGCGCCGTCGGGGGCTGCCGCGCGCAGATCGTTGAACGGTACTGGCCGCAGGAAGTGCCTGAAGCCCTCTGTGAGACGAATCTGATCCACTGTGGCGTCCCAGTCCCGGGCAGCCCGGCGCCGCTCATTCAGCAAGTCACTCTCAGCGCCGTATACCTGGGCAATGTCACCGGCCGTATCCAGACCACTGCCCCGGCTAGTGGAGGCGCTGTTGAGGACCGCGCGGGCCTGTTCCAACGTCACGGCCAGATCCGGAGCCCGTTCCTGAAGTGCGGCCAGATCCTCGCGCAAGTGCAAGGCCTGAGTCTTGGGACCCGGGCTTGTGGAGGAACCACCTCTTCCAGGAAGCGGGTCTTCCGGTAGATGCCCAAGCGCACAGCTCTCGGAAGAAGTTGACACCAAAGAGCGATAAACCAGCAGGTCAGAGCGGCATTGATGAAGTGGAACTCTTCCGATGGCGCGACACGGTGCCCGCGACCCGGCTTGGGGCCGCAGGACGCCACCTCGCGAAGTCACCCCCACGAGAACCGGTGTGACCTGCGGTAATGCAACACTTTCCCGAGGCTTGAACCACGTCCCCAGCAGCGCTCGTCAGTTCAGCTCACGTCCCGCTACGCGCCACAACAGGACCGCCGCCGACCTCACCCAGGGAATCCGGCACGTGAGCCGTTGCCCTGCCCAGACAACGTCAAGGTCGTCAACAACGATGAGGACGTTGTCCAGCCGCTGGATCGCCATGCTGATCTCACCTGGTGTTTGTACGGCCCCATGGCCACATCCACCCCGTGGACGGAGCCACCGAGCCGTCCCGACAACCGTGACAGCATCGTCCTCGGGAACACCCGGGCACACGCTGGCGCGCTAGCCGCCCCAGATGACCAGGACCCGCGGTACGCAGTGGTGAGTCGGTCTCTACTGATGAACGGGAAGTGTTCGGGCCCCAACGGGAGCCGCAGGACGTGCCGCTCTCCGGAGCCCCCGGGGCGGGCGCGTACGAGCGCTGCACCCAATTGGGCCACGCCCTCACCGCCGCCGGCCTCGCCTCGCCTGGACCGACGACGACAACCAAACCGCCTCGAGCTGCTCACGTACGCCGTCACCGACCAGCCCGTGAGACGCCGGAGACGACCGACGACACCGTTGAGGTCCACGCCTGCACCCGGCACGGCAGCAGCGACATTTGCCGCGCCCGGACCTGCAGACCGGCCCCCGTCGACTCACCCACTTCTCAGGCACTTCGGCCCCTGTCACACCAGCCTTCGACAGGGAGGCTCCATGGGTGCTGCATCGCCCGCTTCCGTGCGATGGCAATCTACCGAGGCTCTTTGCTCACCAGCCTGCTCCTCGTCGGTTCCGTCGCCGTCACCATCGACCTTTCGCGGGTTCCAGGGTCGGATCGACGCGGTCCTCCTCAACGTGTGACTACGTCGAACTACGGACGGCACGGGCCGCGTGGACACATCGAGGCGCGCGCATCCCAACTAAGCGCGTTAGACAGCTTATTGAGGTTATCTAAGCCTCTTTGAGACCTATCTGGTCAAGTCTCCTTTGTCTTCCTATGCTGTGGTTCCCGGGCCGCCGCAGCGGCTCAGGCCGCGAGCAGGGTCCGCGAGGGGAGCCACGCCATGCCGCCCAGCAATCGCAAGGGCACCGACAGCGCTATGGAGAAAGGACCGGGCCGGGGTAGTCGCGTCATCACAGACGAGGCGTCGTTCGAGGCGCTGACCTCGGAGCCCAGCCAGATCGCGGCGCTCTACTTCTACCTGCAGATGGACCACGTGGTGTGCGCGGCCCACCGGGTCGCGCTCTCCTCGGTGGAGCGCCCGCAAATGTACACGAGGCTCCACGAGAAGACCTCCGCCGGCCAACTGGCCCGGCTCCGGGCCCGCTACGGGCACGACGAGCACGTACCGAACCGCGCCCAGCGTGCGGCAGTCTTCGAGGGCGCCTTCCAGGAGTCGGCGACCCCTGCGATGCGCGGCACCGGGGACTTCAGCTTCCCGAAGGAACGCGACCTTCTTCTCGACGCAGCCTGCAAGTACGCCGAGCGCGTCTACGACACAGGTGTCGACCTGCTGCTCGCCTCCGTACGCAACGCCCTGTTGCCGCTGCAGTCCTATCTGCAGGGTCTGCACGGCGACACTCTCGTATGGAGCGTCGAGGAAACGTTGGGCGGCATCACCCGGCATCTCGCCTATCCGGTGCTGCACGATGCGGGTATCAGTGCCGTCTTCGGCGTCACCACTCCCCCGTCCGAGAACTGGCCGTTCATCGAGGACACCAACGCCGACCGGCTCCTGGAAGAGATCGACCGCCAACTCCCGCTGCCCGATCAAGAGTTGTTCCAGCACGCAACCCGGGCCGTGAGCAGCAGCCGGCATCGGGTCGCACTGCGCGGGGCAGAGGCGATCGCTGCCATCCTGGAGTTCCCGCAGAATGGCCCGGCGGAGCAACTCGTCGACCTCACCTCAAAGTGCTACCTGTGGGCCACCGCCCTGCGCGGTCTCGGCCCCGCCCAGCAGATTCCGCAGGCCCCCGAATACGCCGGGTGAGCGGGCGTGCCCGACGACGGTGACGTGGGGCCGCAGGAGTCGGAGCGCCTCGCCATTCTCGATTTCCTCGTCGTCCGCCCGCCCCGGGCACTCGACCCCGGCGTGCTCGGCCGCTGCTATATACGGGACGACCTGATCGTGCTGCGCGACGGCAAGGCCGTACGCGTGGACACCGATCTGCACTCACCGGACAGCCCGTCCAGGATCGGGCGGCTCGTGTACGAGAAGGTCTGCTGCGAGTGCCACCGCACGTCGGACAAACCCCCGTCACGCAAGGACGACAAGGCGGGGTGCACACCGCCCCCTTCCACAGACCCGGCCATGCAGGACCTGTTCGAGTCGCTGCTCGGCTTCCTCACCCCGCGCAAGGCGCTCGGCTGCCACGAGGAGAAGGAGGAACGGGGGTACGAGCCGCTCGACATCGCCGAACTGGAACGGCACGCTCATCTGAAACTGGGCGGGGTCTACTACGTCCTGCCCGACACCCTGGAACAGATACTCAACGTCCCGCTGATCGACCGGCTGCCCGCCATATTGAAGGTGTTACGCAAGGCGGCGGACCGCACCGGGACGGCGCTGCCGCCGTGGTTCCGCCGCGACGTGGAGCTCGCGCTCGGCGGACCGAGCATCGTGCAGACAGTACTCGACGGGCCGGTGCACAGCGTGGGCTTCGCGACAGCGAAACGCATCCTGTTCGACACCCTGTTTCTGCTCTACATCCTGCGCCGCTGGGCCCCGCTCGACCTGTCGGGGATCATCGACGGCCTGCGCGCCCTGCACCTCCTGGAGCACATGGTCAGCCAACCCCTGTCCAACAGCGAGGAGCTGCGGACCCTGCTGGCCGCGAAGCCGATCATCCACCCGATGTTCGCCCGGCTCTTCCGCTACTGCGGCACTCCCTTCAACGAGCTCAAGCCCGTGGGCGTGGCCGATCTAAAGGTCGTCAAGCAGTGGCTCATCGGGTATCGCGTCGGCGAGATCTCCGACATCCACAACGTGATGCTCGGCGAGGTCAAGAAGCGCCACCACCGGGTCCTCAGCAAGACCGAGGACGTGTTCTCCAGCACGTCTGAGGAGGAGTCCGAGACCACCACGGACACCGGCTCCACGGCGCGCTTCGAGGTGAAGAACGAGTGCGAGCGGGTGGTCAAGGAGCAGCTCGGCGCCAACGCCAACCTCAGTCTGAGTTACGGCCAGGCACCCAGCGTCGTCGTGAACATCGGCGGCGGCTTCACCTGGAGCAGGTCCGAGGACAAGACCGACAAGGCGGCGCTGAACTTCTCCCAGGAAGTCGTCAGCAAGGCGGTCAGCCGGGTGCAGTCCCGCACGGTGCAGCTGCGCTCGATGACCAGGCTGCGTGAGGTCGAGGAACGCAACGAGCACGAATTCCGCAACGTCAAGGGCCAGGGGCACGTCTCCGGCATCTACCGCTGGGTCGACAAGGAGTACTGCGCCCAGGTCTTCAACTACGGCCGCCGGATGATGTTCGAGTTCGTCCTGCCCGAGCCCTCAGCGTTCTGGGTCCAGTCGCGGCTGCGGCAGCACGAGGCGGAACTGCCGTGCCCCGAGCCACCGAAGAAGCCCGACTACGAAACGGTGAGTCCGGCCTTCGTACCCAGCCAGATCACCCCGGAGTACTTCGCCGCACTCCAGCAGAAGTACGGCCTGTCGGGGGAGAGTTACCCGGTCATGGACAAGCGCGTCACCCTGGTGAACACGGAGACGAACAAGGCGATGTTCTCCCGCGAGAGCATCCCCCACGACCGGCACATCATCGTCGACACCTACCAGGCCCGGGTCGAGGGGACCCAGGGCTACGAGGTGGCGACCGTCCGGCCGACCGGACGCATCCAGTACCGCGAGGTCGACAAGATCGACGGCCCCGAGAAGGACCAGACGGCCTGGTTCGACCGGAACCTCTTCCACGTGACGATGAACGGCTGGGACCTGATCCGCTACGACGACTCCACCCGCGAAACCGCGCACCACCTGCTGCAGCCGCCCCACAAGGACGCCGCGCCCGCCGAAGCCCCGAGGGTCCCCGTCGACGGGGACCTGCTCACGCTGTCCTTCTCGCACCAGGACTGCACGGACTACCACATCGCGCTGACCCTGATCCTGAAGAAGAGCGATGCCGCGCTGGCCGCCTGGCAGCAGAAGATCCACACCGCCGTCCAGGCCATCGAGCAGAAGCGCGTCGACGCGATCAATCAGGAACTGGAGCTCGACTACCGCTCCCGGATGACCGACTACCGCAACCGCGTCGCCGAACTCAGCGCCGTACCCGTCGCCGAACTGCTGCGCGGCGGCCCGGAAGCAGTGAACCGGGAGACCATCCTCACCGAGCTCAAACGCCAGTGCCTCGCCATGATCAGCAAGGAGTTCGACGAAGACGACGCGGACGACCTGCTGACCGGTATGCAGACCATGGGAGGCAGGGACTTCCAGGCCGATACCACCCGGGCCAAGGTGACGGAGGTCAAGGACCAGCCGACGTGCGTGACCTTTGTCAACGGCCCGCGCAAAGTGACGTATCCGCTGCCCTGTCTGGAGTCCGCGCGGGAGAAGGGCCGGCATATCCAGTTCCTGGAGCAGGCCTTCGACTGGCGGCAGATCAGCTATGTCTTCTACCCGTACTTCTGGCGGGTCCCGGAGCGCTGGGTCGAACTGAGCAGCCGCGCGGAATCCACGGACCCGCACTTCGAGGCGTTCCTGCGGGCAGGCGCCGTACGCGTGCTGGTCCCGGTCTCCGATCAGTACGACGACTCGGTGGAGCACTTCCTGTGCACCAGGGAGCCGTGGTTCGGCGGGGACGCCCCGGTCATCGGCGACAAGCTCTATCTGCCCATCCACGAGGAGCTGCGCAGGCAACAGGACGACCGCTACCACGCAGTGCCGGAGGGCGAACCTTGGTCGTTCATCGTACCGACGACGCTGGTGTATCTGCATGACAGCAAGGACCGGCTGCCGGATCTACGGGCCGAGCGCGCGGAACAGGACAAGGCCGTGAACAAGGAGAAGAAGCAACAGCCCGCCGACAAGCTGCCGCTGAACGGCCACACCACCGTCCCGGTCAGGCCGTGATGTTCACGTACGCGGAAATGTGGCCGTGTACGCCCACGTCGCTCACTCGCGGCCAAGACCCGTTCGAACTGCCGTCCTCGGACGGCGACTCGACGCTGGCCGGGCGGCTCAAACGGCTGTACGCCGAGCGGGCTCGCTCGTACGAGAAGGAGTTGGAGTCCCTGATCAGGTTCCGCAGCAGCACGGTGGCCGGGGGCTCGTCCCGCTCTCCCGAAGTGCTGATGCCGAAGTCCACAGCGGACAGCGATGAGATCTATGCGCTGGTTCTCGACCGCGGGCTGTACCGGCAGCTCTTCGACCTCTACGCCATGGGGGGCTGGAGGGCCGTCGCAGCCGCGGCGGAGCTCGTGAACACCAAGGCCCGCACGGAGGACCCGCTCTGGGAGTTGGCCTCGAAGTTCTTCCGGTTCACCGAGAACGTGCTCTATCTGCTGATACGTGAGGCGTTGATCGAGATCGAGCGACTCGCCGCCGAGCGCATCACTCTGCAGCTGTCCCAGGCGTCCATCGAACTCACCAAAGCCTGGAAACGGTTCGACTTCCACCGAATCGAAGTCGACCTGCCGGTGGGTGACTTCAGCTACGTCAAAGGCAAGTTCTGGCAGATCCGCGACCGGAAGTTCGCGGACGCCCTGTTCAAGGCCATGAAGGAGGCATACCACGCACGTCTGGCCGCCGACCGGCTCGCGGCCGGGAAATCCGGCCCACAGGGGGTGGTTTCGATCTGCGACACGCTCTATCAGCAGATGCGGGCCGTGATCGACCTCAACGCCCCCCTCGCGCTGCTCGCTCTGCAGGGCATGACCGAGAAGACCAAGCAGCGGGATCTGGAGCACGACTTCGGGCGGCTCCTCAAGGAGCTCTTCGACCGGGCCGACCGGCTGGGTGCCGGCATCGACTCGACGAAGGGCACAGCCAGGTGGATGCTACCCACCGGACCTCCGGGGTCGGATCCGCACAGCCTGCCCACCGTGGTCGGGGAGGTCGAGCACGTCCTCCCGCCCCGTCTCGGACCCGAGGGCCGCCTCATTCAGCTGGCCCTCGACGAACTCGACGACACACCGAGGGGTGCCCGCTGGTTCCCGCTGGTCTGTGAGTCCGTGCTCGACACCCTCGTGGAGGACCGCACGATTCGCCGGGACAGCTTCGCGTATGTCGTACGCAACAACTACGTGTTGGAACTCAGCCCGCAACTGGCAGAGCGCTACGAGTCCTCCAAGGGCTGGACGAAGTTCTGGAACGGGTTCAGCAAGGCCGCAGCCGGTCTCTCCCTGATCCTGCTCGCTACTCCGGCCGCCGAGGTCAGCCCGCTGCTCCGCGGCATCGCGGCAGCGGGCGACCTGATCCTGCTCGCCTACACGGTGCACTCGACGGTGGTCCAGCTCGCCCTGCTCAACGAGACACTCTCGTCCGCGCTCATGGCGCCGGGCGCGCTGGCCCTGCCCGCACTCGCCCGACTCGGTGAACTACGTGCCTACCGAAGAGAGTTCGTCGACAGCATCCACGAGAGTCTGCTGCTCGCCGTTCTGCAGCTGGGCCCAGGCCGCTGGGCCGAGGTGAAGCCGCTACTGCTCGCGTACGGGTACTACGGCGATCTGTGCACCCTGTTCGGAGTCTGAGGGGCGGGCCCGTGGTAAAGAAATACGACCTCTCATACGTGGCCGCCCCGAAGCTGATCCACACCGTCGAGCTGCTCGACGCCAAGGGCCTGTCCATCAGCGGAGTGAGCAAGGCACCGGACGTGTTCTTCACCGCCGTCCTGCGCGATCTGCGCATGATCATGGGCGAGGCCCCGAGCCTCATGCGCACCCAGCAGATGCGCGCCCTCTTCCCGCTGCTCGTCGCCGGCAGCAAGGCCCTGCACATCGATCCCCGGCTGCTCAGACTCAAGAGTCATGAGGCGGTCGCGCACTGGTTCCTGCGCCTGACCGAGCGGGTGGACTACGCCGCATACACGAGGGCGGAACTGGCCCTGAAGAGAACCGGTTTGCGCGGGGTCTTTGGCGGTGAGGGCTTCGAGCTTCTCGTGCACGGGCACGCGCCGCTCAACCGGAAGCTCGACGGCCGGGCCGAGATAGAACGGCGTGCCATGAACAGGCTGGTGGAGACCAGGGAGATCGGCCTCGTCGATGCGCGTGGCGATCCAGTCGAGGGCCTCGTCGGGAAGTTCGACGACGTGCGCACGGGCTACGACGTCTGGATCCACACACCGGGCCGGAAGGTCAAGTTCGTGGACACGCTCCGGCTTTCACTCTTCAAACCGGCCAAGGGCGTCGAAGTCGAAGCCCTGTACCTGGGACTCCTGGCCGGCGCAGAGATCAAGATGCCCGGCGCGGCGCGGTCGGTGGGCCAGCAGATCGCCCGGATCCGGGAGCGGTTCCGCCGCATCATGTGGCTGGAGCTGACGGTGCCAGGCGTATACCAATCGGCGCTGTTCGCCCCGCAGCAGATCGTGTTCAACGGCACCGCCACGAAATTCTCCGCGATCGCCCCCGGCGAGATAGAGGGCGTGATCACGAAGCGCATAGCCACCACACTCACCAGCGAGGAGCTGAAGTTCGATCAGTTCCACATGGACGTGGACGTAAGGGAATTGATGCGGCTCATCGACCTACTCTTCACGATCTGAACGCCGCCCCGCTCACCCTGTCAGCCTGTTCCTGGCGAGGCGTCACGAACCCGCGCTCCGCTCCGACATGAACCACGCCCAGGCGTGCGGGTTCTCGTTGGATCGCCTCCTGGAATCTGCGAGCTCGCGTGCTTCCGAGCGTACGGCACAGAAGATCCGCTGCCAGGAGCAAGGCCACCAGCATGCTCAAGAGCAGCTGATCGCGGTCGGAGCCTTCGCGCAGGCACACGGCCTGGATGCCAAGGATGCATGCCCCGTCCGCAGGCGGCTTCGCCCGCCCCTGCCCGACGCCATGGTCGGGCCCTGGAAGGCGACCATGCTCTGCAGATCAAGGTCCGTTCTGAATTTGTGATCGCGGGGTCGGGGCTTTGCGGTCGGCCATCTGTTCGAAGACGGCCGGTTACCTCGTCAGCAGACAGGGCAGACCGCACCACCTGGTGACGAGACGGCTGCCGACGCCCGATTCCATCGCTGCGTCGGCGGAGGCCGCGTATCCGCTGACATGGAGTGGAAGATGCTGCCAGATACGAGCCGCTCGCCCCGACTCGCTGAGCTGGTCGGCAAGCTCGCACACAACGTTGCCGGGCCCTGTCCACATTCTGAAATCACGCCGCCGGCTGGCCAACGGCCTATCGGCTCGTCAGCGGGATTGAGGTTCCCCCGAGATGCGGAAGATGCTGACAGCGGGTCAGATGGGACTCATGAGAGGAACATCGACCATGGCTGCCCCCAGAAAGTACTCGC
>NZ_JBSFYW010000088.1:0-26656 GCF_053599975.1 Streptomyces sp. NPDC005141 | reverse complement strand
GCCCCCACCCAGGGTGGGGGCACCGCCCCTGCCTCGGGACCGGGGTGCCCGCGCCACGGGTACCCCACCGGGGTGACCCACCGGAGATCACCGGGGCGACCCACCAGAGATCGGCCGGGCCCTTGTGACAGAGAGATCAATCCTCCGAGCCGCACCCCTATTCACGTCGCCCGGGCGCATCCCGGTCCGAATGCTGGAATGCTGGGGTCTGTCGTACGAGCGGGAACGAATCCGGCGGAGCCGGGGACGGCCCGGGGTGGGCTCTGGGGGGCCGAGGAATCGTGGAGGACAGGGTGCGGGTGGTCATCGCCGAGGATTCAGTGCTGCTCAGGGAGGGCCTGACCCGGTTGCTGACCGACCGCGGACACGACGTGGTGGCGGGGGTCGGGGACGGCGAGGCGCTGATCAAGACCATCACCGAGTTCGCGGCGCAGGACGCGCTGCCGGACGTCGTGGTCGCGGACGTGAGAATGCCGCCGACGCACACCGACGAGGGCGTGCGGGCGGCCGTGCAACTGCGCAAGGCCCATCCCGGACTCGGTGTGCTCGTGCTGTCGCAGTACGTGGAGGAGCGCTACGCCACCGAGCTGCTGGCCGGTTCGAGTCGTGGCGTCGGTTACCTGCTCAAGGACCGGGTCGCCGAGGTGCGTGAGTTCGTGGACGCGGTGGTGCGGGTGGCCCAGGGGGGTACCGCGCTGGACCCGGAGGTCGTGGCGCAGCTGCTCGGCCGCAGCCGCAAGCAGGACGTGCTGGCCGGGCTGACGCCGAGAGAGCGGGAAGTGCTGGGGCTCATGGCCGAGGGCCGGACGAACTCCGCCGTCGCCCGTCAGCTGGTGGTCAGCGACGGTGCCGTCGAGAAGCACGTCAGCAACATCTTCCAGAAGCTGGGCCTGTCGCAAAGTGACGGGGATCACCGGCGTGTTCTGGCCGTCCTCACCTACCTGAACTCATGACCAGCTGACACTGTGTCAGTTGTTGAACAGAACCAAGGGGTGGGCCGGGAGCGTCATTCGAAGAAAGGACCGGGGGCGGGAAAAATCGTGACAAGTCGGGGCGTCAGGCCGTCTCAAAATGGTGTCCATCATGCGAATGGCCTAAGGAAGGCGACCCTTACCGACGTAGGGTTGAAAAAGGAAGGGCCTGCGGGAAGGCCTCTCCCGGACAGCCGCCTCAAAGGAGGTCCAGTTCAGTGACGAGCAAGGTCAGCAGCCCAACGGAACAGGCCGACGAAGCCGTCGTAGGAGAACAGCGCAAACCGCCGGGGACGAAGGACGTCCGCCGGCTCGACCGGGTCATCATCCGGTTCGCGGGGGACTCCGGTGACGGTATGCAACTCGCCGGCGACCGCTTCACCTCGGAAACGGCCTCCTTCGGCAACGACCTCTCGACCCTGCCGAACTTCCCTGCCGAAATCCGCGCGCCCGCAGGTACCCTGCCGGGCGTTTCGTCTTTTCAACTGCACTTCGCCGACCACGACATCCTGACCCCCGGTGACGCGCCCAACGTGCTCGTGGCCATGAACCCGGCGGCCCTGAAGGCGAACATCGCCGATGTGCCGCGCGGCGCGGAGGTCATCGTCAACACGGACGAGTTCACCAAACGGGCGATGCAGAAGGTCGGCTACGCGGCCAACCCGCTGGAGGACGGCTCGCTGGACGGCTACAACGTCCATCCCGTGCCGCTCACGACGATGACCGTCGAGGCGCTCAAGGAGTTCGAGCTCTCCCGCAAGGAGGCCGAGCGGAGCAAGAACATGTTCGCGCTCGGACTGCTGTCGTGGATGTACCACCGGCCGACCGAGGGCACCGAGAAGTTCCTGCGGACCAAGTTCGCCAAGAAGCCCGAGATCGCGGCCGCCAACCTCGCCGCGTTCAGGGCCGGTTGGAACTTCGGCGAGACGACCGAGGACTTCGCCGTCTCCTACGAGGTCGCGCCGGCCTCGCAGACCTTCCCGACCGGCACCTACCGGAACATCTCCGGGAACCTCGCCCTGTCGTACGGCCTGATCGCCGCCTCCCGGCAGGCCGACCTGCCGCTCTACCTGGGCTCCTACCCCATCACCCCGGCCTCCGACATCCTGCACGAGCTGTCCCGGCACAAGAACTTCGGGGTGCGCACCTTCCAGGCCGAGGACGAGATCGCGGGCATCGGCGCCGCGCTCGGCGCCGCGTTCGGCGGCTCGCTCGCCGTGACGACGACGTCCGGCCCCGGCGTGGCACTGAAGTCGGAGACGATCGGACTCGCGGTCTCCCTCGAACTGCCGCTGCTCGTCATCGACATCCAGCGCGGCGGACCGTCGACCGGTCTGCCGACCAAGACCGAGCAGGCCGACCTGCTGCAGGCGATGTACGGGCGCAACGGCGAGGCCCCGGTGCCGGTGGTCGCGCCCAGGACTCCGGCCGACTGCTTCGACGCGGCGATGGAGGCGGCCCGGATCGCGCTGCTGTACCGCACTCCCGTACTGCTGCTCTCCGACGGCTACCTGGCCAACGGCAGCGAGCCGTGGCGCGTCCCGGAGACCGACGAACTCCCCGACCTGCGCGTGCAGTTCGCCCAGGGGCCCAACCACACGCTGGACGACGGCACCGAGGTCTTCTGGCCCTACAAGCGCGACCCGGGGACCCTCGCGCGTCCCTGGGCCGTCCCCGGAACACCCGGCCTGGAGCACCGCATCGGCGGTATCGAGAAGCAGGACGGCAGCGGCAACATCTCCTACGACCCCGCCAACCACGAGTTCATGGTCCGCACCCGCCAGGCCAAGATCGACGGCATCGACGTCCCCGACCTCGAGGTCGACGACCCCACCGCGGGCACCGACAGAGCGGCCGACACCCTTGTGCTGGGCTGGGGTTCGACCTATGGACCCATCACCGCGGCGGTACGCCGGCTGCGCAGCGCCGGGGAGAGCATCGCGCAGGCCCATCTGCGCCACCTCAACCCCTTCCCGCGGAATCTGGGCACGGTGCTCAAGAGCTACGACAAAGTGGTGATTCCCGAGATGAACCTCGGTCAGCTCGCCACCCTGGTCCGGGCGAAGTATCTGGTGGACGCGCACTCGTACAACCAGGTCAACGGCATGCCGTTCAAGGCTGAGCAGCTCGCCACGGCTCTCAAGGAGGCCATCGATGGCTGACACGTCAACGGAAGGCCCGGGCACGATCGAGGCGCTTTCTCTCGTCCCCAAGGCCGAGGCCAGGCAGTCCATGAAGGACTTCAAGTCCGATCAGGAAGTGCGCTGGTGCCCCGGCTGCGGTGACTACGCGATCCTCGCCGCCGTCCAGGGCTTCATGCCCGAACTCGGCCTGGCGAAGGAGAACATCGTCTTCGTCTCGGGCATCGGCTGCTCGTCCCGCTTCCCGTACTACATGAACACCTACGGGATGCACTCGATCCACGGCCGCGCCCCCGCCATCGCGACCGGACTCGCCTCCTCCCGCCGCGACCTGTCGGTATGGGTCGTCACCGGCGACGGCGACGCCCTGTCCATCGGCGGCAACCACCTCATCCACGCCCTGCGCCGCAATGTGAACCTGAAGATCCTGCTCTTCAACAACCGCATCTACGGCCTCACGAAGGGTCAGTACTCCCCGACGTCCGAGGTCGGCAAGATCACCAAGTCGACGCCGATGGGCTCCCTGGACGCGCCCTTCAACCCGGTGTCGCTGGCGATCGGCGCGGAGGCGTCGTTCGTGGCCCGGACCGTGGACTCGGACCGCAAGCACCTCACCGACGTGCTGCGGCAGGCCGCCGCCCACCCCGGCACGGCGCTGGTGGAGATCTACCAGAACTGCAACATCTTCAACGACGGCGCCTTCGAAGTCCTCAAGGACAGGCAGCAGGCCGAGGAAGCCGTCATCCGCCTGGAACACGGGCAGCCGATCCGCTTCGGCGTCGACGGCGCCCGCGGAGTGGTCCGCGACCCGCGTACCGGCGACCTCAAGGTCGTCACCGTCACCCCCGAGAACGCGTCGCAGATCCTCGTCCACGACGCGCACACCGCGTCCCCGACCACGGCCTTCGCGCTGTCCCGCCTCGCCGACCCCGACACTCTGCACCACACCCCCATCGGGGTGTTCCGCTCGGTCGACCGGCCGGTCTACGACACACAGATGGCCGACCAGCTCGACGCCGCCATCGAGCAGAACGGCAAGGGCGATCTCGCCGCGCTCCTCGCCGGCGGCGACACCTGGACGGTCGTCGGCTGAGTCCGCGGGCGCTGCCCAGCGGGAGCTAGGAGGCCCGGGCCCTGAGTGCCCGGGCCTCGTCGTACACGGTGCGGGCCCGCTCGACGTCGGCCATGCGCTCATTGGTCCACAGCGCCAGCGACCGCACCTGCTCGGCGGCCTCACGGCCCAGGTCGGTCAGGGAGTAGTCGACGCGCGGCGGGATGACCGGCTTGGCGTCGCGGTGGACCAGCCCGTCGCGCTCGAGCGTCTGCAGGGTCTGCGTGAGCATCTTCTCGCTGACCCCTCTCCCTATCCTGCCGATCGCCCGGCGCAGCTCGCTGAAGCGGTACGGACGCTCCAGAAGCTCGATCAGGACGAGGACGCCCCAGCGGCTGGTGACATGTTCCAGGACCAGTCGGTAGGGGCACATCGCCTCGCCGGCGTCGTACCCGTCCGCTGTCTTGTTACTTACGGCCATGCCAGTACCTTACTTCAAGGTGGGTACTTTCCAACAGTTAGTGCAGCTCCTAGGGTGAGTGTCATCCGCACCCCACAAGGAGATGCACGTCATGAGCATTGTCGTCACCGGAGCCACCGGACACCTCGGCCGTCACGTGGTCGAGCAGCTGCTGGAGAAGGTCCCGGCCGAGCAGATCACCGCCGTCGTCCGCGACGAGGCCAAGGCCGCCGACCTCGCGGCCCGCGGCGTACGGCTCGCGGTCGCCGACTACAACACGCCCGAGACCTTCGACGGCCTGTTCTCGGCCGGTGACAAGGTGCTGCTGATCTCGGGCAACGAGTTCGACAAGGGCCGCATGCAGCAGCACCGGGTCGTCATCGACGCCGCCAAGGCGGCCGGGGTCTCCCTGCTCGCCTACACCAGCGCCCCCGGCAGCCTGACGGCCGCGCTGGCCGACGACCACCGCGCCACCGAGGAGGTACTGCTCGCCTCCGGGCTGCCCTACACACTGCTGCGCAACGGCTGGTACCACGAGAACTACACCGAGAACCTCGCCCCGGTACTGGAGCACAACGCCGTCGTCCAGGCCGCCGGCGAGGGCCGGATCGCCTCCGCCTCGCGCGCCGACTACGCGGCCGCCGCCGTCGCGGTGCTGACCGGCGAGGGGCACGAGAACACGACGTACGAGCTGAGCGGCGACGAGGCGTGGGGCTTCGCCGAGTACGCCGCCGAGCTGAGCCGGCAGACCGGCAAGGAGATCGCCTACCACCCCGTCTCCCCCGAGGCCTTCACCGGCATCCTGACCGGTGCCGGACTGCCCGAGGTCTTCGCCGGGATCCTCGCGGGTGTCGACACCTCCATCGAGAAGGGCGAGCTGGCCGCCACCACCGGCGATCTGTCCCGCCTGGCGGGCCGCCCGACCACGCCGATCGCCGAGTCCGTCGCGGCGGCACTGAAGGGCTGACGCCTCCGGGCGCCGGACTCCGGCCCCGCGCACCCCCACCTGTCATGACCGTATGGCGATACGGGCATGACAGGTGGGGGTGCGCGGCGCTACCTTCTTTCAGGCCGCACGGAGTTCCCGATACGCGGGAGCCACCGGAGCGCAGGGACGCGGCAGGCGTCCGAGATCGTGGAAGAAGGAGACGCCGGTGGCCGGGAAGTCGAGGGGCGAGCAGCACATAGGTCTGCTGAATGGCTTCGCCGCCTATGGCATGTGGGGGCTCGTCCCCCTCTTCTGGCCGCTGCTGAAGCCGTCCGGAGCGGTCGAGATCCTCGCCCACCGGATGGTGTGGTCGCTGGTGGTGGTCGGTGCCGCGCTGCTGGTGATGCGGCGCTGGGCCTGGGCGGGCGAGCTGCTGCGGCAGCCGCGCAAGCTGGCTCTGATCACGGTCGCGGCGGCGGTCATCACCGTCAACTGGGGCGTCTACATCTGGGCGGTCAACTCCGAGCACGTGGTCGAGGCCTCGCTCGGCTACTTCATCAACCCCCTGGTCACCATCGCGATGGGCGTGCTGCTCCTCAAGGAGCGGCTGCGGCCGGTGCAGTGGGCCGCGGTGGGCGTCGGCTTCGCGGCCGTCCTCGTCCTGACGATCGGCTACGGCCACCCGCCGTGGATCTCCCTCTGTCTCGCCTTCTCCTTCGCCACGTACGGCCTGGTGAAGAAGAAGGTCAACCTCGGCGGCATCGAGTCGCTCGCCGCCGAGACCGCGATCCAGTTCCTTCCGGCGCTGGCGTACGTGGTGTGGCTGGGGTCGCGGGGCGACGCGACCTTCGGTGCGCAGGCACCCGGGCACGCCGCACTGCTCGCGGCGACCGGCCTGGTGACGGCTGTCCCCCTCGTCTGCTTCGGCGCCGCCGCGATCCGCGTGCCGCTGTCCACCCTGGGCCTGCTCCAGTACATGGCCCCCGTCTTCCAGTTCCTCCTCGGCATCTTCTACTTCCACGAGGCCATGCCGGCCGAGCGCTGGGCCGGATTCGCGCTGGTGTGGCTCGCGCTGTCGCTGCTGACGTTCGACGCGCTGCGCGCCGCGCGGCGGGGTGCGCGAGCCGTTCGGCAGTCGGCCCGCGCGACCGTCTCCGGAACCGCCACCGAGGCCGCGGACACCGCCATCGCCACCTCCACCGACGCAGCCGATGCCGCCGCGTCCGCCGACATCGCGAGCACTCCCGCCGACATCGCGTGCACCTCCACCGAGGTCGCGGGGACCGCCGCCCTCGCCACGGGTACCGCCAGGCCGGCCGGTTCGCACGGCGTCTCGTAGCGGACGGACGGGTCCGGTCCGCCGGGCGTCGACGGCTCCGGAAGGAGCGAGCCGGGGCAGGAGCGGTGGGGCCCGCCCTCGTACGACATGAGGCCGGGCCCGGCGATTCCGTTGCCCGCCCGGTCGTGGAACCACAAGAGTGGCTTCATGACGTCTACTCCCGCGCCCGCAATCGTCCACTGGAAACTCGTCATCGACTCCGCGGATCCGCACGCGCAGGCCGACTTCTGGTCCGCCGCGCTCGGTTACACGGTCGAGGACAACAGTGCCTTCATCGAGCAGCTGCTCGGCCTCGGCGCCCTGCCGGCCGAGGCCACCGTCGACTTCCACGGCCGCCGGGCCTTCCGGGACCTGATCGCCGTACGGCATCCCGACGACCCCTACGACAGGGACCGCGGCACCGGCCTCGGGCGGCGCCTGCTCTTCCAGCGCGTCCCCGAGCCCAAGACCGTCAAGAACCGTCTCCACCTCGACCTGCACCCCGGCGAGGGGCGGCGCGCCGACGAGGTCGAGCGCCTGACGACGCTGGGGGCGAGCGTGCTCCGGGAGGTGAAGGAACCCGCGGGCGCCTGGGTCGTGATGGCGGACCCCGAGGGGAACGAATTCTGCGTCCACTGACGCCGCGGCCGGGGCGGCCCGGTCGCGGAACCGTTCAGCGGCGGGGAAGGGCGGCTCCGGGAGCGGGCCGCGCGGATGCAGACGCCGCTGCGGATGCGGGTGCCGCTGCGCGTGCCCGTGTCGGGGAGGCCGCCGTCGCGGGTGACACCGCCCGTGCGGCGGACGCCGACCGTACGGAGGACGCCGGGCGCGTTCCGGGGCCCGCAGCCGGTGGTGATCCCGGTGCCGGTGCCCCACGGGTCAGCTCCCTGACCACGTCGGCGCGCTCCGCGGTGAGGGCGTGGGCGGCGGCCGGGGTGGAACCCGAGCGCATACGGGCCGCCACAGCGGCCGGCATGTGCGCGCCGACGGCCAGGTCGGCGGCGACTCGGGAGCGCAGGGCGCCGACCACGGCGAGGTGACTCCGGGCCTGCTCCGGGGTGAGCGACTCGACGGAGACGCTCACCGCGGCGCGGACGACGGCCGGGTGCGTGGGGACGGGTGCGGCGCCGTGGGAACGCGCGGAGCGGAGACCGGCCGGGCCCGCTCCGGCCGTCCGGGGAGCGCCGCGGCCGGTCTCACCCGGCCGGCCGGCAGCGCCCCGCGGCTGAAGCGTGCGCCAACTCATCGTGCCGGTCAGCTCGTTGACCGTCAGCTCGACGCGAGGGCGCGGGGCGCTCCCTCCCCCGCCCGCCGCTCCGCCCGTGTTCCTGTTCCGGCTCCTGCTCCGGCTCCTGTCGCTGATCCTGTTCGGCGCGTTCTGATCGTCATTCGCCATGGGCGCGGGGTGTCTGGTCGTACGGGTTGTCTGCCACGACGCGGGCGCGTTCGGCGAGGCGGCCCATACGGGTGCGGGCCGATTCGAGCTGTTCGATGTCGTCGGCGGCGGGACCGCCGTCGACCGTGAGCTCGGTCCACACGCCGATCAGATCGCGCCCGAGGTGCAGGCCCTGGAGGGGGTCGCGGACAGCACGCCACGCGGCGGCCGCGCTCTGGACGTTGCCGTAGGCGGCACGGGTGTCCCGGTGGCGTCGGCGGACCCGCGCGAGGTCGAGCGACAGATGGAACGACCTGAGGGCGTCACCGGCCAAGTAGGCGATGTACGCGGTCAGTTCGCGCAGCTTCAGCACCTCGGGGTGTTCCTGGCCCAGCGACTCCGCCGCCTGCCCGACGGCACGCTCCGCCATCCCCGCGGCGGCCTCGATACGGCCCATCTTCACGGCCTCGTTGATCCGGGCCACGGGCTCCGCGAGGAACGCCGACGCGGCGTCCCGCTCCGGCGCCGCCTCCTCCGGACCCGGCCCGAGCACCGCCTCGGCGACGGCGTCGAAACCGCGCACGGGAGCGGGCTTCGGCTCCGGTTCGGGCTCCGAAGCCATCAGGGACAAGGCGTCCATCGCGGGAGCCGGCTTCGGTCCGGGAGCGGGCTTCGGCTCGGGAGCCGACGTGGGCTCGGGCGCGGACAACCGCTCCGGGGCGGGCATCCGCTCTGGGGCGGCCATCGGCTCGGGGGCGGGGTCGGCCAGCGGGGCCGGTCCGAACTCCCCCGTCGGAGCGGGCGTCGCGGCGGCCGCCGACTCCGGCACCGCCCGCAGCACATGCGTCGGCATGCTCCCGGGCAACGGCTTCGGTTCCGGTACCGCCCGCAACACGAAGGTGGAGGGCGTGGGGGCGCCGGGCACGGCATTCCCGGCCGCGGGCACCGGTTCCGAGCCGGAGGCAGGAGCCACGGCCCCACCCGCCGGAACGGCCCCCGCATCGGCGGCCCTGCCGGACTCTCCCGCCGCACCCGACGCGGACATCGCCACGGGGGCGGTCGGGTGCGCGGGCTCCGGGGTCATCGCGGGCGCGGACTGCGGCGCGGGCGCGAACTCCGGCGTCGCCACCGGCGCGGGTGCCTGCTGCGGCGTCGCCACCGGCGCGGGTGCCTGCTGCGGCGTCGCCACCGGCGCGGGTGCCTGCTGCGGCTGCGGCTGGGGTACGAACTCCGCGGTCACCGCGGGCTCCGGCCTCCGCACAGGCTCCGGTGCCGTCTCCGGCATCCGCGGGGCCGGTTGCGGGTTCGGTTCCGGTACCGCCCGCAGGACGTACGTCGCCTTGTCCCGGCGCGGAGTACCCGGTGTTTCCGGAGCCTCCGCCGACCGCCCGGCGGGCACCGGAGCGGGCGGAAGCGGCGGAGCCGGCGACTCCGGACGCCGCTGGGCCGGCGGCTGGGGCGCCTGCACCGGCGGCTGCGGGACGTCCCCGACCGGATACGGCCGGCGCTCCTGAGCCGGAGCGTGCGGGTGCTGTCCCCCCGCGGGGTGCCGACTCTCGTGAGCCGACGGCTGCTGAACCCCCGGGGCCGACGGCTGCTGGGCCTCCGGGGACGGAGGCTGCGGACGCTCCTGAACCGGGGGCTGTGCGAAGTTCCGGGCCGGAGGCCGGGAGTGGCCCTCGGCCGGAGAGTGGTGGTGCTCCTGGGCCGGAGCATGCCGGTGCTCCTGGGCCGGAGGCTGCGGGCTTCGGTGGGCCCGCTGTTCGTGCGGCTGCACGTGCGGCGCCTGTGGTGCCATGCGTACGGGCTCCCCCGTATAGCGGCTGGAGCCGTCGACGTGCACCTGGAGCGGTACGACGAAGCCGATGCGTTCGTCGTGGACGGTGGCGAGGACCGGGTGGCCGGTGGCGAGGGCGAGGCGGTGGAGGTAGCTCAGGACCGCGCCCTGCACCGTCTCCCCGGGGGCGGCGACGACCGGCATCCCGCCGACCGTGGCACCGCCCGTGGCGCCCGCGGTGGCATGGACCGCGGCTGCCGCCGGGCCGTCCGCCGATGCCGGTACATGGACCTCGATCGGCGTCATCGCGGTGACCGGCTGCCCCCCGGCACCGGGCGCCGAGCGCTGCCGCTTGAGTTCCCGCTTCTGTTCGCGGCTGAGTCGAGACATCGGTTCCCTCACGAAGGGGTGGTCGCGGACGAGGATGAGGTCGAGGACACGGGCGAGGGCGAGGCCGACGAGGATGTCGACGGTGACGGCGGGGTCCCCGCCTCCACCGTCTCCACGTCGGAGATGCGCCACGGCCGGCCTTCGCCGGCCCGGGTGAGCTTGAGGTAGACGCTCGCGCGCGGGCCCGTGCCCGTCCAGCCGTCGCGGCCGTGGGCCGTGCCCTCCACGAAGAGGGCGCGATAGGCCAGGACGGCCGTGTCGGCGGGGCCGTCCGCGTCATCGTCCGCGCTCACGTCCACCGTGGTCCACGCCCGGTGGCCGGCCCAGGTGTTCCACTCGTTGCCCGCCCCGCTCGCGGGGTGGTACGACCGCTCGGCCGCGGCCTTGGGCCCGGTGAACCAGCGGGCCGCACGCAGCACGGCGTCGTGCGGACCGTAGTCGTACTTCGTGTCATGGCCGTACGCCACCTCCGCCCACGCCTCCGATACTTCCGTCGCGTCCGTCCCGTCGACACCCGACGGGCTCGGCACATGTGCGTCCGCGCCCAGCGGCCTGCCCGACGGGAGTGGCGCCTTCGGTGCCACGGAGGGCATCGCGGAAGGCGACGATCCCGGCGCGCCCACCGCATCACGATGGTCCCGCAGGCCACAGCCCGTCAACGCCAGCACCCCGGTCACGGACACGACCGCCAGCGCGGCGACCGTCCTCCGGCCCATTCCCGCACGGACTCCCGTACGTGTTCCCGTACAGGCGCTCGTACGCTCCCCCGTGTCTGTCGCCCCGCGCGACTCCGTACCCGTTCCCGTACCTGTCGTCCTCATCCTCGCCTCCCTCCTCACTTCAGGCCCAGCCAGGGTGCCGGATCCACGTACTTGCCGTTCTGCTCGACCTCGAAGTGCGCGTGCGGTCCGGTGGAGAGGCCGGTGGATCCCACCTCGCCGACCCTCTGGCCGACCCGCACCTGCTGGCCGACACTCACACTGGGGCGGCTTCTCATGTGGTTGTAGGTCGTCGAGATCTCGTCCCCGCCGATGGTTCCGTGCGAGATGACCACGCGGTTGCCGTAACCGTTGGACCAGCCGGCGAAGACGACCTTGCCGTCCCGGGCCGCCGTGAACGGCGTACCCTGCGCGGCGGCGAAGTCGATGCCGGTGTGCAGCTTTCTGACGTGCAGGATCGGATGCATGCGCATGCCGTACGGGGAAGTGACGCGCGGAGTGCCGGGAAGCGGCATCGCCATCTGCTGCCCGTCGGGAATCCTGCCCGGCGGATCATCCACCGACTCGTACTTGGAGATCAGGGACTTGATGCGGGCGACGTAGTCCCGCGTCTCGGTGTACGGGGGTATGCCGCCGTACTGGTGCACCGCGCCGGGTCCCGCGTTGTACGCCGCGAGGGCGAGGTCGAGGGTCTCACCGCTCGCCTCGCCGCGGTTCTTGTAGCCCTCGACCTGCTTGGCGAGGGCGCAGTCGTAGCGGCCCTGGGCCATGATCGCGTCGCCGGGGTCGTACGGAGACGCCCGGCCGTTGCCGTCGTCGTCCTTTCCCCAGGTCTGCCAGGTGCCGGGCATGAACTGCGACAGCCCCTCGGCGCCCACCGGGGACCGGGCGTTGGGATTCCAGCCCGACTCGGCCTCGATCTGCGCCGCGATGACCGCCGGCTTGATGACATCGCACAGGGCACCCGCCTTGAGCACCCAGGGCACGTACTGCTGGGGTACGGCGCCGTCCTTCAACCCGCCGCCCGCGCCCGACCCCGTGTCCGCCTCGCT
Organism: Streptomyces sp. NPDC005141; assembly: GCF_053599975.1. NCBI lineage: Bacteria > Bacillati > Actinomycetota > Actinomycetes > Kitasatosporales > Streptomycetaceae > Streptomyces > Streptomyces sp. NPDC005141. Next base: position 14,474 of record NZ_JBSFYW010000088.1, on the reverse strand, counting down.
CGGCGCTCCACTCACCGCGACCATCATGACCACTGGCATGATCACCACGGCGAGACAGCCGCCGACCACCCAGGTCATGGTGGATCCACCCCCGTTGGACATCGGCTCCCCTCAGCCTCAAGATCCGGTCGTGTACATGCAATCGAGTCTCTCGGCTCCCACCCGATTCCCGCGTCACCGCGGCGTCACAGACTCGTCCCAGGAACTCACGCCCCGTTACCCAACCCGTTCGGGCGCCGGGAGGATCGGTGCACGGACGAGGGGCAGAGCGCCCACGCAGGGGATCGAGGGGGTGGCGATGCGAGCGAACGAGGGGGCGGTCATGCGCGGGAACGAAGGAGTGCCGATGCACGGGAGCGAGGGCGCGGGGCCGCGCGGGAACGTGCCGCGGGGGCCGGGCGGGCCCGAGATATGGATTCGCGGGCCGGTCGGTGAACCGGAACTGCCACGACAGCAGCACGAGGAGGAACGGCAACTCGTCGTGAGTGCCCGGCAGTTCTCCTGGGTCGCCACACACGGCGGAGCCGGCGCCTCCACGCTCGCCACCGTCTTCGGCGGTCATGACGCGGGACGCAACTGGCCCCGCCCGGACCAGGGCGAGCCGGGCTCGGTCCTGCTCGTCGGGCGTACGCACGCGGCGGGTCTGGACGCCGTCTCGCACACCCTCGACATCTTCCGTCGCGGCGACGCGCCGCCGGGACTCGATCTCGACGCCATCGTCCTGGTGGCGGACGCGCCCGGGCGGCTGCCGCGCCAACTCACCCAGCGCGTCAAGGTGATCAATTCGGTCATAGACGTCTACCGGGTGCCGTGGATACCCCCGTGGCGCACCGGCGACGTCACCGGACCGCTGCCACGCGAGATCGCACCGCTGGCCCGACTGACCGGAAGGACCGCACCATGACCGACCTGTACACGATCGCCGTCGGAGCACTGGCCGAAGCCCCGCCGGGCGGCGTCACCACCGAGCTCGACAAGGTCCTCGGCATCATCGCGTGGCTCGTCACCGCCGCCGGTGTGGCGGGCCTGATGATCGTGGGCTCCCGGATGGCGCTCGCCGTCAAGTCCGGTGATGTGGAGGAGCACTTGAGCCAGTTCCTGACGGTCCTTGGCGCCTGTGTCATCGGCGCCACGGCGGGGCCGATCGTCGGCTTCGTGCTCTGAGACACGCGCCGCACCGCGCGGCTCCGCGCCTACCGGCTCCGCGCCGACGGCTCCGCCGGGCATCCCGCGCCGGACATCCGGCGCCCACCGAAGATCCTTTGAGGCACCCTCGCGCCTGAGGGTGCCTCAGCTGATTTCCGGGGCCTTCCACCTCGTATTTCATGACGGTCTCTTCCCGTCTGTCACGGACACGTCACCGACAGGTGCTGGATCACTACATCGCTTGGCCCGGACCCACAGGAGTCGCCAAGCTCACTGTGCAACCGGGAACGCGGGCGTCCCACGGTCCTCCGTCGCCCTCGAGTGCCGCTCACAGCAAGCACGTACCGCTCACACCGAGCAGGTGCCGCCCCGCACCGGGCGCGTACCGCTCACCGCAGGCAAGTGCCGTGCACACCAAGCAGGTTCCGCTCAGCCCGGCAGGTTCCGCACACGTCCAGCACGTGTGCGCCGACAGCCGGCCACATCGGGGAGAAGTCATGTTCAAGGCGATAGCAGCCCAAGCCCACCAGTACATCTACCTGGCGGACGGAAAGGTCCCCGACCCCAACCGCAACGCGCCGGGCGCGCTGACCGGGAAGGTCGACACCGTCCTCGGCATCCTCGCCTGGGCCGGCACCGCGGCGGGCGTCGCGGGGGTGCTCATCACCGGCGCCATGATGGCGATCTCGATGCGCCGCGGCGAGGGCTCGGAGCACATGGGCCGCCTCGGCATGGTGCTCGGCGGCTGTGTCCTGGTGGCCACCGCGGGACCCGTCGTGACCTTCGTCTTCGCCTGACCCACGCCCCGTCAGAACCTGATGCGAAGGGAGCGCAACCATGCTGAACTCCGGCCGGCCCCAAGGGGGCAGCGGGGAGTGGGAGCAGCCGTTCTGGCAGCAGCGAGGCTGGATCCTGTCGGCCGGGTTCCTGCTGGTGCTGCTCGTGCTCGCCGTCTTCACGATGATGAGCGGGGGCGAGAAGGCGGCGGACGCGTCGGACGGTCCCGGTCGGAAGCCGAACTCCTCCGCGGACACCGGCCGGGGCGGCAGCGGCGGGTCGGACACCCGCCCCGCCGGCTGCCGCACCGATGACGGCGACCAGGCCAAGCCCACGCGCGCGCCCAAGGACTTCACCTGGAAGGCCGACGGGACGGGTCTGGTCCCGGTGTCCAGATCGGTGGGCCCGCGCACGTTCGACGGACCGGTCTGGTCCTGCTACGCCCGCACTCCGATGGGCTCCGTGATGGCCGCCCACGCCATCACCGACCACCTGAGCTACCCGGGCTGGCGCAAGGTCGTCGACCGGCAGGTCGTCCCCGGCGCGGGCCGCGACGCGCTCGTCGAGAGCCGTGCCGCGGCGGGCGACAAGCCGACCTCGGGCGCGCCCGACGGGGGTGGTTACGCCGGCTTCACGGTTCTGTCGTACGACAAGGAGAAGTCGACGGTGATGTTCGTGGTGCGTGTCCCCGGCAAGGACGCCTACGGCACCGCGTCGGTGACCCTGCGGTGGCTGGACGGCGACTGGAAGCTCGCGCCCGACGCCGACGGCACCGTCTATTCGGGGATGTCGCAGATCAGCGGCACCAAGGGCTTCGTCACCTGGGAGGCGTGAGATGGCTTGTTCCTGGCGGGTGTACGACTGCGTGATCGACGAGGTCGGTACGCAGTTCACCGACGGTGCCGTGGTCGCCTTCGCCAAGGCGATCGGCGACGCGACCTCGGACGTGCTCAAGGCGCTCAACGGCGTCTGGATGCACGTCGACGTGAATGACCCCTCCGGACCCATCGGCCTGATCGACCAGCAGGTCGACTGGATCGTCGCCTATGTGGCCGTGGCCTCGCTGCTGATCGCGGCGATCCGCATGGCGCTGGAGCGCAAGGGCCAGCCGATGAAACAGGCGTTCATGGGGATGTGGAAGGTCATCCTCGTCGGCGCGGTCGCCGTGCCGGTGGTCCAGGCGCTCACCAGGGCCTCCGACCTGTACGCACAGCATGTGTACGCGAAGTCCGACCTCGGCGACACGGCGTCGACGATGCTCGGAGTGCTGACCCTCCACCAGCCGGGCCTCATCCTCATCTTCGGCCTGCTGGTGATGCTGTCGAGCTTCGTGCAGATCTGTCTGATGTACATCCGCATCGGCGTCATGATCATGCTCGTGGGCACGCTGCCGCTGGCCGCCGCCTCCTCGATGACCGGGTGGGGCGAGGGCTGGTGGAGGAAGCACGTCGGCTGGCTCGCGGCCTGGCTGCTCTACAAACCGGCGGCCGCGCTCATCATCTACTCGGCCACGTCGATGACGAAGGACACCAAGAACCTCGACCAGACCATCGCCGGTCTGGGCATGCTGATCATGGCGGTGTTCGCCCTGCCGGCCCTGCTCAAGCTGATCGTTCCGGCGACCGCGGCCCTGGGCGGCACCTCGGGCGGCACGGTCGCCCTCAACGCGACGAACAACATCGCCACCGGCGCCGTCAGCATCGCCGCGGGCGGTGCCGGTGGGGGCGGCGGCGGAGGCGGCGCGGGTCCCCAGGGCTCGCCGTCCGCCGGTGCCGGAGCTCCGGCCGGCGGTGGCGCGGGCAGCGCCGCGGGCGGCGCCGGAGCCGCGGCGGCCGGGGGCGGTGCCGCGGCCGCGGGCGCGGCCACGGGCGGCGCGACCCTCGCCGTGCAGGCCGCGGCGGTCGCCGTGCAGACCGGTGTCGCGGCGGCGAGCGAAGTGGCCAACTCCCTCGGCGACAACGACGGGATGAAGGGCCACAACCAATAGGCCACGAGGCCACGGGAGTTCGGGGCAGCGCCTCCTCGGCCTCACCGCGGCACGTCCGCGGACCGGCCACGGCATCTCGGCGGAGCGATCACCGAAGCTCCGCGCGGGCGCCGCCCCGGACTCCGACCCCTGTACGTATCCAGCGCTTCGAGCCGGAAGAAGGAACCCCATGTCCACCGACGCCATGACGCGTCCCACGTACGGGAACTGGCGCAGGCCCCGCCGTCCCGGACTCGGTCCGCTGGGTCTGCTCGGCACCGTCGTCGCCTTCGGCGGACTGCTGGTGGCGCTGCTGGCGTCGCTGGTCTCGCTGGCCGCCGCGATCGTCGTCCTGGTGCCGGTCGGGCTCTTCCTCGCCCCGCTGGCGCTGCGCACGGTCGACGGCCGCAACGTCTACCAGGTCCTCGCGATCCGCCTCGGCTGGATGCGGCGGAAGGCCAACGGCTCGCACACCTACCTCTCCGGGCCGCTGTCCAAGCGCCCCGGCGGCCACTACCAGCCGCCGGGACTGCTCGCGCGCACCCGGATGCACGAGGGCCGCGACGCCTACAACCGCTCCTTCGGCGTGCTGCACCACCCGGGCCGCGGCCTGTACACGGTGGTGCTGGCCTGTGAACCGGACGGCGGTTCGCTGGTCGACCCCGCTCAGGTCGACATCTGGGTGGCCTCCTGGGGCGACTGGCTCGCGCGGCTCTCGCACGAGCCGGGCCTGCGCGGTGCCCAGGTGGTCGTGGAGACCGCCCCCGACACCGGGACGCGGCTCGCGGCCGAGGTGCTCCCGCGCATCACGCCGGACGCGCCGGCCGCCGCGCGCGCCGTGATGGAGGAGGTCGTCCAGCGCTACCCGTCGGCGTCCTCCGAGATGCACACGTACATCGCCCTCACCTACGGCCCGACGGGCGGGCCCAAGCGCGGCACGGACGACATCGTCACCGACCTGTCGATGCGGCTGCCCGGACTGTTGTCCGGGCTGGTCGCGGCGGGCGGCGGCAGCGCCTACCCGCTGGCGGCCGACCGGCTCGCCGAGATCGTCCGGGTGGCGTACGACCCCGCCATCGCGCCCGATGTGCTCAGCGCCCGCGCCGAGCACGCCACGACCGGGCTGGAGTGGAGCGACGCGGGCCCGGCCGCGGCCGTCGAGACCGTCACCTCGTACAAGCACGACTCGGGTGTCTCGCGCACCTGGATGCTGACGCTCGCACCGCGCGGCACGGTCCGCTCCAGTGTCCTGCGTGGGCTGCTGGAACCGGCTCCGGGAACCCGGCGCAAGCGGGTCTCCCTGATCTACCGGCCCATCGACCCGGCCACCTCCGCACGCATCGTCGAGTCCGACCGGCGCACCGCGCACTTCATGGCGGGCTCGCGGCGCGGTCTCGTGCAGGCGCGGGCCAGTTCGGAGATGCAGGCCGCCGAGCAGACCGCCGCCGAGGAGGCGGCGGGTGCGGGACTCGTGGAGTTCTCGCTGATGGTGACGGTCACCGTGGACGACGAGGAGCAGTTGCAGGACGCGGGCATCACCGTGCGCAACCTCCAGGCCTCGTCCCGGATCCTGATGCGCCCCGCGGACCGTATGCAGGCCTCCGCCTTCACCTGCACGCTGCCGGTCGGCCTGCTGCCGTGGGAGCACACCCTCGTTCCGTACCAGATCAGGGAGGCGCTGTGAGCAAGCAGTCGATGCCGCGGATCCCGGCCACCGCACCTCCGCGCGGTTGGTACGGCCCCGCGGGCGGCCAGGTCGGGCACGTCGACCCGCCCGCGCTGTGGCGCGCGACCACCGTGCAGGCGTGCGGGCTGTGGCCGTTCGCGGCCGGTTCCGGCGCGCCGATGACCGGCGTGCCCCTCGGGCAGCACCTGCACACCGGGGCGACGGTGTGCGGTGACCCCATCTCCTGGTTCACCCGGGCCCGTTACATCTCCAACCCGTCGCTCTTCATGCTGGGCATGCCGGGCCTCGGCAAGTCGACCCTGGTCAACCGCATGCTGATCGGGATGTCCGCGACGGGCGTCACGCCCCTGGTCCTCGGCGACCTGAAGCCCGACTACGCCGACACCGTACGGGCGCTGGGCGGCCAGGTGATCTCCATCGGACGCGGGGTCGGCGGCATCAACGTCCTCGATCCGGGCGCGATGGGCGAGGCCGCGGTCCGGATCGGGGGCGAGCGCGGCCGGATCCTCGCGGCGGAGGCGCACGGCCGGGTGCTGAACATGGTCGCGGCGCTGATCACCATCGTGCGCGGGCGTCCGATGGACGACCACGAACAGTCGGTGCTGTCCGCCTGTCTGCACCATCTCGCCGAACGGACGAAGCCGGGGCGGGCGCCGATCCTGCCGGATCTGCTGAAGGTCCTGGACGAGGGTCCCGACCGGGTCCGCGCGGTGACGCTGGACCGCGGGAACGAGGCCCGCTACCAGGAGGCCGTGGACCCGCTGCACCGCTCGCTGCTGGGCGTGCTCGACGGACCGCTCGGCGACACCTTCGCCACCGAGACGTCGACCCGGATCAACCCCGCCTCCCCGGCGGTCTGCGTGGACATCTCCCGGATCGGCGAGGCGGACACCCAGCTGACGGCCGCCGCGATGCTCGCGGCCTGGTCGGACGGGCTCGGCACGGTGGCCGCCGCGCACGCGCTCGCGGATGCCGGACTCGCCCCGCAGCGCTGGTTCTTCACCGTCCTCGACGAACTGTGGCGCCCGCTCCGGGCCGCCTCCGGCATCGTGGAGCGGATCGACGCGCTGACCCGGCTGAACCGTTCGCTCGGCCTGGGCGACGCGAAGATCACCCACACCCTGAAGGACGCCGAGGCCCTCGGCAGCGAGTCCGACCGCGCCAAGGCTCGCGGCTTCGTGGAGCGGGCGGGGATGGTCGTCTGCGCGGGGCTCCCGCGTTCGGAGATGCGGGAACTCGGCGAGATCGTCGGCATGTCCGAGCGCGAGATCGAACTCGTCTCGTCCTGGTCGTCCCCGCCCGGCTGGGCCAGCACCGGCGGCAACGAGGAGCCGCCCGGACGCGGACGCTTCCTGATCAAGGTGGGCGGCCGCCCCGGCATTCCGATCAAGGTCTCCATCACCGACACCGAGCGGGCCCTGCACAACACGAACACCCGCTGGTCGGAGGCGGGCAAGCCGTCACTGTCCGAGCGGGAGGGCGGGCTGCGGTGAGAGCCACCGCCTCTCCCCTGTCGGGGAGCTGGGGCCCGGCCACCGAATGCGCCGACCCGCCCCCCGTTCGAGGACGGGCGCGAGCCGCTCACCGCCCCGAGACGCCAACCATCGGAGATTCCAGCCCGTCCGGCGCTTGAGGACGTGCGCGGAGCGCGGCAGGGGGTCCGGGGGCACAGCCCCGGTACGGGACGAGTAGGGGCGGCGGGGGCGACAACCATCAACGGGGGACCAGAGATGAGCAGCACGAAAAGGACGACATCGGGCGGCGGGGAGGACTTCCTCCCCTGGATCGTGCCGGGGGCCGCCTTCCTCATAGGCATCGCGTTCTTCGGGGCGTGGCTGGGCGGAACGCTGGGCGCGGCGGTGAGCGGCGCCGGCTGGCACCCGCCACCGTTCGCCCTGTCCACCATGTCGGCGCTGGTCGAGGACGGCCCCGCCGCGGTGTGGCCGACGGCATCGCCGACCGCGCTCGCCGCGGGCATGGCGACGGTCCTCGGCACCGTCGTGGCGGCCGTCGTCGTACTGATCACGCTCGTACGGCGCCGGCTCACCGCACCCACCGGCCTCGCCGGCCGCAAGGAACTGGCCGGTCTCCTGCCCAAGGGGGCCACCCGGCGGGCCCGCCAACTCCGTCCGGTGCTCGGCAAATTGCCGAAGGTCACCCCGGACGACACCGGGAACCTCATCGGCAACCTGGAGCCCCGCGGCCCCGAACTCCGCTCCAGCTACGAGGACGTCGAGCTCGACCTGATGGCGCCCCGCGCGGGCAAGTCCACCGGCATCGCGGTACCGCGCGTCCTGCGGGCCCGCGGCAGTGTGCTGCTGACGTCGAACAAGGCGGACGTGTACAGCGTGACGCGGGCGGAGCGTGAACGCGTGGGCCGGGTCTGGACGTTCGATCCCCAGGGCATCGCCCACACCCCGCGAGCCCTGTGGTGGGACATGCTCGCGGACGCCGCCACGATCGAGGGCGCCCGCCGGCTGGCCGGGCACTTCGTGGGCGCGGTCAACGACGACGCGTCCCGCCGCGACTTCTGGACCTCGGCCGCCCAGAACACCCTCACCGCCCTGTTCCACGCGGCCCATCGGGGCGGGCGGCAGATCGGCGAGGTGCTCGGCTGGCTGGCCGACCCGGCCGACCGTACCCCCGTCGACCTGCTGCGCGACGCCGGGATGACAGCCCTCGCGGACCAGTTGCAGGGCACCGTGCAGGGCGCGGTGGAGACCCGGGACGGCATCTACGAGACAGCCCGCCAGTGCGTGGCCTGTCTGCTCGACCCGTCGATCGCGGCATGGGTGACACCGGATCCGGCGCTGCCGCAGTTCTTCCCGGACCGCCATGTCCTGTCCACCGACACGCTCTATCTGCTCTCCAAGGACGGCGGCGGCTCGGCGGCCGGTGTCGTCGCGGCGGCCGCGGACTCCGTGCTGCGCGCGGGAGTCGTCGCCGCCGAGCGGATGGGAGGACGTCTCGAACCGCCGATGACGGCGGTCCTCGACGAAGCGGCGAACGTCTGCCGGATCTCCGATCTCCCCGATCTGTACTCGCACTTCGGCTCACGGGGCATCAACATCGTGACTCTGCTGCAGAGTTACCGGCAGGGCTCACGGGTGTGGGGCGAGGCCGGCATGGACGCGCTCTGGTCCGCCGCCACCATCAAACTGCTCGGCGCCGGCCTGGACGACGCCGACTTCGTGGAGAAGATCTCCCGGCTGGTCGGCGACCACGACGTGTCGACGGTCAGCTGGTCCAAGGGCAGGGACGGGCGGTCCCGGTCGACCTCGTACCGCCTGGAGCGCATCCTGCCCGCCGACCGCATCCGCGCGCTGCCCAAGGGCACCGCCCTGCTCCTGGCGACCGGTATCAGGCCGGCCCTGGTCCGGCTCCGCCCCTGGTACGCCGAACCGGGCGCCGACCGCATCGCGACGGCGGCCCAGGCCGAGGTGAAGGCCATCACCGCCCGCGCGGCCGAAAGGATCACCAGCCGATGACATCCGCCGCCGAAGGGAAGTCTCCGCGATGACGACCGCCGCAGCCGAGCAGGAGCCCACCACCGCTCCGCCGTTCATCCTCTATCTCGAGGGCCCGGAATACGCCGAGGAGATGGGTCAACTCGCCGTCTGGGTGACCGACCTGCTCCTACCCGTCTACGGCCGCGAGGTCACCTCGCAGCAGCCCTGGTGTCCCCGCTGGTGGGAGCACCCGGAGGCGGTCGCCCGGCTGCACGGGCTGTGGCTGGCCTGGCAGGAACACACCGACCCGGCCGCGGGCGCGTCCGGACCCGCCGTCTGGCACCGCGACCACCTCGGCGCCGTACTGAGCGAACTCCGGTCGCCCAGCGGCCCGTTCGCCGGATGCAAGCAGGGCAGCCACCGCCCGAAGACGCCGCCCGCGGTCGAGTCGTACGAGGACGCGGTCGCCGCGTCCCGCCTGCCCGACACGGATCCGGATCCTTACGAGACCAGTCTCTGGTGAAGGAGGAACACTCCACCCATGAACGACACCCCCGCACCCCGTGCCTCCGCCGACGGTCCGGCTCCCTCCCTGCGCGCCTACCTCGGTCTCTACGCCGCCGGATTCGTCGAACGCGAGCAGATGATCGCGACCGTCGTGGCCTGGCCCTTCGAGGCGGAAGAGGGCCTGGACGAGGGGCACCCCGAGCCGACCCATCAGGACAACACGCTGTCGGTGCTCGCCACGGCACGGCTGCTCGGACAGGTGACCCGCGAGGACGTGGCGGAGATCCAGCGCCGGATCGACGGCCGGCCGGACGGACCGGCCGGCGGGGCCGAGCGGTGCCCATGACCACCGGCGACGGGCCGGAAGCGGGGCTCAGACCTGAATACCGCTCGCTGTACCGGGAGTTGCAGACCCGGATGTCGCCCGGCGGTGACCTCGCGCCGGGCGACGCCGACACGTTCGGCCAGTTCCGGCACGGCGCGCTCTGGACTCCGGACCGCGAGCGGATGCACGCCGCGATCCTGGAGGACTTCACAGCGCGCTGCGCGGGCATGCCGCGCGACGGGCATGCCGCGCTGCTCACCGCCGGAGCACCCGGCGCCGGCAAGGGCGGCGCGCTGCGCGGGCTCGCCGAGTGGCAGGGGCGGGGCGACGAACTGGGGCGCGCCCTGAACCGGGTGCACGGCATCGACGTACGCGACTATGTGGTGCTGGACCCGGACGAATTCAAGGTGGCGCTCTTCGAGCACGGCGGATCACCTCGACTGCCCGCTCATTCCCTTGAGTTGTCCGACGGGCGGCGGCTCTCGCCGTCCGAGACGGCCTCGCTCACACACCGCGAGTCGGCCTTCCTGCAGGGGGCCTTCGAGCAGTGGGCGCGGGCCGAGGGCTACAACCTCCTCTACGACGCGACCCTGCGCGACCAGCGCTGGAACGAGAAGCTCCTCGGCGATCTGCGCGCCGACGGCTACGACAGACGCGTCCTGCTCTCGGTCGAGGTGCCCGTCGAGCAGTGCCTCGCCCAGAACGCCGGCCGCTGGCAGCACGGCCGCACCGAGTTCGACACGGGACGGGACCCGTACGGCGGCCGCATGGCCCCCGAGGTCATGATCAAGGACCTGTACGCGCGGAGCACCTCGGGGCGCGGCTTCTCCGTCGGCCGCGAGAACGCGGAGAAGCTGGTCGAGGGAGGGCTGGCCACCGGGCTGATCACCTCGGACCGGGGCGCGTTCACCGCCGGACGGGGAACCGGGGCTGCCACGGTGTCCGGGCTCGGCGCCACGCCCGCTCACCGGCAGGGCGACGCCACGATCCGGGTCGCCGCCGCGGGACGCCTGCGCTCCGGCGGCGGCACCCCGGCGGCGGGACGGACACCGACCGCACCCGGCGCCGCGCCCCCGGCCGCTCCGGCCGCGGCGAGCGCCGCGCCCCGACCCCCGCGGGCGCCGTGAAGCGCCTACGCGCCCGGCGGCGGGCCGACGTGGTCGACGGCGTCCAGGATGCGGCGCTTGCGGGCGATGTTCTCCAGGAGTCCGGCGCGCTCGAATCGGCGCGGGTTCTTGTGGTACACCTCGCGGCCGCGCTCCGAGGTGAACAGCTCCTCGGGGATGCGATCGGCGCCCTCCGGAAGGAACTTGAGGACCTCCTCGACCGCCGCGAGCGCGAACGCGGAACCCGCGCGCTGCTCGCGCCGCTCGGCGGGCGGCGTGTGCAGCAGCCGCAGCCCCGTGTCCGTGGCGACCTGGTCGCCGACCCACAGGAACTCCCCGGGGTCGATGATCCGCGAGGGCTCGGCACCGCCGAACGCCGGTGGTGCGGGCGGGAGTTCGTCGGTGAGCCGGAAGGCGAAGGAGCGGGCGCGGCCGCACTGCGGACAGACCCCTTCGTACACCGCGATCAGCACACCGTCACGCTCGTCGAGACGGTGCTCGCGCTCGAAGTCCTCCGCCCCGCACGCACACGCGTGCAGGTCCATGTAGAGGTGTGCTTCCTGCGTCGAACGGGCGATCAGCATGCCAAGATCTTACGTGCCACGAGGCCGGCCAAGGGGGAAAGTGCCAGTGCACCAGGAACCGCTCGACCGCAGGGACGCCGGCCGCTCCGCCCCGGCGGACGCCCGGCGGGACACCCCGGCCGCGGCCCCGGCGCCGCGGCCGGAACCGACCGTCATCGCCGCGACAGACATCGCGGGCAGCCGCTTCGTCTCGGGCACCGGCACAGCCCCTGATCCCGGGCGGCAGGCCGCCGTCGTCGCGCAGGCGGAGAGCACCCTGCCCCTGGTCGTGCAGAGCCTGTACGACCAGCGGCTGCCCTCGGTCGAGCTGCGGTCCGGCGCCGCGGGCGACCGCTTCTTCGCGCTCACCGACGACCGGGGCAGGGACCTCACCCTGCGTCTGGACGCAGTACCGCTCCCCTCCGGCACGGTCGCGCGGACGCACGTCAACACCACCTCGGACCAGCACGTCGTCCAGCTCTCCGACCGGATGGACCCGCGGCAGGTCGGCCGGGCGCTGAGCCACGAGGTCGGCGAACTGCTCGCGGTGCGTGACCGGGCGGCCCGCGCGGCCGCCGGTGACCCCGCGGTGGCGGGCGTCGCACCGAGCCACGACGACCTGCTGGCCCGGGGCGGGCTCGGCACCGCGGAACGGCGCCTGAGCCTCACCGAGGAGGACCTCGGCCGGGTCGGCGAGCTGAACTACCTGGCCGCCCGCATGAACGACGCCACCCTCGACGCCTCCCGACGCGCTGAAGCGCGCGGCGAGTTGTCGGCGCTCATCGACCACACCGGGCTGCGGCCACGGGCTCCGGCCGGCTCCGAGCGGTATGCGCAGGAGCTCCAGGCCGCGGACATCCGCCGCGACATCGTCGACCAGCACCTGACCCCGATGGCCACCGACGCGCTGCGCGAACTGGCCGTCCCCGTCGAGCGGTTGGGCGCCGCCGATATGGCCGGGCTCCGGGAGTTCCGGTCGCGGGCCGAGCACGCCCGGCCCCTCGGGACGTCCGTCGGCGCCCCTCCGCTGCCGGGGTTCCGGCCCGACGGCTCCCCCGTCCCGCGCGAGGAACTCGCCGCGGCGGCGGCCCAGGCCGCCGACCGGCGCACCCGGGTCGCCGCCGGCACGCTGGAGCAGCTGCGCGCGGAGGCCGCCACGACGGGCGAGTGGCCCACCCGCGAAGTCGTCATCGGCGGTGGCGCCAGCCTCGTCGGGCGCGATCCGGACGCCCTGCTCGTCGACGCGCGGGGCCGCTGGCACCTGGACCCCGGTCAGGGCATCGTCCAGTCCCCCGACCAGGTACGGGACATGCGGACGACCGGGTTCGGCGACGCCCACCAGTTCGCCGACCCGACCGCGCGGGTGCCGCGCGACGCGGTGCGCCTGTGGGAGGACGAGCTCGCCGTACGCGGACCGGTCGTCGACGGGACCGCGCGGCTGGTCCCGGCGCAGGACGGCCATCTGTACGCGCACATCCGCCCGGGTGACGGCTCCTCGGACGTCTATGTCCAGGTCCAGGGAACCCCGACCGTCGCCACCGGGCTGCCGCCGGAGATGGTGCCGGGCGTCGACCGCCGGGACGTGGTGAATCTGCCGGAGGCGCTCGACGCCGTACGCGGGCAGCTGCCCGCCGACTCCCCGGTGCACGCCCGGCTGACCGGGGCGGCCGGGGCGCAGCAGACCCTCCAGATCCTGCGGGAGGAAGGCGTGCTGGACGGGCTGCGCTCGGGCGGCGGTGCTCGGGCCGCGCTCCAGACGCTCGACGCCACGGCTCAGTGGGAGCGGGCGAGGGCCGCCGCGCCCGGGCGGGTCTTCATCGGTGACGAGATCGCCGAGAACCGTTTCGACGTGAGCGGTGAGGGTGCCCCGAAAACCTGGCTGGTCGCGGGCGCCGGCGGCACGGGGGTGGCCAACGCCGAGATCATCCTGGAGGCCGACCCCGAGGCGCGGGTCACCATCTACGGGCCGAACCTGCCTCCGGCGCTGGAGAACCAGGTCCAGTTCACCGCGATGCGCGAGCGGTTCGTCAGCGAGTTCGGCGGTGACGGCCGCCTCACCATCGACATCCACCCCGACAACCGGGTCGGCGCCGTGCAGATGCACACCGGGCCCGACGGGAAGCCGCGGTTCCGGGAGGGGCACGTGGAGGCGGAGGCGTATGTGGCGAGCCTCGGGCGGACCGCGCCGATGCCGGAGGCTCTCCAGGATCTGGCCGAGCGGACCCGGGCGGGGGGCGGGCAGGTGCGGGGGGACCTGATGTTCGACCGGGACCGGCAGTTCCTCGGATACGGCGTCACCTTCGAGTCGGGGGGCGGGCAGCGCCGCGTCGAGGTGACCGGTGCGGCGTCGCAGTTGCTGCCCCGGGATGTCTTCCCCCGTGACACCCAGGCCGCCCTGAACGCCATGGCCGCCCGCCAAGTGCCTTCTCAGAGCGGCAACGCGGCCCCGGGCTTCGCCCCCACGGCGCAGCAGGCCGCGCGGCTGGCCTCGGCACGGGAGCACGGGACGGTGGAGCGGCACTCCTCGGTTCCGGAGAGCTGGCGCAGACCGGCTGTCGCGGGCGCGACGGCCGTGACACCCGGGGGGCCGGGCGTCGGACCGGCCCCGAGCGGCCCCGGCAATCCTGTCGCGAGCGCGGCCCGCCGTCAGTCCGGCCGGGGTTCGGCCACCCCTGGGGGGCCCGTTCCCGGTTCGGCACCTGGGCCCGTCGCACCGGGGCAGCCGCCGCGGGTGCCGCGTCCCCCGGGGCCGGGGGGTGCCCCGGGGCGCTGATCTCGCGGGCTGGTGCGCTCTCGCCGGCGTTTCGGGTGCCGGGTTCGGTGGGTGGGTCGGGGCCGTGCCGGTACATCCCAGTCCGTCGCCGCTGGATCAGACGTGGGCTACCTGTGCGAACTGCTGCTCGATCCGAACGTAAGCGACGGACATTGGGATGTACCGGCACGGCCCC
>NZ_JBSFYW010000087.1:0-27536 GCF_053599975.1 Streptomyces sp. NPDC005141 | reverse complement strand
GTCGTCCCCCCGCCGCCGCGCTTCCGTGGGCCCCGGTGTCGGGGTGCGGGCCGGGGCCGCGGCCGCACCGGGTCCTCCGCCGGGGCCGGCGCGGAGCGCGCGGTGGCTACCGGGGCTGGGCGGCGCGCAGCGAGCGCAGGGCGAGCAGCATGACGCCGATGTCGTCCAGGTAGACGGGGTCGGGCAGCAGGTCCGTCGGCAGCACCAGATAGGCGACGGCGCCCCAGAACACCCAGCGAGGTCCGGTCGGCAGTCCGGCCCGCCGCAGGTCACGGCGGGTGCGCACGAGACGGAGCAGCAGCACGAGCGCCACGCCGAGCGCGACGGCTCCCAGGGCCGCGACGACGAGGACCACGTTCCATGAGATCGAATCCATGCGTCCGTCCAGGGCTCTTGTCGGGGTGTTACTCCTTTCCGTGTGCCCGCTCGTGCCCCGGCTACCGCCCCGGATACGGCCATCCGTGCGCGCGTGCCGGGGTCGGAGGCGTCAGGACCGGGCCGCCCCGGGTGTGTCGCGGCGGCAGATGACGAAGTCGTCGAACACGTGCCGACCGGGTCGCAGCCCGGCGGACTCGGTCGCCCGGCGGATGTCCAGCAGCTGATCCGTCGTCATCTGGAGGGGCGGCTCGTCGGGCTGGTAGGTGGTGCGTACGGGGTAGTCCCGCCCCGGTTCCCGGGACATCTCGATGTGGCAGCCGAGCACGTGCGTGACGGGGCGGCGTGCGCAGAAGTCGATCAGGCGGTCGATGGTGCGGGTGAAGGCGGGCCAGTCCTCGACGTACAGGCGCCCGGGATAGACCGTGTCGCCCGTGAGCAGGAGCCCGGTCCAGGGGTCGAAGAACGTCACCGCGGCCTCGTGGTGCCCCGGCGTGGCCAGACACTCCAGCACCCGGCCGCCGAGATCGACCCGGGCGACGGCGTCGGGATCGTCATGGAACCCGAAGAAGTCCCAGGCGCTGTCGCGGGCCGCGTCCACGACCTCGGTGCCGGGGCGGCCGGTGAACTGGCCGTCCCCCGCGATGTGGTCGCCGTGCGGATGGGTGTGCAGCACCAGCAGCCCGTAGTCGTCCCGGGGATGCGCGGCCGACCACGACGCCATCAGCTCGTCGACGACGCGCCGGAGCGGGAAGTGGTCGGCGGAGGCCGTGGCGCCCGTGTCGATCAGGACGGCCCGTGCCGTGCCGAACAGCAGGAACATGAAGGGCGCTTCGTAGTCGATCGCCATGTTCTGGCGAAGGATCACCGTGTGCTCGTCGTAGGCGTGGACCTGGATGTCGGGATCCGTGTTGTGCTTGGCCGAGGGCGATCCGTGGATCCACCGCACGTCGAGAGGTGCGGCGGGTGCGCGATCGTCGCTTCCACGGGCGCCGTCGGTCTGCTGCCTCGGAGTGTCCACGCCGTCTCCCTGGGACTCGGTCCTGCCGGACCACGTCAGGGCCCGGGACCTCAGTTTCGCGGGTGGGCGTGGTCCACCAGCGCCTGGGACACCGTGCGGATGCTCCGGGCGATGTGCTGGAGCTGCATGAGCTCGGCGGCGTACAGCTTGATGGTGTGCTCGATGACCCCCTCGTGCAGGCCGAGGCCGGGCAGCTCGGAGCGGGCGGTCTGCAGTGCCGTGCGGGCGACGCGTATCTCCTGCTGCACCTGCAGGTGCGCGTGGCGGGCGAGCAGGACGGGGTGCTTGTGCAGGACGGGGTAGCTCGCGTAGCGGCTCGGCACCAGCTCGCGCAGCCATTTCACCGCCGATCGCTCCCAGTCGAAGCTGCCGGGGGTCTTGACCTGGCACGGCCAGTCCGAGGTGATCGGTGAATACGTCAGGGCCATGTTCATCGCTTCCGGGTTACGTCGGCGGGGGACTCTGGGGCGGCCCCGGCATAGGGGATGACCGGGGCCGCCACCACGGGCCTCGCAGGCGAGACCCGCTCGATCACCCGGGACCCGATGCGGGTAGGAGCGGACGGCCCCGGGTGGTCATGGGTCGTGACCTGGAGGCCTCCGGGTCGCGATCCGCAAGAAGTATTTATATATACCGCCGGATGCGCAAGGACATGAAAACATTCATGCGCGCTTTGATACGAATGATCCCGTGATGCCGTGGTGACAGCCGGTACGGGAAAGGGGTTCTGCCGGTGCCGCGAGCCGGCCCGAGCCGTCGCGGGCCCCGTCCGCGGGGCGGTGCTGGGGGGGGTCAGTCCTTCAGGAAGAACTGATGCTGCTCGGCGACCTGCTCGTACTCCTCCAGGCGCGCCTGCGTGCGCTCCGGATCGGCGTCGGTCATGGCCTGGAGCAGCGCCGCCGACAGCACCACGGGCGCCGCGTAGGAGTCGAAGACGAGGCGGGAGCCGGTGCCTGTGGCGAAGGTGACATCGGCCTCGTCGGCCAGCGGGCCGAGCCCGAGGTCCGTGACCAGGGCCACCTGGAGGCCCGCGCTGCGCGCGACCCGCATCGCCGTGAGCGTCTCCTGGGCGTGCCGCGGCATCCCGAAGGCCAGGACCCAGGTGCCGCCCGCCTCGCGTGACTGGAGCAGCGCGTCGTAGGCGACCGAGCCGCCGCGCGTCACCAGCCGGACGTCCGGGTGGATACGGCGGGCGGCGTACGCGAAGTACTCGGCCAGTGAGACGGAGATCCGCAGTCCGAGGACCGTCAGCGGCGCCGACTTCGACAGGGCCCGTCCGACCCGGATGACCGCGTCGGGATCGGCGAAGTCCCGCCGCAGGTTCTCCAGGTTCTCGATCTCGGCGTCCACCGCCGCCTGGAGTTCGTTGCTCGTGACCTCGGCCGGGGTTCCCGGTGTGCTGCCCAGGGTGCTGAGCGCGATCGCCTGGAGCCGCTCGCGCAGCGCGGGGTAACCGCTGAACCCCACCGCCGCCGCGAAGCGGGTCACCGAGGGCTGGCTCACACCCACCCGCTCGGCGAGGTCGGTGATCGACAGGAAGGCCGCCTCGGTGATGTGCTCGATCAGGTACTGGGCGATACGCCGCTGGCCCGGGGAGAGCCGGGGGCCGTCGAACAGCTCCCTGAGCTGGGACGTGGGTGCCACGCCCGCCTCGGGAGCCGTCTTTCCCGAGGTGATCGCGGATGCCTGTGCGCGTGCCTGCTGCGGCGATGGCACCGGTGCGCCTCCTTCATGTCCCACGAAGCTCAACATAGCTCACGGACCGTTTTGACCTGGGCGGGTATCGGCGCAAGCAATGTCTGCGGTCCCCGTTTCACGCGGGGTCGCTGGGTACCCGTCTGTGCATCACGACGTGCTCGTTCGCGGGCGCGCGTGTCCGTTCACCGACGCGAGGGAGAGGGTTTTCATGAGCGTGCAACAACTGCCCGCGTCAACGGTTCATGTGATGCTCGGCGACTGTTCCGCGGCCGATGCCCGCAGCGTGCTCGCCGTCCTGTCCGGCCGCTTCACCGCGGACCGGGAGAGCGCGGACGAGCCCCACGAGTCCGAGGGTGGCCGGCCGACGGTGTGGACCGCCCTGTTCGACACGGCCGGTGATCCGGGGCGTGCTGCCGGGTCTGTCGCGGAACTTTCGGGGCAACCGACCGTGGAGGCGCAGGGTGGCCCTCTCGCGACGCAGCGTCTGCGAGAGGCCCTCGGTGCCGCCTTCGCCGTGCAGGAGCTGGGCACGGAGGCCGGTGACCAGGAGGTTCAGATGAAGCTGCGGCTGGATTCGAGTACGGCACACGAGACGCGGTCCGTGTGAACGCCGGGTCGGTGGCCCGCAACGGAGAGATCGGCGCCCGCCGCGCGGCGACCGGCTCGGCGCGGGAAGGCGCGGCCCGGGCGGGGCTGGCCGCGCGAGGGGTGATCTATGCCCTGGTCGGCGTGCTGGCCCTGCGCATCGCCTTCGGTGGCAGCGGTCGGCAGGCGGACCGGGGCGGCGCCCTGCAGGAGATCGCCTCGAAGCCGTTCGGGGCCGCCCTCCTGTGGGCCCTTGGCGCCGGCCTCGTCGGCATGGCGCTGTGGCGGCTGTCCGAGGCGGTGTTCGGTGGCGCCGGGCAGGACGGCGGCGCGGTGGGCAAGCGCCTGATGGCGGCCGCGCGCTCTGTCTTCTACGGGTTCGTCGCCTACTCCGTGCTCTCCTTCGCCGCCGGCTCGCGCGGCAGCGGTTCGAGCGACAAGCAGTCCCGCGATGTCACGGCCAAGGCGCTCGGCGTGCCCGGTGGCCAGTGGATCGTCGGCGCCGCCGGTGTGGGGCTGGTCGTGGCGGGCGTCTGGATCGCCGCACGGGCCGTCATGCGCAAGTACCACAAGCATCTGAAGCTCGGCGAGATGTCGCGACGGATCCGCCGGGCCGTCGACACGGCGGGGGTGGGCGGCGGGGCCGCGCGCGGCGCGGTGTTCGCCGCGGCGGGGGTCTTCGCGGTCCGGGCCGCCGTGGACTACGAACCCGACAAGGCCAAGGGGATGGACGACACGCTGCGGTCCTTCGCCGGAACGCCGATGGGTCCCTGGCTGCTGGTCTGCGTCGCCCTGGGGCTGGTCCTGTTCGGACTGTTCTCCTTCGCGATGGCGCGGTGGCGCCGGGTGTGACGCCGCGCGGGCACGCCGACCCCGGCCGTCCGACCCGCCCCGAAAGGTGCCCCCGCCGCGCGCACGCGACGGGGGCACCTTCGTGGATCGATCCGTCAGGGCTGCGCGGTGAGTGCGAAGCTCTGCGCGGCCGAGCCGTCACAGGCGCGCTGGGTGAGCTGCACGCTGTTCGCCGCGGAGGCCGCCGCGCTCAGGCACTTGCCGCTGTGCCGGGCGGTGAAGTGGTAGCGCCCACCGCTCTCCTTCACCGGCTGCCACTGCTGGTTCTGACCGCTCGACCAACTCCACAGCTGCAACGGCGCGTTGTCGGCCGTCGAGCGGCCGGTCACATCGACGACCTGCTGCGGATCGGGGCGCAGGGTGATCCGCGTGTAGCCGCTGTCCGTCGAGCGGAACTGGAACTGCTGCGCCTGCGTGCCGTTGCACGCGTACTGCTGGATCGCGGTCCCGTTCGCCGTGCCCGCCGCACGGGCGTCCACGCAGGTGCCGTTGCCGGAGTTGGCCAGCGAGTACCAGGTGGTCTCGGAGATCGGATCCGCCGGTGGCACCGGCGTGCCCGCCCCGCCGAGCCACTTCAGCCCGTCCAGCAGGAACCGGTTCTGTGTCGCACTGGCGAACGTCGACGACAGCGTGGTGTTCGTCGCGTAGTCCATCGCGTTGTGACCGAAGTTCGCGTACAGCATGCGGTATTTCGCGTTGGTCCACAGAATCGGGTAGTAGCCGCTGTTCCAGGTCTGGTTGGGGTCCGTGCCCAGCGGGAAGCTGCTGGGATCGATCGAGGCGAGAATCCGGATGTCCGGGTTCTGCCGCAGGTCGTTGGACCAGCTGTACCACTCGCTGACCGACGAGGTGAAGGCCGCGGGCAGGTTCGCGGTGGAGGGGTGCGTCCGGTCCTCCACCTTCAGGACGGCCGTGGTCGGACCCCAGGTGTTGGAGCGGAAGTTCCCCGTGCCGAGGAACTGGTTGTGATACCACGGCCAGCTCTGCGCGTCGGTCGTGAAGGCGGAGACGTGGAAGCCCAGCCAGCCGCCGCCACCGCGCATGTACTGCTCGAAACCGGCGCGTTGGGCCGCGGTCTGCGGCAGGTCGTCGAGGAACAGTACGACCTGGTACGCGTTCACGCCGCCGTTGCTGAGCAGGTCCCAGTTGTTGCTGGCCGTGTAGGTGAAGCCGTTGGCCGCGGCCTGCTTGGGGAACCAGTCGTTGGCCTCGTGGACGAAGCTGATGTGGGCGGCGTCCCAGGTGCCGTTGTAGAGGGCGAGCACCTTGAACGGGGCCGCCGTGCCGCTCGCGTGCGCGGCGGGCGGTGCCGCGAGGCCGAACAGGGCCGCCAGCAGGACGAGGACCCGCAGGACGCCGCGTGCCGGACCGGACTCGCTGATGCGCATCCGCATTTCCTTCCCGTGCATGTCAGGGGTAGCTGACGAGGTTGGCGACATTGGTCGAGGAGTTGGACGGCCCGCCCCGGTCGTTGACGACGTGCCGGATGGTGCCCGTGCCGCCCAGCGAGACGGTCACCATGTCCTTGAAGCGCACGTTCGCGTTGCTGGGCGCCTCGATGGCGTGCTCGGCGGCGACGGAGGAGTTGACGTTGAAGTAGCAGTAGCTGCCGAAGCCGTACACCTGATGACTCGTCACGGAGGCCGCGACCTTGTAGGCGGCGTAGCCCTGCGTCGAGCCGTTCATCCACGCGGCCTGGTTCGGCGGGTCGTAGGGCATCTCGTTCTGGTAGAAGTAGGTGCGGCCGCCGTTGCCGTTCCAGATGGTCTGGTGCTTCTGGTAGTGCTCGACGAACAGGCCGTACATGGTCACGTCGTCACCGTTCACCACGAGCCCGGTGTCGGCCGTGTTGCTCGTCCAGCCGACCCCGCTGCCGTGGTCGGCGCGCCACAGCCACAGATGGTCGCCGATGACGTCGTCGCTGTTGACGGTCAGGCTGGTGGTGGCCTTTCCGACGCCCGCGCCGCCGATGCGGAAGAACACGTCGTGCAGGGAGCTCGGGTCGGCGCTGTGGTCCGCGGAGGAGCCGCTCGGCCCCATCTCCAGCAGCTGCGCGGAGTTGGTGGTGCCCGCGTCGATCAGCAGCCCGGCCAGGTGCACACCGCTCACGTCGGCCACCGTCATGGCGGTGATGCCGTTGTCGGGGACGACCGTGGCGAGACCGAGGCCCAGCACCACCGTGCCGGCCCTGGTGACCTTGAGCGTCTGGTCCAGGTGGTAGACACCCGGCGTCACCAGCAGGTTCTTGCCCTGGGCCAGCGCGTCGTTCAGCTGCGCCGCCGTCGCGCCCGGCTTCACCACGAAGAAGTCGGAGAGTGGCAGGGACGTGCCCGCGGGAGCCCCCGAACTCCAGCTTGTACCAGTGGAGTTGGTGCGCACGGAGGGTACGAACACCTTCCAGGCGCCCGCCGTGTCGACGTACAGGAAGGGCTTCTCGCGGGAGACCGGCGTCTGGTCCACCGTCGTGTACGGCGGGCTCGGGAAGCTGTTCGCGGGGGCGTTCCGCGCGCCGACGAACACCATGTTCCAGTTGGAGCCGGTCCAGTTCGACCACTCGGTGTTCCGTGACAGCCACTGCTGCTGCGAACCGGAGTTGACCTGACCGTCGATCTTCGTGTCGGCCATGTAGCCGCCGCTGGACCAGCCGCCGTCGTCCAGCGCCAGATTGCCGCGCAGATGCATCCGCCGGTACGGCGCGGCCTGCGACACCGCCCACCGGTCCGAGCCGGACGGGGGAGTCACCGACAGGTTCTCCGCCGAACGCCAGAAGTTCTGGGTCGCGTTGCCCTGGAACCAGTCCGCCTCGGTGTGCACCGTGCCCCGGATCGTGACGTCGTCGGGGGACAGGCCAAGACCCGCGACCTGGGTGTAGAAGCCGACGTTCGCGTTGGCGCTGTAGCTGCCGGGCTTGAAGAGGAAGGCCTTGCGGGCGGTGCCGAACTGGTTGGTCTCCTGCTGGGAGAAGGCCGAGTCGAGGCTGCTCTGGATGGTGGCGGCCGGGGTCGACGGGTCGAAGACGGTGACGTTCGGGCCCAGGTCCGGTGTGCCGGGCGGCTGTTGCGTGTCCACCGCGTTGACGTAGAAGGACTGGGCCGCCGTGCCGTTGCAGGTGTACTGGTGGAGCTGCACGCTGTCGGCGGTGGAGGCACTCGGCACGTCGAGGCATTTGCCGCTGTTGCGGTTCACGAAGTGGTAGGCCCCGCCGGCCTCCGCCACGGCCTGCCACTGCTGATTGGTGCCGCCGCCGTACGCCCACAGCTGCACCAGCGCGCTGTCCGCGGTCGAGACATCGGTGATGTCCCAGGCCTTGGTCGCGTCGGCCCGGTTGTCGACCTGGGAGTAGCCGCTCGACGTGGCGGCGAACTGCCACTGCTGGGCCTGGCTGCCGTTGCAGGCGTACTGCTGGACCGCCGTACCGTTCGCGGTTCCGGCGGCGCGCGCGTCGACGCACTTGCCGCTGCCCGCGTTGACGACGGTGGCCCAGCCGGTCGGCACCGCGGCCGCCTGCGCGACCGCGGCGTTCCGGGCGACCGCGTTCTGCGAGGCGAGGGTCAGGCCCGACACCGTTGTCGCCACGAGGGCGGTCACCGTCAGCAGCCTGGTCGTCCGGTGGCGACCGGACCTTCTTCTGGATCCGGGCAGGGGAAATCTGGACATGGGGGACGCTCCTGCAAGAGTGGGGGGTTCAAGTCTGTGAACGACGAATGCATTCATGGAGTCTTGGTGATCGGTGAACCTAAAGGTCTGCACCAAAGTCGTCAAGATGTGAAACAAAGAACCCTTTGAAATCAGCTGGGGGCGCGAGGAGTTGAACGTCCGCAGGGTGCGTCGACACCCGAACTGGGCAGTGCGGCAGGGCCGTTCATCGCTGCGGTGTGGTGGAGCCCGACGTCGGCTCGCGTCACCGGCCCGGCCGGGCGACCCGCGGGAGGATCGCGACGGCGGGCGGCTCCGTCCGCGGGGGACCGCGGTTCACTTTTTGAAGGGTGCGTCATGTGCCGTGTACGGGAGCCCGGTTGATGCGGGTCGGCAGGTTGTGGAGGGATCGTGCCGTGCGGAGGTTCGGCCCTCCCGGCCCTCCGGGCGGTCCGCCGGACCGCCCCTTCGGGTGTGTGGTTCCTTACAAGGCGGTGACATGGTGGCGAACCGCACCCGCCCCACCCGTATCTCAGGGCACTCTGGTTCCGGGCCGGTGACTCCTGTGGTGGAACCACAGCGAACCCCACCGGCCACCGCGCCGACCGGCACCGCCGGTTCGTGTCCCGCGGCAAGGGAAGCGGCTGCCGCGGAACAGCGCCCCGGAGCACCTCCGGGGCGCCGTGCGTGTTCCCCCGCCTGCTGCCGCGCCCCCGTGCCGCTAGTCGGTCGCCGTGCCCCGGCGTTCGGATTCGAAGCGGGCCAGGGCGGCCTGTACCCGGTCCAGCATCGTGTCGGCGTCGGCCGTCGCGTCGACCGTCAGCCCCGGTTCGTCGTCGAGCAACGGCTGGAGGGAGTCGTACTGGGACTCGAGCAGTTCCTCGGGCATGAAGTGGCCGGAGCGGTGCGTGATGCGCCGGCGGGCGATCTCGCGCTCGAGGTCCAGGTGCACGAACCACACGCCGGGACCGGCTGCCCGGAGCAGTTCCCGGTAGGTGAGTTTGAGGGCCGAGCAGGAGACGACCGCGCTCCGCCGGGACCGGGTCGTGTCGCGGATCCAGTTCGCGAGCGTGTGCAGCCACGGCTCGCGGTCGACGTCGTCGAGCGGCAGGCCCGCGC
This sequence comes from Streptomyces sp. NPDC005141, assembly GCF_053599975.1. Lineage (NCBI taxonomy): Bacteria > Bacillati > Actinomycetota > Actinomycetes > Kitasatosporales > Streptomycetaceae > Streptomyces > Streptomyces sp. NPDC005141. Next base: position 18,250 of record NZ_JBSFYW010000087.1, on the reverse strand, counting down.
TCATCCTGGCGATGTTCCGCGGTGTGTGGAAGTCGTCGCCCTCCACGAAGGGCACATTGAGCCGCTGGGCCAGCTTCCTCCCGAACGTGGTCTTGCCGGACGCCGAGACGCCCATGACGACCACGATCGTCGGTGCGGTCCCGGGTGATGACATGTGGCGTCTCCTGGATCGGTCCGGCAGGACGTGGATGGCCCTCGCGCGAATCCTTGGGGGAGGGCCGGGACGACGGGCCCGGCGCGGCGGCTCGGGTCCGCGGAATGTACCCGGATGGGTGCGCCGCGACGCATGCCGGTGCCGCTCCTCACGGTGGGGCCGGCGCCGTGGCGGGCCGAGATGCCGCCGGGGCCGATCGCTGTTGAGATGCCTTCCATGAGTGCTGTGGAGCGCCCGCCCGGCGGACGGACGGTGAGGAGTCTGCTTCCCTACCGGCCCGCGCAGCTCGGTGCCGCGTCCGGAGCGGAGACGGAATTCTGGGACGGAACCGGCGAGCTTCCGCCTCAGGACGTCCTCGACTCGGTGGAGTTCTTCGTCGTTCCCTATGGCCTGACGTCGGTGTCCGTGCCCCTGCTGGGGCGCATGCCCCGGCTGCGTGCGGTGCAGAGCCTGTCGGCGGGTGTCGACGACCTCGTGCCGCACATCCCGGCGGGTGTGACGCTCTGCAACGCCGGAGGTGTGCACGACGCCAGTACGGCGGAACTCGCCCTCACCCTGACGCTGGCGTCGCTGCGCGGTGTGCCCGGCTTCGTGCGGGCGCAGAACGACGGCACATGGCAGAGCGGCTGCTTTCCCTCACTGGCCGACCGGACGGTGCTGATCTGCGGATACGGCTCCATCGGCCAGGCCGTGGAGGAACGGCTCGCGGGCTTCGAGTGCCAGGTCGTACGGGTCGCCCGCACCGCCCGTCCGGCGCCGCGCGGGCCGGTGCGCTCCATCGCCGAACTCCACGATCTCCTGCCCGGCGCCGACGTCGTCGTGCTCACCCTTCCGCTCACCGGGAGGACCCGGCATCTGGTGGACGCGGGGTTTCTCGCCGCGATGAAGGACGGCGCCCTGCTGGTCAACGTGGCACGGGGCGCCGTCGTGGACACCGGCGCCCTGGTGGTGGAGCTGGAGCGCGGACGGCTGGCGGCGGCCCTCGATGTGACGGATCCCGAGCCGCTCCCCGAAGGACATCCGCTCTGGCGGGCCCCGAACACACTGATCACCCCTCATGTCGGGGGCAACTCGTCGGCGTTCCCGCCTCGGGCGCTGCGCCTGGTCAGGGCTCAGCTGCTCCGCCATCTCGCGGGGGAGGAACTGGTGAACGTGATCCTCCCGCCCTCGCGGTGAGGCGCCTTCGCGCCGCCGGGCACCGGGCGCCGCGCGGTTCCTCCGCCGGAGGGACCCGGTTACTCCCAACGGCCGAGCGGGGCGAGTCCGCCCTCGCCGACCCCGGGCGGGAGTGATTGCCTCGGTGCGGGTCCCGCGGACCCGAAGCCGACGTGGTCGCGGCGGCCGGTTCCCGGCGGTGGCCCCAAGGGCACCGGCGACGTGCCGAGCGGCATGCGCGGGGTGAGCCGGCCGACGGCATGTCCGGTCCCGGCGACGGCGCACCGACGAATGGGAGACGGCAGTGACCTCAGGCGTGGACACCGGTGGGCAGCTTGCGGCGTTGCCGCTCCTGCGGGGCCAGAAGGCCCTGGTGACCGGGGCGAACTCCGGAATCGGACTGGCGACGGCGATCGCGCTGGGCCGGGCGGGCGCCGACGTGGTCGTCAACTACGTCGCCGGGCAGGAGGCCGCCGAGGACGTGGTCCGGCAAATCCAGGGCTTCGGCGTACGGGCTTTCGCCCATGAGGCGGACGTGTCCGACGAGGGCCAGGTCGTCGGGATGTTCGCGCGGATGCTGGAGGAGTTCGGCACGATCGACATCCTCGTGGCCAACGCCGGGCTGCAACGGGACGCGTCGGTGACGGAGATGACCCTCGCGCAGTGGCACAAGGTCATCGACGTCAACCTGACCGGGCAGTTCCTGTGTGCCAGGGAGGCGACCAAGGAGTTCCTGCGGCGCGGTGTCGTGCCGGAGGTCTCCCGCTCGGCCGGGAAGATCGTCTGTATGAGTTCCGTGCACCAGATCATTCCGTGGTCCGGTCACCTGAACTATGCCGCGTCCAAGGGCGGCGTCCTGATGCTCATGCAGACGCTGGCCCAGGAACTGGGCCCCCACGGAGTCCGGGTCAACGCGGTCGCGCCGGGCGCCATCCGGACCCCGATCAACCGCAGTGCCTGGGAGACACCCGAGGCCGAGCAGGAACTTCTGCGGCTGATCCCGTACCGCAGGGTCGGCGACCCCGAGGACATCGCGACCGCGGTGACGGTGTTGGCTTCCGACCTCATGGACTACGTGGTGGGCACGACCCTGTTCGTCGACGGCGGGATGACGCTCTTCCCCGGCTTCGCCACCGGTGGCTGAGACGGTGGCGCTCGCGCTCACGTCACCTCGGTGCCCGGCACCGCCCACTGTCGGCACCAGCCAATGAGGCCCGCATGAACAAGGCATTCACCCTCCTGGCCGGCACTCCCGACCAGCTGCTGCCCGCGCGCGAGATGATGGCCTTCACCCTGGCCTCCCACATCATCCTCGTGCCGCTGGGCGTGGCCCTGCCGTTCATCACGCTGGTGATGCACCACCGGGCCCTGCGCAAGAACGACGCCGTCGCCCTGCTGCTCGCCCGCCGCTGGTCGGCCGTCATGGCGGTCCAGTTCGCCGTCGGCATCGTCACCGGCACCGTTCTGTCGTTCGAGTTCGGGCTGTTGTGGCCGAAGATGATGGGCACCTGGGGAGACGTCTTCGGTCTCGGTTTCGGGGTGGAGGCCTGGGCGTTCTTCCTGGAGGCGGTCCTGATCGCCATCTACCTCTACGGCTGGCGCCGCCTCCCGGCGTGGCCGCACTTCTGGCTGGCCACGCCGCTGCCGCTCGCCGCGCTGATGGGCGCCTTCGGCATCATCGGCGCGAACTCGTGGATGAACACCCCGCAGGGCTTCACCCTGGACTCCCAGGGCAGGCCCACGAACGTCGACGTCCGATCCGCCGTGTTCACGCCGATGTTCGGCCCCCAGTACTGGCACTTCGTCGTCGCGATGTTCCTGACGGCGGGCTATGTGGTGGCCGGCGTCTACGCGGTCGGCTGGCTGCGCGGACGGCGGGACCGGTATCACCGCCTCGGGTTCTGCGTGCCGTTCACCGTCGCGGCGATTCTCACGCCCGTGCAGTTCTTCCTCGGCGACAACATCGCCCGGCAGGTCTACCAGAAGCAGCCGGTGAAGTTCGCCGCCACGGAGCTGGTCTGGAAGACCGGCACGCACGTTCCCGAGTACCTCTTCGGCCGGCTGCAGTCCGACGGGAGCATCAAGGGCGGCATCAAGATCCCCCAGCTGGACTCGATCCTCGCGGGGGGCAGCCCGAGCACCAAGGTCACGGGGCTCACCTCGGTGCCGCCCGAGGACCGTCCCACCCCGACGCAGGCGACCATCGTGCACTGGACCTTCGACATCATGGCCGGCATCGGCACCGCCCTGATCCTCCTCGCGCTCTGGTACGGCTGGTGCTGGCTGCGGCGCCGCGACCTGCCCCGGTCGCCGTGGTTCTTCCGGTGCGCGGCGATCGCCGGGGTGGCCAGCGTGGTGACGGTGGAATGCGGCTGGATCACCACCGAAGTGGGCCGCCAGCCCTGGATCGTCTATCAGCACATGCGGGTCTCCGAGGCGGTCACGCCCACCTCGGCCGGTTCGCTGTGGACGATGTTCGCCATCGTGGTGGTGGTCTACGTGCTCATGTTCGGCGCGTTCCTGGGCGTCGTACTGAAGATGAGCAGGCGCTGGCGCCTCGCGGGCGAGAGCCCGGTCGGCGAGCCCGGACACGAGCCGGAGGCCGACACCCCCTACGGACCCCGGCGGGAGCGGGTCGCCGCGACGCCTGGCTCCTCCGCACCGCCGGAGTCCGGGCCGCGGCCGGAGCCGGGAGACACGCGGTGACCGCCACGGTGGCCGCCTGGATCCTGCTGGTGGCGACGGCCGCCTACGCCTGCGGTGGCGGTGTCGACTACGGGGCCGGGTTCTGGGACCTGGTCGCCGGCGGCACCAGACGGGGCAGACGGCCGCGCGGGCTGATCGACGATGCGATGGAACCGGTCTGGGAGGTCAACAACGTCTGGCTGATCTTCGTCTTCGTCCTCATGTGGACCGGCTTCCCGGTCTTCTTCGAGGCGGTGTTCAGCGCGATGTGGCTGCCGCTGGCCCTGGCGGCTGTCGGCATGGTGCTGCGCGGAGCGGGATTCGCCCTGCGCAAACCCACCCACCGGCTGGCCCAGCGCCGGATCTTCGGAGCCGTCTTCGCGGTCGCCTCTCTGCTGACCCCGTTCTTCCTGGGCGCCGCGGTCGGCGGTGTGGCCTCCGGCCGGGCCGCCCCGGGCACCACCGCCTCCGCCGATGTGTGGGCAGGTCCGACCTCCGTCGTCGCCGGTCTCCTCGCCGTCGCGGCCACGGCGTTCCTCGGGGCGGTCTTCCTCACCGCCGACGCCCACCGCTTCGACGCCCCGGACATGGTCGTGTACTTCCGGTGGCGCGCCTGGGGCGGCCTCGCCGCCGTCGGCGTCCTGGCCCTGATCGGCCTCGGCGTGACGCGCGAGCACACCACGTACGTCTACCACGGCCTCACCCACGGCCTGGGGCTGCTGCTGGTGATCCTCTCGGCGGTGGCGGCGGCGGCCACCGCGTGGCTGGTCGCCGGACGGTTCGCGGGCTGGGCCCGGTTCACCTCGGTGGGCGCCGTCGCCCTGGTGATCGCCGCGTGGGGCGCCGCCCAGCGGCCCTACCTGATCCCCACGTCCCTCACGGTCCAGCAGGCCGCCGGCGCGGCCGGCTCGTTGCAGTGGCTGCTGATCGTCACGGCGATCGCGATCGTGCTCGTGGGGCCCGCGCTGGTGGTTCTGTACCGCCTCGACACGCGGGGTCTGCTCGAGGCCCAGACCGACGCGGACGTCGAGGGCCGCCCCGACGCGGGCTGAGCGACCGGCCGCCCCACCCGCACCACCGCGACGGACCGGCGGCGAGCGGACGCGACGGCACGCCCCACCGAAACGACCGTCGGCGACCGGGACCGACGCTCCGACCCCTCGCGACGAGACGACCGTCAGCCAAGCTGACCAGCAGGGAGACAGCCGTGACGGACGATCAGATCCTGGGAGGCCTCGGGCTGATCGTCGTCCTGGCCGTCGGCTCCCAGCTGGTGGCGAGCCGGCTGCGGATCCCCGCCCTCATCGTCCTGCTGCCGGTCGGATTCGCCGCCGGTGCGCTGACCGACATCGTCAACCCCGACAGGCTGCTCGGGGACGCCTTCTCCCCGATGGTGTCGCTCGCCGTGGCCGTGATCCTCTACGAAGCCGGGCTCGGCCTGAACGTGCGCCGGCTGCACGGACACATGCGACGCGTGGTGGCGCGACTGATCTGGCTCGGTGTCCTGATCACCTGGGCCGCCACCGCCGCACTCGCGGTACCGCTGCTGGGCATGTCGAAGAGTTCGGCGATCATGCTCGGCGTGATCCTCGTCGTCTCGGGGCCCACCGTCGTCGGCCCGCTGCTCAACTTCGTCCGTCCGACCGAGCGACTGCAACACATCCTGATCTGGGAGGGGTCGCTGATCGACCCGGTCGGCGGCATTCTCGGGGCGCTCGCCTTCCACGCCGTCGTCGCGAGCGACAGCCGAGGCGTGGCCGGCAAGCTCGGCCAGTTCGCGGCCAGTTCGGCAGTCGGACTGATCGGCGGGGTGGTGGGCGCCGCTGTGCTGTGGTTCCTGCTCAGCCGCCTGCACCTGGGCGAGGTGCTGGGCACGACGGCGCAGCTCGCCGCCGCGGTGGGCGTGGCGGCGGCCTGCGACGCGATCCGGGACGACACCGGACTCATCGCCGCGGTCGTCATGGGGATGGCCCTGGCCAACCTGCCCGGCTCGGCCCTCCCGGCGCGCCGCCCCTTCCTCGAGACCCTGGTGTCGCTGATCATCGGGCTGCTGTTCATCTCCATCTCGGCCACGGTCACCCCGGCGTCCCTGCGGCACGTCATCCTGCCCACGCTCGCCCTCGTCGCGGCCCTGGTCCTGGTGATCAGGCCGGTGATCGCGTTCCTGTCCACCGCGGGAACGGACGTGCCCCGCGGCGAGAGAGCGTTCATCGGATGGATGGCACCCCGCGGAATCGTCGCCGCGGCCACCGCCTCGACCTTCTCCGCCACCCTGGTCGCCGACCACATCGGCGGCGCCCAGAAGATCCTGCCCGCCACCTTCCTGGTGATCGTCACCACGGTGACGCTGTACGGGCTCAGCGCGCACCGCGTGGCCCGACGTCTGGGCGTGCTGCGCCCGGCGCGCGCCCGGCCGCTGCTCGTGGGCGGCGACGTCTGGGCGATCGACCTGGGACGCGCCCTTCGTTCCGCCGGCCTCGACGTGCTGATGTGGGCCGGGCGAGAACAGCAACGCGATCTGATCCGGGCCGCCGGACTGCACCTGGCGCCCGGGGAACTGCTCGCCGCGGCCACCGGCGAGGGAGCGGAACTCGAAGGGATCACCGGGGTTCTGCTGCTCACGGAGGAGGACGACTTCAACGCGCTGGCGTCGGCGACCCTGCGCGGCAACGTCGACGGGTTCGTCCACCGGCTGGGGCCGCCCGGCCTGAGTCACGGCGTCGTCGCCCCCTACACCTCCGGCGACACCCTGTTCGGCGCCGAGCTCAACAGACCGGAACTGGCCCGCCGCTACGCGGACGGCGCCCGGATCACCTCCCGCCCCGCCGGGGAGGGCGTCCCGGACGGACACGCGTTGCTGTTCCTCGTACGCCCCGACGGGCGGCTGGACCCGGTCACCAGCACCCGTACCCCGCAGCCGGGGGCCGATGACACCGTGATCCTGCTCGGTCCGTCACGGGCGCCCGGGACCGTACGGTCGGACTGATGACGGCCGGTCCGGGCCACCCGCCCCCCCGGTCCGGACACGAACGGATCAGCACGGATTGCGGTCCGCCGTGCGGCTGGATCTCATGGTCCTCATGCAGCGACAAGCCTCTGAGCCAGACGACCTCGTGCCGCCGATGGAGCGTTCGCACTGGGTGGCCTTCGCCGGAATCCTGCTGATGGTCAGCGCTCTGTTCAACCTTCTCAACGGCTTCGTGGCGATCTTCAACCACGGCTACTACTCGAAGGTGTACTCCCAGGGCAACCGGCTGCTCATCCTGAACTACACGGCCTGGGGCTGGATCTTCGTCGTCATCGGCATCGTGATGGCGCTGGCCGGTCTCGGCGTGTTCGTCGGCTCCAGGGCGGCGCGGCTGACGGGCATCTGCCTGGCCGCGTTCAGCCTCGTCGCGCAGATGATCTTCCTTCCGGTCTACCCGTTCTGGTCGGTGTTCACGATGCTCGTGTCCCTGCTGGTCGTCTACGGCCTGCTGGTCGAGCCGAAGCATGTGCACGGGGCGCGGGTGTAGCCCGATTCCGCCGCCGGAAAGCCGTGCCCCGCGAAGGCGAAGGGCACGGCTTCCTGGGCGTCGGCCGTGCTTCCCGAGCCGCCGCTCACAGCAGGGCGATCGGATTGACCGGTGAGCCGGTGGCGGCGGGGAGTCGCAGAGGCGCGACCACGCACAGGAACGACCAGCGCCGCTCCTGTGCGCAGACGTCCGTCAGATCCTCGAACTGCAGGTAGTCGAGCAGGTAGAGGCCCAGGGCGTGGATCGCCAGCACATGCGCCGGGAAGCCGACTCCGTCGACCGGGCTCGGGGCGGTGTCGTTGTTGCCGTCCCCGCCGAGCGCGGCGACCTGCCGTTCCGCGAGGAACTCGACCGCGCCGGGATGGAGCCCCGCACGCGCCCGTGCGGCGTCCCACGGCCCGTGCTCCGCACGCCGAAGGCGGTGGCCGACGCGGACGAACAGCAGGTCTCCCGCCCCGACCCGTACGTCCTGGGCCGCCTCGGCCGCGGTGAGGTCCTCCGTGGTGACGCTGTCGCCCGGCTCCAGCCAGGGCACACCGCGCAGCCTCGGGATGTCGAGCAGCACACCGCGGCCCACCAGCCCGTCGCGGACCGCTTCCACGGACAGTTCGGTCGCCCCCTCGGCCGTCAGCGAGGACACCGGGACACCGCCGTGCAGGGTGCCGTCGTAGATGACGTGGCAGAGCGCGTCGAGATGGCTGTCGGCGTCGCCGTGCACGTTCATGGCGAAGCGGTCGAAGGCGAAGTGCAGTCCCGGGGCGGCCGCCTCCCCGGCCACCGGACCGGTGAGCCGGTGGACCGCGGGCTCCGGGTTGTCGGGTCCGGGCCGGGTGTCCACTGGCGCCGCCATGGTGACGGTGCGTCCGGTCCTGACCTCGGTGGCGGCGGCCCGCACCTGCTCCGGCGTGACACGGGGCGCTCCCCGGCCGGGGCCGGCGGCGCGGTCCCGGACGCGTCGGTACAGAGCCCCGAACTCCTCGGGACTCATCCGCGGTGTGCCGGCGGGTTCGACGGTATCGGGCATGAGTGGACTCCCGGCGGTCTCAGTCGCGCAGCCGGTCGAGTGCCTCGTCGAGCGTGGTGGCCGCCATGATCAGCGAGAGATGGGTGAACGCCTGGGGAAAGTTGCCCAGTTGCTCGCCGCTGGGGCCCACCTCCTCCGCGAAGAGGCCGACGTGGTTGGCGTACGTATGCATCTTCTCGAACGTGTAGCGCGCCTCGCTCAGCCGGCCGGAGCGGGCCAGCGCGTCGACGTACAGGAAGGTGCACAGACTGAAGGTGCCTTCCGAGCCGCGCAGGCCGTCCGGGGAGGCGGCGGGGTCGTACCGGTAGACGAGGCTGTCGGAGACCAGCGTCCGGCTCATCGCGTCGAGGGTCGACAGCCATGTCGGGTCCTTCGCGCCCAGGAAGCCGACCCGGGGGATGAGCAGGAGCGAGGCGTCCAGGACGCCGCCGCCGTAGTACTGGACGTACGCCTGTTCCTTGTCGCTCCAGCCGCGCTCCATCACCTGCTCCAGGACGGCGTCGCGTGCCCGGGTCCAGCGAGCGGTGTCCGCCGGCCGGCGCCATTGATGGGCCAGGCGCAGCCCGCGGTCGAAGGCGGACCAGCACATCACCCGGCTGTAGGTGAAGTCCTTGCGCCCGCCGCGGGTCTCCCAGATGCCCTCGTCGGGCCGGTCCCACTGGTCGGCGAGCCAGTCCAGGGTGCGGGCGACGGCCTTCCAGCCGGCGTAGTCGGCCTGGATGCCGATCTCGTGACCCTGCGACAGGCCGTAGAGGGCCTCGCCATAGATGTCGAGCTGGAGCTGGTCCGCGGCGGCGTTGCCGACGCGTACGGGGTAGGAGCCGCGGTAGCCCTCGAAGTGTTCCAGGATCTCCTCGCCCAGCAGGGGGGTCCCGTCCACCCGGTACATGATCTGGAGCGCTTCCCCCTCCTGCTCCAGGCGTTCCATCAGCCGTTCGCGCAGCCAGTGGGTGAACGCCGTCGCCTCTTCGGCGAACCCGAGGTCGAGCAGGGCGCGCAGGGACAGGGATCCGTCCCGTACCCAGGTGTAGCGGTAGTCCCAGTTGCGTTCGCCGCCGACCTGTTCCGGCAGGCCCATGGTGGCCGCCGCGACCGGGGCGCCGGTGGGCGCGTAGGTCAGGAGCTTGAGGGTGATGGCGGAGCGGTGCACCATGTTGGGCCAGCGGCCCCGGTACTTGGAGGTCCGTACCCAGCGCTGCCAGTACTCGACGGTCTCCGCCAGGCTCTCGGCGGACCCGTCCACGGTGGGCGGTGGCGGTGCGGCGGCGTCCGGCCCGTCCACCGTGAACACGGCCGTCGCCATCTCGCCGGCGTTCAGGGTGACGGTGCTCCTGACGTCCCGTCCGTCCCGCTCCAGGGGGAAGGTGCTCTGCAGGAACGCGGTGATTCCCGGGCCGCGGAAGACGGCGCCGTCGGGACCGAGGGCGAGTTCGTGGCCGGCCCGCCCGTAGTCGAAGCGCGGGCGGCACTCCAGGTCGAACCGCATGGTCCCCCGCACCGTCCGCACGGCCCGGAAGAGCCGGTGCCGGGCGGACGCGGTGCCGGAGCGGTCCGGCGGCATCCAGTCGAGGACCTCGCCCACCCCGTCCGGTGACATGAACCGCGTCACCAGCACTGCCGTGTCCGGATAGTAGAGCTGCTTCCAGGCGCCCTCCGGGTGGGAGGGTGCCAGCCGGAAGTAGCCTCCGCCGTCGTGGTCGAGCAGCGCGGCGAAGATGCTGGGGGAGTCGAAGCGCGGGGCGGCGAACCAGTCCACGACACCCTTGGACGAGACCAGAGCGGAGGACTGGAGATCGCCCACCAGGCCGTGGTCGGCGATGGGCGGATAGCGGTCCATGGCGATCCAATCTCGAGGATCCAGGCCTCTTCACTATCCGACATCGGAGGCATGTCCGCTTGTTCTCTCCGGTGGTCCACTCCGGGACGGCGGATCGGGCGGTCCGTGGGGTGTGGACGCGGCTGGATTGCCGAACACCGGGTGGCCGGGGTTACTGGAGAGGACCGCTCGACGTCGAGAAGGCGCGCACCGGTGTCCCGGGAGGTACCTGCATGGACATGATCCATGTGCGCATGGTGAGTCCCGCCCGGCTGACCGGAGCCGCGGTCGCCCTCCTGACGGCCGACCCGTGTGTCCTCAACCTCGTGGTGCAGCCCGGCATCGCCCGGAAGCCGGACGGCGACGCCCTCGCCTGCGACGTGCTGACAGGAGGGGCGAACGACGTGCTCCGCGGTCTGCGGGAGCTGCGCCTCGACGAGGTGGGATCCATCGCCATCGAGCCCGTCGACATGGCGTTCTCCGGACGCGCCGCGCGGGCCGGTACCGATCGGCTCGGGGCACTCTCCCGGGCGCCCGTCTGGGAAGAGGTGGAGGCGCGCATCCGCTCGGAGGGCACGTACGCGCCGAGCTTCTACCTCTACCTGGTGGTCGCCGGACTCATCGGCGCGGTCGGCATCGTGACCAACTCGCAGATCCTCATCGTCGCGGCCATGGTCGTCGGACCCGAGTACGGGGCCATCGTCAGCGTCGCACTGGGCATCGACCGGCGCTCGGGGCCGAGAATCCGCAAGGGGCTGACCGCCCTGACGGCCGGGTTCGCGCTGGCCATCGCGGCCACCTTCCTCTTCGGCCTGCTGATCCGTGGTTTCGACCTGGAGTCCAACGCGTTCGACCTCGGCGTGCGCCCCGTCTCCCATCTGATCGACACACCCGACTTCTTCTCGGTCGCGGTCGCCACGCTGGCCGGGATCGTGGGCATCGTCTCGCTGACCGAGGCCAGGACGAGCGCTCTGCTGGGCGTCTTCATCTCCGTCACCACCATCCCCGCGGCCGCCGACTTCAGCGTCTCCGCCGCCTTCGGCAGCTGGAGCGCGGCGCGCGGCTCCTTCATCCAACTGCTCATCAACGTCGTCGTGTTGATCGTGGTGGGCACACTCACGCTCAAGGGGCAGCGGGCCGTCTGGCGCCGGGTCGGCCGTCGCCGCGTCCGAGCCGCCGGGTGACGGACGCACGGGCACGGGTCAACGCGCGGGGCGGGGGCGTCCGGTCCGGCCTGGGGGAAGTGTCAGACTGACGTCATGGACGAGCGCGTATTCGACAGGTCGGGCCAGCATGCTTCCGTCATCGGTCTCGGCACCTGGCAACTGGGTGCCGACTGGGGCGAGGTGAGTGAGAAGGACGCCCTGGCGGCGCTGGAGACGGCGGCGGAGTCGGGAGTGACCTTCTTCGACACCGCGGACGTGTACGGCGACGGGCGGAGCGAGGAGATCATCGCGACCTTCCTGCGCGGCAGGCCGGACCTGCATGTCATGGTGGCCACCAAGATGGGACGCCGCGTCGACCAGGTCCCCGAGAACTACGTCCTCGACAACTTCCGCGCCTGGAACGACCGCTCCCGCCGCAACCTCGGCGTCGACCGCGTCGACCTGGTGCAGCTGCACTGCCCGCCGACGTCGGTGTACTCCTCCGACGCGGTGTACGACGCCCTCGACACCCTGGTCGAGGAGGAGCGGATCGCGGCGTACGGCGTGAGCGTCGAGACGTGCGACGAGGCACTGACCGCGATCGCGCGCCCGAACGTGGCGAGCGTCCAGATCATCCTCAACCCCTTCCGCATGAAGCCCCTGCGGCAGGTCCTGCCCGCGGCCCGGGAGGCGGGCGTCGGCATCATCGCGCGGGTTCCGCTGGCCTCCGGGCTGCTCTCCGGCAAGTACACCAAGGACACCGTCTTCGCCGCGGACGACCACCGGACGTACAACCGTCACGGCGAGTCCTTCGACCAGGGCGAGACCTTCTCCGGGGTCGACTTCGCGACAGGTGTGGAGGCGGCCACCGAGTTCTCCGCCCTGGCCCCCGAGGGGTACACGCCGGCCCAGCTGGCGCTGCGGTGGATCGTCGGGCAGCCGGGCGTGACGACGGTGATCCCGGGTGCCCGTTCGCCCGAACAGGCCCGTGCCAACGCGGTGGCCGCGAAGCTGCCCGAGCTGTCCCGCACGACGCTGGACGCCATCGGGGAACTGTACGAGCGGCGGATCAAGGAGCAGGTCGAGAGCCGCTGGTAGGAACCGTGCGGGACCCGGCGGCGGGACGCGTCAGACCTCGAGCCCCCGCCGCCGGGCCGTGTCAGTCCTCGGTGGTCCGCGCCGCCGGGAGCGCGCCGAGCTGCCGGTCGTGCAGGCGGCTCAGCAGCAGTACCGAGAGGGTCGCGCCGATCAGGGCGCAGAACATGTCCCACTGGGTGTCCCACACATCGCCCTGGGTCGCCAGGAAGTCGTCCGCCGCGTGCCCGCCGATCACGGCCGCCGCCCACTCGAACATTTCGAACACGGCGCTGAAGGCGAGACACGCGCACACGGTCAGCGGCGCCAGCCACCGGCTGCCGCGCAGCGGTGACGTCCGGCTCAGCAGCTCCCGCACCAGGACGGCCGGCACGAAGCCCTGCATGAGGTGCCCGAACCGGTCGTACGGGTTGCGGTCGAGCCCGAGGCCCTCGCGCACCCAGTCGCCCAACGGCACCTGCGCGTAGGTGTAGTGGCCGCCCGCCGCGAGCACCAGCGCGTGCGCCGCGAGCAGGCAGTACAGGAGATGGGTCAGCGGGAACCGCCGCCGGGTCAGCACCACCAGCGGCAGTCCGACGAGCACCCACACGGTCTCCAGCAGCCAGGTCGTCCGGTCGTGCGGATGCCAGGCGGAGAGTGCCATGCCCGCGACCACTACCGCGACGAGTACGGCCGGGAGGGCCCCGCGCGCGGCGCGCTCCGGGGGAGCCGGGTGCTGGGCGGGCGGGGCGAGGACTGATCCGGGCATGGCGGGCTCCTTGGTCCAGGTGGCCCCATCGTGGTGGAGCGCCGGGGTGGGCGACATGAGTACGGGTACTCACCCGGCCGCTGCGTGCAAAGGGACGAACATGTTCGTGACGTACTTGTTCGCAACGAACATGTTCGTTATCTTGAAGGAGTGACAGGACACCCCGCCCCCCGCCCCAGCCGCCGTGAGCGCCCGGCGAAGCCCGCCCTGACCAGGGACGGCATCATCGGGACCGCCGTCGCGCTGATGCGCGCCGAAGGTCTTCGGCGCGTCACCATGCGCCGCCTCGCGCAGGAACTCGACACCGGACCGGCCTCGCTCTACGTCTATGTGCGCAACACCGCGGAGCTGCACGCCGCGGTGCTCGACGACCTGCTCGGCGCCGTCGACCTGGGCCCGGTCCGCGCCGACGGCGACTGGCGCGACCGGCTCGTGCGGGTGCTCACCTCGTACACGGCCGTGCTCTTCGAGCACCCGGGACTCGCCCGCTCCGCGCTGGTGGCCCGCCCGTCCGGCGAGCGCTACCTCGACCTGGTCGAGGCGCTGCTGTCCCTGCTCGACGAGGGCGGTGTCCCGGGTGAGCGAGCGGCCTGGGCCGTCGACCTGCTGCTCCAGTTCGCCACCGCCACCGCGGCGGAGCACGCGTCGGGGGAGAAGGACCCGGCCGAGACGGAGGGTGAGTGGGCGGCGCTCGCCGCCGCGGTGCGCGGTGCGTCCAGCGAGCGGCACCCACGCATCGCCGCGCTGGGCGCGGACCTGCTGTCCGGGCCGGGCGAGGCCCGTCTGAACTGGGGCTTCCACGTCCTGATCAGCGGCGTCCTGCACACACCCCGGCCTGACACGCCCGAGGCGCCGAGCGCGCCCACCCCACCCGACACGCCGTGAGCCCCACCGGTCCACGGCCGTCACCACCAGGCGCCGCCACCGAGCGCGACGGTTGCGCCCGCACCAGCTCGAGACGGTCACCCCCGCACAAGGAGAACCAGCCATGACGAACACCCACCACCCCATCGCCGTGATCGGCGCCGGTCTCGGCGGCCTCACGCTCGCCCGCGTCCTGCACCTGAACGGCATCGAAGCCGCCGTCCACGACCTGGACGCCTCACCGACCGCACGCCCCCAGGGCGGCATGCTCGACATGCACGAGGAGTCGGGCCAGGCGGCGCTGCGCGCCGCAGGGCTCCACGACGAGTTCCGCGCGGCCATCCATGCCGGCGGCGAGGCCATGCGCATCCTCGACAGGGACGCCACCGTCCGGCTGGAGGACGCCGGAGAGAACGAGGCGCGCCCGGAGGTCTCCAGGGGCGCCCTGCGCGACATCCTGCTCGGCTCGTTGCCCGAGGGCACCGTCCGCTGGGGCGCCAAGGTCACCGGGACGCGGACGGCCGGGGACGGCCGGCACGAAGTGGCCCTCGCCGACGGGCGCACCTTCACCGCCGACGTGCTGATCGGCGCCGACGGCGCCTGGTCGAAGGTACGGCCGCTGGTCACGGACGCCACCCCGGTCTACTCGGGCATCTCCTTCGCCGAGATGCATCTGCGCGACGCCGACACCCGTCACCCGAAGGGCGCGGACGTCGTCGGAGGCGGCATTCTGTTCGCCCTCGCCGAGGGAAAGGGCCTGCTCGGCCACCGTGACCCGGACGGCTCCCTGCATGTCTACGCCGCCCTGCGTACGCCCGCCGACTGGGCGGTCTCCGGTGCCGTCGACTTCACCGACACCGAGGCGGCCAAGCGGAGCCTCCTGGAGCACTTCGACGGCTGGGACGAGAGCCTGCGCTCGCTCATCGCCGAGGCCGACGGCGAACTCGTCGCCCGGCCGATCCACGCGCTGCCCCCCGGCCTGCGCTGGGAGCGTGTCCCCGGCGTCACCCTGCTCGGCGACGCGGCTCACCTGATGTCCCCGTTCGCCGGTGAGGGTGCCAACCTCGCGATGCTCGACGGCGCCGAACTCGGGGCCGCCCTCGCCGCCCACCCCGACGACGCCGAGAAGGCCCTGGCCGCGTACGAGGAGGCGCTCTTCCCGCGCTCCGAGATCTCGGCGACCGAGTCCGCCGCGAACCTCTCCATCTGCTTCGGCCCGGACGCTCCGCAGAGCCTGGTCGACCTGATGAACCACTACCGGGGCGACGCCGGCTGACGCGGCGACCGGCCCACGGAGCAGCAGATGTGACGGTCGATCAGTGACATCGGGCCGGCACTGGCCGACAACTCACGCCAAATTCCGGCCGGTTGGGTTCTCCCTTCACCACGCCGTCACCCTATGGACGCGCACGTCACTTCCGGCACTCCCGGGCGCCCTCTATCCTCGCGCCCGGGCCGGGGTCCGGGGCAGTCGCCGGACATCACCGGTCCGACCCGTCCTCGCACCACGTCCGTCGGAAGGTGACACCTCCCATGCACCCCTCATGGCCGCGCACAGCAAGACGGTTCGGCAGCAGGTCCGCCGCCGTGCTCGTGACCACCGCCCTCGCCCTGGCCGCCCCGTTCCCGGCCGACGCGGCCGTCCGCGCCGCGGAGCGGCCGGTGTCCCTCGTCGACCCGCTGATCGGAACGGCGAACGGCGGCAACACCTACCCCGGCGCCACTCTTCCGCAGGGGATGATCGGCTGGTCCCCGACCAGCACGACCGGTGATCAGACCAGCACCGGGGCCGCCAACGGCTACCAGTACGACACGACCCGTATCCGCGGTCTGAGCCTCACCCATGTCAACGGCGCCGGATGCAACCCCGGCGCGGCGGGCGACGTGCCGATCATGCCGTACGTCGGTGACGTCACGTCCTCGCCCTCGGCCGACACCAAGGACGCGGTGTACGCGGCCGACTTCACGCACGCCGCGGAGAAGGCCGTACCCGGGCGCTACTCGCTCGGCCTCGCGTCGGGCGCGTCGGCCGACCTGGCGGTGAGCAGCCGGGCGGGCGTCGCCGACTTCACCTTCCCGGCCGACCGCCCCGCCAACCTGCTCTTCCGGGTCTCCAACTCGCTCAACGGCAGCGAGGACGCGCACGTCGACATCGACACCGCGCACCGCAAGGTGACCGGGTGGGTGCTGACCGGCGCGTTCTGCGGGCGCCGCGCCAACGGTGGCACGAACAACCGCAAGAGCTACTACCGGCTCTACTTCAGCGCGTCGTTCGACCGGGCCTTCTCCTCCGTCGGCACCTGGAAGGACGGCACCCTCTCCGCGGGCTCCCTGACCGCCTCGGGCGGGGAGGGCTATGCCACCGGCGCGGACCGCGCAGGCCGCGGATCCGGCGGGTACGTCGGTTTCGACACGAGTGCTGACAACGATGTCCACATGCGGGTCGGCATCTCGTACGTCGGTCTCGGCGGCGCGGAGGCGAACCTGCGCCGGGAGATCTCCCCGCACGCGAGCGTCGCGGACGTGGCCGGCGCGGGCGCCCGGGCCTGGAACCGTGAGCTGACCACCGTCCGCGTCGACGGCGGCAGCACCGAACGGCGCACCACCTTCTACACGGCGCTGTACCACTCGCTCATGCAGCCCAACCTGATCAGCGACGCCGACGGCCGCTACTACGGCATGGACGGCGCGGTGCACCGCCTCGCCCGCGGCCAGCGCGCGCAGTACAGCAACTTCTCGGGCTGGGACCAGTACCGCGCCCAGATGCAGCTCCTCGCCCTGCTGAAGCCGAGGGTCGCGGGGGACTTCGCCCAGTCCCTCCACAACTTCGCGCGGCAGAACGACGGGGTCTGGGACCGCTGGGTGCACATCAGCGGCGCCACCCACGTCATGACGGGCGACCCTACGGCTGCGACCCTGGCCACCTTCTACGCCATGGGCGTGCGCAACTTCGACTACGAGGGGGCGTTCGACTCGCTCGTACGGCAGGCCACTGTGCCGCGCCCCGAAGGGCTGCTGGACGCCGGCTGTCCCGGACAGTGCGTGGGTCAACGGCCCAATCTGGCCCAGTATCTGACGTCACATTACGCGGCGCAGGACGTGTGCCACTGCTGGGGCGGCGCCGCCGAGACGCTGGAGGACGCCGTGGCCGACTCGGCGCTCGGCCGGTGGGCGGCGCTGCTGGGCCGCGACCAGGAGGCGGCTGTCTTCGCCGAGCGGGGCGCCTACTGGCGCAATGTCTTCAACCCCGCCGCCACGGCCGGCGCCGGCTACATCCAGGCCCGCAACCTCGACGGGTCCTGGGTGTCCCCGTTCAGCCCCGGCGGCGACCGCGGTTTCGCGCAGGGCACCAGCGCCACGTACACCTGGATGGTCCCGCAGGACGTCCAGGGTCTGGCCGCCGTCATGGGCGGCCGTGAGACGGCCGCGGCACGGCTGGACGGCTTCTTCCACAAGGCCGACGGCTCCTGGTCCGTGCGCGGCGGCGACGCACTGCGCTACGACCCCACCAACGAGCCCGGCATCCACGCGCCCTGGCTCTACAACGGGCTCGGCCTGCCGTGGAAGACCCAGGCGACCGTCCGGCAGATCGTCGACACGGTGTACGGCACCGGCCCCTCGGGTCTGCCGGGCAACGACGACCTCGGGACCATGTCGGCCTGGTACGTCTTCTCGGCGCTCGGGCTGTATCCGCAGACCCCGGGCAGCGCGACGATGCTCCTGGGTGCCCCGGTGTTCCCGCGCGCCGTGGTCCACCGTACGGGCGGGAAGAACATCGTCGTCAGCGCGCCCGACGCGGATGCCACGCACGTCTACATCGACGCCGCATGGATCAACGGGCGCCCCACGCAACGCTCCTGGGCCGGTGCGGGGCTCACCACCGAGGGCGGCACGGTGCGTTTCGAACTCGCCGAGCGGCCCGGCACCCAGTGGGCCACCGGCCCCGAAGACCTGCCGCGGTGACATCACGACGCGCGTTTCGCCGAACTCCGTCACACGTATGAGGGGTTCCCTACGTGTTCCGCACGCCTTCGAACGTAATTCGGAGC
>NZ_JBSFYW010000086.1:0-28509 GCF_053599975.1 Streptomyces sp. NPDC005141 | reverse complement strand
GCCGTCGCTGCGGCCGGTCAACCAGGTCCTCGTCCTGGTGCTGTTCCTGTGGACGTTCAACGACTTCAACACGTCGACCTCGATCTTCTCCCCGTACTTGGCGGTCTTCCAGACGTTGTAGAGGAACGGAAGGAACGAGATGCCGAGCACGAAGGACGAGATCGTCGACACGCTGTTGAGCGTCGTGAGGCCCTCCACCGCCAGATAGTCGGGAATCCGGCGCTGCATCCCGCTCGCGCCCAGCCAGTGCTGGACGAGGAAGGTGCCGTGGAAGCCCACGAACAGCGTCCAGAAGGTGATCTTGCCGAGCCGCTCGTCGAGCATCCTGCCGGTGAACTTGGGCCACCAGAAGTGGAAGCCGGAGAACATCGCGAAGACGACCGTACCGAAGATCACGTAGTGGAAGTGCGCCACCACGAAGTAGGTGTCCGAGACGGGGAAGTCCATCGGGGGAGAGGCGAGCATCACGCCGGTCAGACCACCGAACACGAACGTGACGAGGAAGCCGACGGCCCAGAGCATCGGTGTCTCGAAGGACAGCGAACCCTGCCACATCGTTCCGATCCAGTTGAAGAACTTCACGCCGGTCGGCACGGCGATGAGGAACGTCATGAAGGAGAAGAACGGGAGCAGTACGCCACCGGTGACATACATGTGGTGCGCCCACACGGTCACGGACAGACCGGCGATCGCGACGGTCGCGCCGATCAGGCCCATGTAGCCGAACATCGGCTTGCGCGAGAACACCGGAATCACCTCACTGATGATTCCGAAGAACGGCAGCGCGATGATGTACACCTCCGGATGGCCGAAGAACCAGAACAGGTGCTGCCACAACAGCGCTCCGCCGTTGGCCGCGTCGAACACATGCGCACCGAATTTACGGTCCGCCTCCAGCGCGAACAGCGCCGCCGCGAGGACGGGGAAGGCCAGCAGCACCAGCACACCGGTGAGCAGGACGTTCCAGACGAAGATCGGCATCCGGAACATCGTCATGCCCGGAGCGCGCAGGCAGATGATCGTGGTGATGAAGTTGACCGAGCCGAGAATCGTGCCGAAGCCGGAGAACGCCAGCCCCATGATCCACATGTCGGCGCCGACACCCGGGGAATGCACCGCGTCGGACAGGGGCGCATAGGCGAACCAGCCGAAATCGGCGGCGCCTTGAGGGGTGAGGAACCCGCCGACCGCGATCAGCGAGCCGAACAGATAGAGCCAGTAGGCCAGCATGTTCAGCCGGGGGAACGCCACGTCGGGCGCGCCGATCTGCAGCGGCATGATCCAGTTCGCGAACCCGGCGAACAGCGGCGTCGCGAACATCAGCAGCATCACGGTGCCGTGCATCGTGAACGCCTGGTTGAACTGCTCGTTCGACATGATCTGCAGTCCGGGACGCGCCAGCTCGGCACGCATCAGCAGCGCCATCACCCCGGCGAGGCAGAAGAACCCGAACGCCGTGACCAGATACAGCGTGCCGATCGTCTTGTGGTCCGTGGTGGTCAGCCACTTCACCGCGGCGAGGCCGGGACGCCGTGCGCGCACCGGAGGGGGCGCGGGAAGCGCCGTGACAGTGTTGCTCTCCATGCCCCGCCTGTGTCCGGCGGCGGGGCCGGCGTCACACTGAGGGGAAGCGACGAGGATCACATCGACGGGTGTGACGACAAGGGACCTGCCGGACACCTACCGAACATGAGCAACGACGAGACCTTCGCCGCTGCCTATCGCGAGCACTACTGGGCGGTCAGCCGCTACGTTGCGCGGCGACTGGACGGCCGGAACAGCGATGTGGAGGAGGTGGTGGCCGAGGTCTTCACCGTCGCCTGGCGGCGCCGGTCCGACCTCCCGCCGACCCCCCTTCCCTGGCTCTACGGCGTGGCCCGGCACTGTCTGGCCAACGCCGTACGCGGCTACGGGCGCCGCCGCAGGCTCCTCGACCGGCTCGGCAACCACGAGAGCGCGCACGGCAGGCAGGTCGTGCCGGGCCCCGAGGCCGAGTCGCCCGGCGACTGGGTGCACGAGGCACTGGCCCGGCTCTCCCCGGCCGACCAGGAAGTACTGCGGCTGACGGCCTGGGAGGAACTCGGTGTCGACGAGGTCGCCGTCGCCCTCGGCTGCGGCAGCCGGGCCGCGGCGATGCGCCTGCACCGCGCCCGCCGCCGCCTCGGTGCCGAGATCGACCGCCTCCGCGTCACCGTGGCCGCCGGCACCCCGACGCCCCGCCGCGACACCTCGAAGGAGCACGGCCATGGCTGACGAACTCGAACTCCTGCGCCGAGCCAACCCGGTGCCCTCCGACGACCCCCGCTTCCACGACCGCCCGCTCGACCGTCGGGCCGAACACCGCCTCCGCGTCCTGACCCGCGCCGGGAGCCCCCGCCCGGAACGGCCGGGGCCCGCTCCGCGCCTCGGCCGACTGCTCGACGGCGTGCGCCCGCCCCGTCCGCGCCACTGGGCCTTCAGCCTCGGGGCGGCCGCCGCCGTCGGCGCGGTCGTGCTGACCCTCACCCTCTCGGGACCGACCACCGTCCCCGCCGTCGCCGCGCCCCGCCCGCTGGTCGTCCAGCCCGGCTCCACCCCGCTGCCCCTGGACCGGCTGGCCGATCTGGCCGCCGCGGCCGACGACGCGCTCCGGCTGCGCCAGGGCACTCATGTCCAGACCTGGAGCCTGAGCATGACCTCGGGGCCCGGGGCCCGCCCGCCCGTCACGCTCCCCGAAGAACGGGTCGTCCGCTGGGCGGCCGACGGCAGCCACACGGAACTGGTCGTGGCGACCGATCCGAGACACCCCGGCAGGCCGGTCGTCACCGACGCCGACCCTGTCCCGCGCACCGTCGAGGACGGCCACGTCCTCAGCCGCCAGACCTATCCGCCGAGCTGGAGCGACGCCCCGCCGCGTGCCGAGCCGCCGCGGGACGCCGCACGGCTGCGCGCCTATCTGGACGAGATCGACCGCAACGACACCATGGACACCGACGAACTCCTCGATGCCATGGGTGAGTTGCTGGACAACTGGACTCTGGGCAGCCGGGAGACCGCGGCGCTGGCGCGCGTCCTCGCCGACACCCGCGGGCTGCGGCCCGCGGGCGCTGTCACCGACCGGTTCGGCCGCCCCGGACAGGCGTACGTGTACGACGACGCGGCCCGCTCCGTCCGCCGGATGCTGATCCTGGACCCGGCGACCGGAGCCGTCCTCGGGCTGGAGGACACCGTCACCCGGGCCGATCCCGAGTTCGGCCTCGAGGCCGGGGCGGTGATGTCGTACCGCGCCTGGCTCCGCTGACCACCGACACGGTGACCGCCCCCCGGGGCGGCTGTCCCTGGCGGAGACCGCCCCGGCCCCCGCGGCGACCGGGGCGGCTCTCCGCGGGGGGCTCAGACGCCGAGCGCGTGCTCGGCGCCCGTGACGGTCTGCTCCAGCAGCACCGCGATCGTCATCGGGCCGACGCCACCCGGCACGGGCGTGATCAGCCCGGCCCGGGTGGCGGCGGAGTCGAAGTCGACATCGCCGGCGTTCCCGGCGTTGTAGCCCGCGTCGATCACGACGGCCCCCGGCTTGATGTCCTCGCCCCGGATCAGCCGGGGTGATCCGACGGCCGCCACCACGATGTCCGCCTCCCGTACGACGGACGGCAGGTCCGCCGTACGCGAGTGGCAGTACGTCACCGTGGCGTCGCGGCCGAGCAGCAGCATGCCGACCGGCTTGCCGAGGATCGCGCTGCGGCCGACGACGACGGCCCGCTTGCCGGCGAGGCCGACGTCGTACGCGTCGAGGAGCCGCATGATGCCGCCCGGTGTGCAGGACACGAAGCCCGGCAGACCGAAACTCATCGCCGCGTACGAGGTCAGCGTGACCCCGTCGACGTCCTTCCGCGGCGCGATGGCCTCGAAGGCCGCGCGCTCGTCGATGCGCGGTCCCACGGGATGCTGGAGCAGGATGCCGTGAACGGCCGCATCGGCCGACAACGCCGTGAGTTCGGCGACGAGTTCGGCCGTCGTCGTGTCGGCGGGCAGCGCGACATGGCGGGACTCGATGCCCGCCCCGCGGCTGCGGTTCCGTTTCATCCGGACGTAGGTGACGGAGGCGGGATCCTCGCCGACGAGCACCGTCGCCAGACAAGGGGCCACGCCCGTACGGTCCTTGAGATCGGCCGCGCGCCGCGCGGTCTCCTCGAGGATCCGGCGGGCGAGGCCGGCGCCGTCCATGAGCTGGGCCTGGGGCATGAGTTCCTCCGGAGCGCTGCCGACAGTCGCCCAGGCGCGCGGCGGAGACGTCTGCGTCAGGCCGCTCCCCGGTGGTACTCCACCTCAGCGCCAGTCACGGCCCGCCGCCCAGGGTAGCCCGCGCGATCACCTCCCTGCCGCGCCGCGCCCCGGCCAGGCTCGTCCCGACGAACCAGTCGCTCTCAACTCCTCTATGCCGTACGTGAATTGAGGATCTCCGGCGGTTGGAGGCGAGCGGCGGACCTGCTGGAACCGGGCCCGCCGGGACAACCTGCTCTCCGGTGGGGCTGATCACCCGGAGCGCCGGGAAGGCGGACCGCCACCAGGTACGGGTGCGGCTCACCGCGGCCGGATGTGAGGCCTTCGAACGACTCTCACCCTCGGCGGCCGAGGGTGAGAACGCGCTGCTCGCAGTACTGAGTCCAGCAGAGAGGCGGACACGCGCAGGCCTGCGGCGGAAACCGGTCGTCGCCGCCGAGACCGGCTCGGACGGGACCTCCCCATCGCCGTACCTGCCGAAAAGGTCCAGGTCAGACGCGACTTGATCTGGACCCTCGGCCAGTTCCTCCCTACTCGTCCCATGCCTGGACCAGTGTCTGCTCGACGATCTTTCCGTCACGCAACGACACCATCGATGTGCTCAGCACCCGCACCCCGTCCGCGTACTCGCAGGACTCGGTGAAGGCGACATGGTCGCCCTGGACGACGCACTGGTCCATCTTGTGCGTCATGTCCCGGCTGTAGACGTCATTGAGCATCTCGGCGATCTCGGCGCGACCGTGTTTGACCATCGGGTGACTGGGCTGGGTGTTGCGGTCCACGACGCGCAGTTCCGCGTCGTCCGCGTAGAGCGACATCAGAGCCGCCGCGCTGTGTCCCTCGATGCCCCGGCGCAGTGCCTCGGTGTCGAACGTGGGGAATGCCGCTGTGCCCATGGGTGACCTCCTCGGGAAGGCCGCGGACCGGCGTGGAGCCGACCGCGAAGGGCCTCTCTACCCGAGCGTCCTCCGCCCCGGGGTCCACGGCAAACGCAACGGAGCGATGAGCCTGTCGGGTGAGCGCGGGGACCGGGCCGTGTCCGCCCGGGGGCCGGGGCCGTTGCTGAAAGCATGATCTCAACACGACGTATCGTCACCGCCGTTGGTCTCGCCGTCGGCGTCACGGGGCTTGCCGCGCCGATGGCGGCCGCCGCGGGTTCCGTGGTCCAGGACGCCGGGAAGCCGAGCCCCGTCGCCACGCTCGACTCGCTCGCCATGAGCGAGATCCCGGCCGAGCACCAGGCCGAACTTCCGCGGCCCTCCGCCCAGCTCAACGACCTGAATCGGCTGCACCAGGTCGCAGACCTCGCCGCACCTGCCACCGGGCTGCCCGGGGGCGGCCAGAGCTAGGGGCAACGGACCGCGTCGGCCACGGCGGGTCCCGGTGGAACGGCGACGTTCCGCCGGGGCCCGCCGTCCGACTGTGCGGGCCGGATCACCGAGCGCCGGGCGGCCCGCTCACGCGTCCGCCGGGCGCTCGGTTCGCCGGGTGAAGTCCTCTTCGTCCCGTGCCCCCGGGGTGTCCGTGCCCTGTCCGCGTACCGCCGTGCGGAACGCGATCGGGGCCTGCCCGGCGCGCTGATGGAAGTACTTGGCGAAGTTCGTGGCACTGGAGAAGCCCAGCTGGGCGGCGATGCGGGCGGCGGCCAGGTCGGTGTGGGCGAGCAGCCGCTTGGCCTCCAGGACGACCCGGCGGTCGATGAACTCCTTGGCGCCGATCCCCGCAGAGTCGAGGGCGGCCCGGGACAGCGTGCGTGCGGAGTAGCCGAGGGTGACGGCGTAGTCGTCCACCCGGCGGGTGCGCGCGAAGTCCCGCTCGACGGTCTCGCGGAACCGCAGAAAGGTTTCTCTTGGCTCTGGGGCCGTGCTGCCGGGCCCTTCCAGGTGGGCCAGGCGCAGGATCAGCGCGTCCAGCAGATGACGCAGCACGGCGAGGTGCGCGTCGGCCGGCAGCCGTCCCGGTGCCCGGAACTCGTGCTCCAGATGTGTGGTGGCCACCCGCAGGGACGCGGCGTCCTCGGCCTTCGGAGTGCGCAGCACCCGCGCGTGCGGATCGTCGAGCCGGGCCGCGCGGACGGTGGCCGCGTCAGGGAAGTCCCGCTCGAAGACGATCAGCGTCCCCTCGGCCCGCGTGAGATCTCCCCACTGGAGGACCTGTCCGGGGCGCGTCCACAGCCAGTCGCCCCGCCCGACGTCGTGGGCCGTGAAGTCCACGGTCGGGCGCAGCGTGCCGGAGGCGAGCGTGAGCACGTGGTGGAAGCCGGGGCGCTGCGGCACACCGGGATCGGTTCCGAGGGCACGGCACCGGGCGCGCAGCGCGGACAGCGAGATCACTTCCAGGCCGGCGGACGCGCGGACGGGGGCCGTGAAGGTGACCCCGGGGGTGGCCTGCCCGGCCGGGTGTCGGTTTTTGACCATGATCAGTCGCCTGGGTATCCGGGTGGGACGTGCCTCCCCGCCCGTCCGGGGTGCCCGCCGAGCGGACGACCGCCCCGCGTGGCGGAAAGAGGGCATCACGATAGAGGAGAGCCGGTCCGTGGCCAAGGAATTCACGGACATCGGTGACGCAATGGGATGCTCGGCGAGTCCTCCGAGGGCCGGCGGCCCGAGGCGACCGACGGCGGACCGGGCCCCGACCCGGTCCGCGACACCGTCGTCGGCTTCCTCCTCGGGAACCCGCCGCAGAGGTCAGCCGGCGGTCGCGAGGAACTGGGTGGCGGCCAGCTCGGCGTACAGCGGATCGGCGGTCACGAGCTCGCGGTGGGTGCCCACGGCGCGGACGCGGCCCGCGTCCATCACGATGATGCGGTCGGCCGTCGTGACGGTGGACAGCCGGTGCGCGACCACGAGGACCGTGGTCGTACGGGCGACATCGGCGACCGTGTCACGCAGCGCGGCCTCGTTGACGGCGTCGAGCTGCGACGTGGCCTCGTCGAGAAGCAGCAGCCGGGGGCGGCGCAGCAGAGCCCGGGCGATGGCGACGCGCTGGCGCTCGCCGCCCGACAGCTTGGTGCCGCGATGGCCGACCAGGGTCTCCAGCCCGCGGGGCAGCCGGCCGACCAGGCCGTCGAGGCGGGTCGTCTTCAGCACCCGGGTGAGCTCCCCTTCCTCGGCCTCCGGATTGCCGAGCAGGAGGTTGTCGCGCAGGGAGCCGGACAGCACCGGTGCGTCCTGCTCCACATAGCCGATGGCCGACCGGAGCCGGGGCAGATCCCACTCCTCCAGCGCACGGCCGTCGACGGTGATGTGGCCCGCCTCGGGATCGTAGAACCGCTCGATGAGCGAGAAGACGGTGGTCTTGCCCGCGCCGGAAGGGCCGACGAACGCGGTCAGGCCGCGGGCCGGGACGGTGAACGAGACCCCGTGGTGGACGTACGGCAGATCGTCCCCGTACCGGAAGCGGACGTCGTCGAAGGCGAGTGCCGCCGGTTCCGCGCCCGGGGTCGGCAGCGGCGCGGGCAGCGCGGCCGGCTCCGCGGGCAGGCGCAGCGCCTCCTGGATGCGGGCGAGCGCGGCGGCCCCGGTCTGGTACTGCGTGACCGCGCCGACCACCTGCTGGATCGGCGACATCAGATAGAACACGTAGAGCAGGAAGGCGACCAGGGTGCCCACGTCGATGGCGCCGGTCGCGACCCGGGCGCCGCCCACCGCGAGGACCGTGATGAAGGCGATCTGCATCGCCAGACCGGCCGTGTTGCCTGCGGCCGCCGACCACTTGGCGGCCCGGACGCTCTGCCGCCAGGACTCCTCGGCGGCCGCGTGGATGGTCCGCTCCTCGCGGTGCTCGGCGCCGGACGCCTTGATCGTGCGCAGGGCGCCGAGGATCCGCTCCAGCGAGGCACCCATCACCCCGACGGCGTCCTGGGCCTGCCTGCTCGCCCGGTTGATGCGCGGCACGATCACGCCGAGCACCGCTCCCGCGCACAGGACCACGGCCAGCGTGACGCCGAGCAGCACCACGTCGACCAGGCCCATCATCACCACCGTCGCGACGAGGGTGAGGCCGCCGGTGCCGAGGCCGACCAGGGAATCGGTCGTGACCTCGCGCAGCAGGGTCGTGTCCGAGGTGATGCGGGCCATCAGGTCGCCTGGCTCGCTGCGGTCCACGGCCGGTATCCGCAGCCGCAGCAGATACGACGAGAGGGCGCGCCGCGCGCCGAGCACCACCGACTCGGCGGTGCGCCGCAGAACGTACGAACCCATCGCTCCCACCGCCGCGTTGGTCACCACCAGGACCGCCATGCCGAGCAGGGCGCGCCCGATCGGCCGGTCGTGCGACAGATTGTCGATGAGCCCGCGGGCCACCAGCGGCAGCACCAGGCCGGTGGCCCCGGTCGTGAGCGCCAGCAGCGCGCCGGCGAACAGCGCCCAGCGGTGCGGTCGTACGTATCCGAGCAGCAGGCGCCATGCGGGCACCTCGGGCTCGGCCTCGGTCAGGCTCACGGCGCTCCTTGCGGGAGTTGAGAGGGGGCCCTCAGGCTACGTCGGCGACGCGCCCGGCCCGGTCCCAACTGCCCGGAGTCCGCGCGGACTCAGGACACGCGGGATTCAAGAGCCGCCAGCGTGGCGTCGAGGTCCGCCGGGCGTGGCCGGTTGTGGGGGAGCCGGGCGAGCAGCGCGGCCATGCCGCAGGTGTTCGTGAGCGCCGAGAAGACCAGGCCGCCCGCTGTGCCCGCGGAGAGCAACCGCCAGGCCGGGCGCAGGAGTCCGAGGCCGAGGCCCGTGAGGACGACGGTGCCGGCGGTGAACCGGACCTGGCGTTCCATGGACCAGCCGGCCCGCGCGGGCGTGACCGGTCGGTGCAGTTCGTGTCCGCGTTGCGCCCAGGCGCTGGTGCCGCCGGTGAGCGTGGCCGCCCGTACGCCGTGCTCGGCCAGCAGGGCGCAGGCGTTCGCCGAGCGGTTGCCGGAGGCACAGACGACCAGCAGCTCGGGGCGGGCGTCCCTGAGCACGGACAGCGCCCGGTGGAGTCCGTCCAGGGGGATGTTCAGGGCGCCCGGCAGATGGCCGGAGGCGTACTCGCCGGGGGTGCGGACGTCGATGACGGTCAGCTCGGCGAGCCGGCCGTGGGCCTGGTCGGCGTCGAGGGCGACGGGGGTGTTCATGGGGAGTGTCATCCTTGATCTTCGAGGGTGCCCCGGAGGGCGGAGTACAATACCCCTAGGGGTATGGGTGAAGGAGTGTTCGTGGAACTGGAACTCGCGGGTGCCGAGCTGAAGTCAGTGCTGAACCGGTTGCGCCGGGCGCAGGGACAGATCTCCGGAGTGATCCGGATGATCGAGGAGGGACGCGACTGCGAGGACGTGGTCACCCAGCTCGCCGCGGCCTCCCGCGCCCTGGACCGGGCCGGTTTCGCGATCATCGCCACCGGGCTCCAGCAGTGTCTGACCGACGCCGAGAACGGCGCGAAGAACGGTGAGACCAACGAGCAGATGCGGGCCCGTCTGGAGAAGCTCTTCCTGTCGCTCGCCTGACCCTCACAGCGCGACGTCCAGAAGCATCAGCGCGGCCACGCCCAGCAGGGCGCAGGCGAAGATCCGCTGGAGCGTGCCGCCGGACACCCGGGCCGCCAGACGCTTCCCGTCCCACGCGCCGAGGACGGCCGCCCCGGCGAACGGCGCCACGACCGCCCAGTCCAGGCTCTGCGCCGTCCCCGCGCGGGCGAGCAGCGCGGCCAGCGAATTCGCCGTGATCACCAGCAGGCTGGTGCCGACGGCGGCCCGCATCCGCAGACCCACGACGTTCACCAGAGCCGGTACGGCGAGAAAGCCGCCGCCCACGCCCAGCACCCCGGTCACCGCACCCAGACCCGCGCCCGCCCCGGTGATCCGGCCGCGCCGCGCGGGCACGGCGGCCGGCCCACCGGCCGACGGCCGGAGCATCCGGAACGCCGCGAGGCCCGCGACCACCGAGAAGGCGCCGGTCAGCGCGGCGGGAGGCAGCCGTCCCGAGACCGCCCCGCCCAGCACCGCGGGGATCAGCCCCGCCGCCGCGAACAGCGCGCCGGCGCGCCAGCGCACGGTGCCCTCCCGGGCGTGCGCGGACAGCGCGGTCGCCGAGGTGACGGTGACGATGACCAGGCTCGCGGAGGTCGCGGCCGCGGGCGTGAACCCCAGCAGATAGATCAGGGCGGGCACGGCCAGCACACTGCCGCCACCGCCCAGCGCTCCGAGGGCGAGCCCGGTCACGGCTCCGGCGGCGACAGCGAGGATCAGAACGCTCACGCCGCGGGGCCGCCGAACTCGTGGCCCGCCGCGTCGGGCGTGGCCTGCGAGGTGCCGTCGCCGTCCACCTGGTCCCCGTCCGTCCGGCGATGGCGTGCGTGGGCTTCGGTGGCGGTGGCGGCGGCCGAGGCGGAGAGGGTGGGGCCGGAGTCGGAGGCGGGGGCTTCAGCCCGTCCGCCCGGTGCGCGCGCGTCGAGTGGGACGGTGTCGGCTGCGGGGCCCGTGGAATCCCCGGGCCCGGCCGGGGTGATCCGTGCCACGGGCAGGCCGGACGTGCTCGCGGAGGCGAAGGAGTCGTCGACGGCCACGACCTCCCGGCCCGCCGCGTCGAGCAGTGAGGCGGCGATGGCGGCCCGCATGCCTCCGGCGCAGTGCACCCAGACGGTTCCGGCGGGTATCTCCCCGAGCCGCTCGCGGACCTGGTGGACGGGGATGTGCACCGAACCCGCGATATGGCCCCCTGCGCGCTCGGAATCGCGCCGGACGTCCAGGATCACGGCCCGGCCGGGGACGGCGTACGCCTGGGCCAGTTCGGCGAAGCCGGCGCGCCGGAAGGCACGCGGCCGTTCCCCTTCGCGTACCCAGTCGCCCGGTGAGCCGATCGCGGCCGCGGCCGGCCGGTCCACGCCGACGCGGGCCAACTCCCGCTGTGCATGGGCGAGTTGTTCGGCGGACTCGGCGAGCAGGGTGACCGGCTTGCCCCAGGGCAGCAGCCAGGCCAGATACACGGCGAGCTGACCGTCCGCCTCGAAGTTGACCGCCCCGGAGACATGCCCCGTGGCGAACGCGAGGCGGCTGCGCAGATCCACGACCCACTCGCCTGCCGCGAGCCGGGCGGCGATCTCCGCGGAGTCCGCGAGGGCGGGCGGGGTGAGATCCACGGAGGCGGGGCCGGCGGCGTTGGCGGGGCCCATGTGCGCGTAGTACGCGGGTACGTCGTCGAGTCCGGCCAGGAGGTCCGCGACGAACGCGTCGACGTCCTTGACCAGTGCTTCGTTGCTGTCGCGCTCGCGCCCGATCGTCGTCGTCGCGTCACCTTCCGCGCTGCTCGCGGAACAGAAACTGCCGAAGCCGTGGGTGGGCAGGACGGCGGTGTCGTCCGGCAGCTCGGCGGCGAGCCGGTGCGCCGACGCGTGCTGCGCGCGGGCCAGTTCCCCGGTCAGCCGCGGCTCCACGAGATCGGGCCGGCCGACCGTGCCGATGAGCAGCGAGCCGCCGGTGAAGGCCGCGAGGGCGCGCCCGCTCTCCTGAAGGACGTACGAGGTGTGGTGCGGGGTGTGACCGGGCGTGGCCAGCGCGCGCAGCGTCAGTCCGGCATCCACCTCCACCGTGTCCCCGTCGCCCACCGGCACCCGCTCGAACGCGACGCGGGCGCCGGCCGGGACCAGGTAGGCGGCCCCGGTGAGCCGGGCCAGTTCCAGGCCGCCGCTCACGTAGTCGTTGTGCAGGTGCGTCTCGACGACGTGGGCGATCCGCACGCCCCGCCGGGCCGCCGCCGCGATCACGCGCTCGACGTCCCTGGGCGGATCGACCGCCACCGCGGCGCGTGGGCCACCCGCCAGATAGCTCCGGTTGCCCAGGCCCGCCACCTCGATGGTGTCGACGAAGAACACGGCAGCACTCCTCTCCTGCGTGAAGCCCGACAGGCTCCGCGGATCAATGGGAAATTACCCCCGGGGGTATATCTTCACGATAGCAGAGGTACCCCCGGGGGTATCTGAGAGCTCCTGGTGACGGGCCTCTCCTCGTCCTCGTCCCTGTTCTCGGCCCCCGGCACGGCGGGCGCGGGGTATCGCCACCCGCCAGGGCCGGCCGTTCCGGCGCACCGGGACCGGAGCCACCGCGGACCGGCTGGCCTTCTACCGGCCGGTCACACCGTAGGGTCGGTCGACGGAACGTCGACTCAGGGAAGGGCTCACTCACATGGCGCAGGAAGTACGGGGTGTCATCGCACCGGGCAAGAACGAGCCGGTGCGCGTCGAGACCATCGTCGTGCCCGATCCGGGGCCGGGCGAGGCCGTGGTGAAGATCCAGGCCTGCGGGGTCTGCCACACGGACCTGCACTACAAGCAGGGCGGTATCAACGACGACTTCCCGTTCCTGCTCGGCCACGAGGCGGCCGGAATCGTGGAGTCGGTCGGCGCCGGTGTCACGGACGTGGCGCCCGGCGACTTCGTCATCCTCAACTGGCGCGCGGTGTGCGGGCAGTGCCGTGCGTGTCTGCGCGGACGCCCCTGGTACTGCTTCAACACCCACAACGCGAAGCAGAAGATGACCCTGACGGACGGCACCGAACTGTCTCCGGCGCTCGGCATCGGCGCCTTCGCCGAGAAGACGCTGGTCGCGGCCGGACAGTGCACCAAGGTCGACCCGGCGGTCTCCCCGGCGGTCGCCGGACTGCTCGGCTGCGGTGTGATGGCCGGGATCGGGGCCGCTATCAACACGGGCAACGTCGGCCGCGGCGACACGGTCGCGGTGATCGGCTGCGGCGGTGTCGGCGACGCGGCGATCGCCGGCTCCCGGCTCGCGGGCGCGGCGAAGATCATCGCCGTGGACATCGACGACCGCAAGCTCACGACCGCCGAGAAGCTCGGCGCGACGCACACCGTCAACTCCCGTGAGACCGACCCCGTCGAGGCGATCCGCGAACTCACCGGAGGCTTCGGCGCCGACGTCGTCATCGAGGCCGTGGGCCGCCCCGAGACATACCAGCAGGCGTTCTACGCCCGCGACCTCGCCGGCACCGTCGTGCTCGTCGGCGTGCCCACCCCCGACATGAAACTCGAACTCCCCCTGATCGACGTCTTCGGACGCGGCGGCGCCCTCAAGTCGTCCTGGTACGGGGACTGCCTGCCCTCCCGCGACTTCCCGATGCTGATCGACCTGCACCTCCAGGGACGCCTCGACCTGGGCGCCTTCGTCAGCGAGACGATCGCCCTGGACGAAGTGGAACCGGCCTTCGAGCGGATGCACCACGGTGACGTGCTGCGCTCGGTGGTGATGCTGTGATGAGCGCACGCATCGAACACCTCGTCACCTCGGGCACCTTCGCACTCGACGGCGGCACCTGGGACGTCGACAACAACGTGTGGATCGTGGGAAACGATCACGAGGCGATCGTGATCGACGCCGCCCATGACGCCGACGCCATCGCCGAGGCGGTCGGAGACCGGCGACTTCGGGCCATCGTGTGCACCCACGCCCACAACGATCACATCGACGCCGCTCCCGCCCTCGCGGAGCGGACCGGCGCCACCATCTGGCTCCACCCCGACGATCTGCCGCTGTGGAAGCTCACCCACCCGGACCGCCTGCCCGACGCCTGGCTCCAGGACGGCCAGGTGATCGAGGCGGCGGGCACCGACCTGACCGTGCTGCACACCCCCGGGCACGCCCCGGGCGCGGTCTGCCTCTACGACCCGGGCCTCGGCACCCTCTTCTCCGGCGACACCCTCTTCCAGGGCGGCCCGGGGGCGACCGGCCGGTCCTACTCCCACTTTCCGACGATCATCGAGTCGATCCGCGACCGGCTGCTCACCCTGCCGCCCGACACGGTCGTCCGTACGGGACACGGCGAGACGACCACGATCGGCGCGGAGGCCTCCCATCTGGAGGAGTGGATCGCACGGGGCCACTGACGCCGCCGTCCCGCCGCGGTGAGGCGCCGACCGCCCGGCGCCGACCGGCGGCGACACGGCGGAAACGACTCGGAGATACCTGACAGAAGATGTCCGGCTTCCGGGAGACGCTCGTAGCGACACGGGGACAGCACCCGTGAACGCGACGCGCACGGAGGTCGGACATGTCAGGGCCGTTGGAAGGCACGCTGCGGGACAAGGTCGCACTGGTGGCGGGCGCGACCCGCGGCGCGGGCCGCGGAATCGCCGCGGAACTGGGCGCGGCCGGCGCCACCGTCTATGTGACCGGCCGCAGCACGCGCGCACGGCGCTCGGAGTACGACCGCCCGGAGACCATCGAGGACACCGCGGACCTGGTCACCGCGGCCGGCGGGCGGGGCATCGCGGTCCCCACCGACCACCTCGTCCCGGCCGAGGTGGCGGCGCTCGTCGCCCGGATCGCGGACGAGCAGGGCCGCCTGGACATCCTGGTCAACGACATCTGGGGCGCCGAGAAGCTCTTCGAGTGGGACGCCCCCGTATGGGAGCACGACCTCGACAACGGCCTCAGAATGCTCCGGCTCGCCGTCGAGACCCACGCGATCACCAGCCACCACACGCTGCCGCTGCTCCTGCGCAGTCCCGGCGGCCTGGTCGTCGAGATGACCGACGGCACGGCGGACTACAACCGGGACACCTACCGGGTCTCCTTCTTCTACGACCTCGCCAAGTCGGCCGTGCTGCGCATGGCGTTCGCCCTCGCGCACGAAGTGGGCCCCCGCGGCGCCACCGCCGTGGCCCTCACCCCCGGCTGGCTGCGCTCGGAGATGATGCTGGAGGCCTTCGGTGTGACCGAGGAGAACTGGCACGACGCCGAGGAACGCGTCCCGCACTTCGGTATCTCCGAGACGCCGCACTACGTGGGACGCGCGGTCGCCGCGCTGGCCGCCGACCCGGACGTCGCGCGCTGGAACGGGCAGTCCCTCTCCAGCGGGCAGGTCGCCCAGGTGTACGGCTTCACCGACCTCGACGGCAGCCGTCCGGACTGCTGGCGCTACATGGTCGAGGTCCAGGACAAGGGGAAGCCGGCGGACGCGACGGGGTACCGCTGAGGGGCGGGAGGTCCGGACAGGCGAGCCGGGCCGGCCACGGAGGGCGTGGCCGTGGTCAGGCGCGCGCGTGCAGCGGCGGTACCTGCCACGCGGCCGGCCGCTCCGTCATCAGGGAGAGGTCCGCGCGCACCGCCGCGTAGTACGCCTCGCGCTCCGTGCGCTGGCGTTCGAGCAGGGTCTGCCATGCCTCGGGGTCGCGGGTGCCTTCGTAGAGGAAGCGCTCCATCTCCATCACCACGACGACCCAGGCGCGCGACTTCTCCACCACCTCCGGAGTGCCCAGGAGCAGCAGTGCCTCACCGGCCGGGTCCCCGGCCTCCGCGGCCTCGGCCAGCAGCGGAGCCGCCTCCTCCGGCGACAGCGCATGCGGGTGGGGGTCGTTGCCGAGATGGGCGGCGACCCGGTATGTCAGCGTGATCGTCTTCTTCAGACACCGCGCGTAGTCGGCGTACACCGCGAGCCGTCGTTCCTCCCAGCGCGCGGTCTGCTCGCGGCCGAAGCGGGCCCGGTCGCCCCGCACGATCGCCAGGTACGAACCGAGGGCACCGATGACCACGCCGATCAGAGCCGGGAGTTGCTGTATGAAGGCGGACATGGGCGCACGGTATCTGTCGCCGTGACGATCTTGGCAGTACCTTCGCTGCCATGACTGCGATGAGGCGCTTCGAGGGATACGGGGTTCTGATCACGGGTGCGGCCCGCGGTATCGGCGCGGCGACCGCTCATCGGCTCGCCGAGGAAGGCGCCCAGGTCCTCGTCACCGACATGGACTTGGTGGAGGCGGAGAAGACGGCCGGCGCACTGCGTGAACGCGGCGCGCGGGCCGAGGCGTTCAGCTGCGACGTGGGGGAGCGGGCCCAGGTCGAGGCCGCCGTGGCGTACGCCGTCGACGCCTTCGGCTCGCTCGACGTCCTGGTCAACAACGCCTACCGGTGCAGCCCCGACGCCCCGCTCTTCGAGGACGAGAGCGACGAAGTGTGGGCCCGCGACCTGGACATCACCCTGAGCGGCGCCTACCGCTGCGCCCGCGCGGCGCTCCCGCACCTGGTGGCCTCCGGCCGCGGCGCCATCGTCTCCATCGGCTCCGTCAACGGCATCCAGGACTTCGGCAACCACGCCTACAGCGCGGCCAAGGCGGGACTGATGTCGCTCACCCGCACCCTGGCCAGCCATGCCGCCGGCCGGGGCGTCCGGGTGAACCTGGTGGCACCGGGAACCGTCCGTACCACCGCGTGGGAGGGCCGTGACGACGATCTCGCCCTGGCGGCCGGGCTGTATCCGCTGGGCCGGGTCGGCGAACCCGAGGACATCGCGGCCGCCGTCGCCTTCCTCGCCTCCCGCGACGCGTCCTGGATCACCGGCACGACCCTGTGCGTCGACGGTGGTCTGCTGGGCGTCAACACCGGGTTCCGGCGGGTGCGCGGGGCCGACGGTGGAGACGGCGACTTCGGCGGCGGGGGCGAGGGCGTCTAGCCGCGCGGCTCCGCGCAGTGACGCTCGAGGGCGTCGGACACCCGGTCCGTGTCCGCCTCGGTCGTACGCCAGTTGCTGAACGCGGCACGCAGCCCGTGCGTCCCGTCGTAGAACGTCGGTGTCAGGAAGGCCTCGCCCGAGGCGGCGACGGCATCGGCCAGTGCGCGGACCCGCTGCTCGGTCGGGTCGTCGGCGAGGGTGAAGCAGGCGACGTTCAGCCGGACGGGCGCGAGGAGCCGCAGCGCGGGAACACGGGCGATCCGCTCGCCCAGACGCCTGGCGAGCGCGACGTTCCGCTCGACGATCTCGCGATGTCCCTCGCGGCCGTAGGCCGCCAGCGAGAACCAGGCCGGGAGCGCGCGCAGCCGACGCGAGTTCTCCGGGGTCAGGTGCAGGAAGTCGGGATCCCCGGTGGGGAGTCCGAGATAGGGCGAGGCGTTGTGGAAGACCCGGACCTGGAGGTCCTGGCGACGGGTGAACTGGACGGCAGCGTCGTAGGGGACGTTGAGCCACTTGTGCAGGTCGACACAGACGGAGTCGGCGGCGTCCAGACCCGCCACCAGCGAGGAGTGCGCGGGCGACAGCGCGGCGAAGCCGCCGAACGCGGCGTCCACGTGCAGCCAGAAGTCATGGCGCTCCCTGAGCGCGGCGATCGCCCGCAGATCGTCGAAGTCGACGGTGTTCACGGTCCCGGCGTTCGCCACGACGACGGCCGGACGCCCGTCGAGCGCGGAGAGCGCGGCGTCGAGCCGCTCGACGTCCACGGCCTCGCGGTTGCCGGGCAGCACCGGCACCGCACGCAGGCTGTCCCGGCCGAGGCCGAGCACGGACAGGGCCTTGGCGACGCTGGAGTGCGGGCTGCCCGACAGTACGTCCACCGGACCGAGCGCACCGGCCCCCTCGCGCGCGACCGACACGCCCCGGCGCTCGCCGAGCCACTCCCGCGCGATGGCGAGCCCTACCGTGTTGGAGACCGTCGCCCCGCTCACGAACGCCCCGTGGTGTTCCTCGCCCAGTCCGAACAACTCGCGCAGCCAGCCCAGCGTCTCGTGCTCCAGGGCGCTCGCGAAGGATCCGCCGCTGCCCGAGACGTTCTGGTCGTAGGCGCCGGTCAGCCAGTCCCCGGTGAGTGAGGCGGGTGTCGCGCCGCCGGTGACGAAGCCGAGGTAGCGCGGGCCGGCGGAGCCGGAGAACCCCGGGGCCCACTGCCCGGCGAACCGGGTCAGGGCGCCCTCCGCCCCCGCGCCCTCGGCCGGAAGCGGCGCGGGGGCGGGCGCCTTGCCCAACTGGGCGACCGGACGGCGGTCGAGGCCGGTCACCTCCTGGACGGCGAAGTCACGGGCGGCCTGGAGGAGTTCGGGGAGTCGTTCGAGGTCAGCGGCGAGGGTGGAGTACATGTCGGCAGCGTAGGGGGGAGGCCCCGCCGAAACCTCGGTCCAATCGGGGGAAACTGGACCGATACCGAGGGCCGACATATCCGGCCCGTCCCCAGTGCGTGAACCTCTCGCCGGGCCGTACACCCGATCGTGCCCGCCCGCCCGCCCACCCGCCCCGAGCGGATCGGCGCCGCGCGGCGGGCCCCGGGGCCGTGGGCCGCGCCGCCGCAGCCGGGCCGTCGTGGAGCCGAGGAGGGTGTGGACCGGTGCAGCGAGGAATGTCACTGTTTGGTCCCGGTCCGGTCGGCCGTACAACGCAATACCCTCATGGACGGTCTAGCAGGGCAGACAACACGATGGACACGACAGGGAAGGCCCGTCATGGGGGACACACGCAGACGAGGAGCCGTCGCGCTCGGGCTCGCCGGACTGGTCGCGCCGCTCACTCTCGCACTGGGCGCGACACCCGCGCAGGCAGCGAGCTGTACGACGTCGACCGGCCCGAACCAGAAGCAGGTGGAGAAGTTCCTCGGACGGCCGGTCGACGGCCGTCAGTCCGTCGCCGACTGCAAGGCGATCCAGGCCTTCCAGACCAAGCACGGCATAACCCCGAACATCGGGTACGCGGGATCTGTCACCTGGGGCGTGATGGATCTCATGAACAAGCAGAAGGCTGTCGGGACCAACCCGAACAGGGACGGCAAGTGCCCGGTGAACAAGGGCCGTATCGCCTGCGTCAACCTCACGCTCCAGCTCAGCTGGATCCAGGACGGCAGCAGGCTGGTCTACGGTCCGGTCCCGGTCCGCACGGGCAGGGACGGCTACGAGACCCGCACCGGCCTGAAGAAGGTCTACTGGCGTGACATCGACCACGTCTCGAGCCTTTACAACGTGGCCATGCCATACAGCCAGTTCTTCGACGGCGGTCAGGCCTTCCACTCGGTGGGCCTCAGCATGTGGAACCCGCCGGGGTCGCACGGCTGCGTCAACATGACCCCGACCACGGCCAAGAAGTACTGGTCGCTGCTCAAGAACGGCGACGACGTCTACGTGTACGGCCGCAAGCCCGGCACGTGAGTGACGAGCTTCACGGTCCGTTATGTCGCTCGGTGCGCCTTTACTCACATTGTCTTCACGTCAAGGACCGTATGCTTCACGCCATGTCCACCACTCCTGACACCGACACTCAGCGCTCGGCCGCCGAGGTCAACGAGGAGATCCGGGCCCTCTGGTTCCGGGCGGGCGGGACCCTGAGCATCGAAGAGCGGCGTGAGTACCAGCGTCTCGTGCTCGAATGGGCCGAGGCCGCCCCGTCGTCGACCCGGGCGGCCTGACCCTCCGCATCCCGGCCGGGGCTCCCCGTCGAGGGGAGCCACCGCCTCGGACCTCCGCACCGGCCTCCGGCGGTTCGGCCCCGACTCCGTTCACCTCGAACCGACTCCGGGCCGCTCAGCCCCAACTCTGCGAATACTGCCGCCGATAGGCGTTGCGGTCCTGCTCGGTGCGGATGAAGCGGGTCGCCACCAGCGCGATGACGCTCCCCGCGATGACGAGCAGGCCCGGGCCGACGTTCTGCGGGTCGGTGAGCTGGGTGACGAACGTCTCCGCGGTCCCCGCCCCCGTACTGCCCACCGGCTCCACCGCGCCCGGTGCCGCCGCGCCCGGCCCGGCCGCCGCCCCCTGCGAGGCCGGCGCCGAAGCCGGCGCCGAGGGCGCTGGGGACGACGGGGCAGCACCGCCGGCGGCGCCCTGAGGCTGACCCGCGAGCGTCACCCCCAGGGCGGTGAGCGCCTTGGTGACCGGCTGGAAGAACGTCGTGCCGCCCGTCGCGCAGTCGCCGTTGCCGCCCGACGTCACCCCCAGCGCGATGCCCTCGGAGAACAACGGGCCGCCGCTGTCGCCGGGTTCGGCACACACCGTGGTCTCGACCAGCCCGGTGACCGTGCCCTCCGGGTAGTTGACCGTCGCGTTGAGCGCGGTCACCTTGCCGTCGTGCAGCCCGCTGGTGCTGCCGCTGCGGAAGACCCGCTGGCCCACGGCCGGATCGGCGGCGCCGGTGATCCGTACGCCGTTGCCGCCGCCGATGCCCACGATGTTGCTCCCGGCCGCCGCCTGCTGCTGCCCGGCGTCGTACTGGATGAGGGAGAAGTCACTCCCGGGGAACGCGGTGGAGACCGTGCGGCCCACCTGCTGCCGGCCCGAGTTGTCGGAGAACCAGACGGAGCCGGCGGGGCCGCAGTGCCCCGCCGTGAGGATGAACTCGCCCTGTGCGCTGGTCACATTGAAGCCCGCCGAACAGCGCCCGCTCGTCGAGAAGATCGCCTGTGCGCCGTTCACCCGTGTGGTGAAGGTGCCCTGGGTCCGGCGCATCCGCACGGAGTCGCCGATACCGTCGGCCAGTTTCGTCATGCGCGACCAGTCGGTGGCGGAGACCGTGCTGTCGGCCTGCACCACCACCTCGTTCTTCGTGTAGTCCACAGCCCAGGCCGTGCCCGGCACCCGGGGCGCCGAACCGAGCGTCTCCGTGGCGGACTTGAGGTCCTGCATGCTGTGCGGCACGACCTTCGGGCGGGCACCCGCCCGTTTCACCTCGGCCGCCGCACCCGTGTCGGTGACCGCGACCACGGGACGCCCGTCCTCGGCGATCCAGCTGCCGGCGGTCCGCGAGGTGCCCAGCCGGGACACCAGCCCAGCACCCGTGTCCGCGGCCGCCTGCGCCGAACTCTCCTTGGCACGCGACGTGTCCGACGGTTCGCTCGCCATCGCGTGCGTCACCATCAGCCCCCCGCAGAGCAGTCCGCCGACGGCGGCGAAGCGCGCCCCCCGTCGGACGATCCGTCGTCGTGCGTGCCTCATCCATGGGCTCCCGAAGCCGAACGGAGCGACGTCACCGCCGCCGAGAGCCCCGGTCGAGGGCCCTCCCCTCATACGTGCGCCCACACCCGCGCGTTCACCCACGCCCTCAGGTCCTGCCGAGGCGCCCGGTCCGACCCCGGCGCCGGCTGCCATGATGGCCGCATGCGTGTGCTGATTCCCCTCCCCGACCATGACTTCGACGTCACCGAAGTCGCCGTACCCTGGCGGATGTTGACGCAGGCCGGCCACGACGTCGTGTTCGCGGCCGAACGCGCGGGCACCCGGCCCGAGGCGGACCCGCGGCTGCTCACGGGCGTGCTGTTCGGCCGGCTGGGCGCGGAGCGGGAACCTCGCCGCTTCTACGGGGAATTGACCGACTCGGCCGCGTTCCGGGCCACCGTCTCCTGGGCCGACGTGGACGTCGAGGACTTCGACGGCCTGCTGCTCCCGGGCGGACACGCGCCGGGTATGCGGCAATACCTCGGCTCAGTGCCGCTGCAGCGGCAGATCGCCCGGTTCTGGGCCCTGCGGCGGCCCGTCGGCGCGATCTGTCACGGCGTCCTCGTGCTGGCCCGCGCCCAGGACCCCGCCACCGGCCACAGCGTCCTGGCCGACCGCCGTACGACCTGTCTGCCCAAATACATGGAACGCACGGCGTACTTCAGCACGGCATGGCGCCTCGGCCGCTACTACCGCACCTATCCCGCCTACGTCGAGGACGAGGTCAAGGCGGCCCTCACCGACCCGGGCGGACGGTTCGAACGCGGCCCGCGCACGCTCACCCGGCGCGGCACCGCCACCGACGACACCCAGGCCTTCGTCGTCCAGGACGGCCACTACCTCTCCGCCCGCTGGCCGGGAGACGCCTACCTGTTCGGCCGCCGCTACCTCGCCCTGCTGCGGAGCACAACCGGCGGGGAGGGCGGCGCGCCCTGATCCGGTCGAGCCGGACCCACCCGTCGACGAGCAGCCATCAGTGCCCTGCGGCCCGATCCGAACGACAGCTCCTAAGCGCGGGCGCGGGTTCGGGCCCTCACCTCTTCCGGCGTCAGATACACATCCGTGCGCTCGAAGTCCCGCAGGGTTCCCTTCCGGTCCGCGAGGAAGCCGGTGCGGACGAAGTCGTCGCCCGTCACGGCGTTGAGCAGCCAGTTGGCGCCCGTACGGAACCGGGCGGCGCCCGTGCGCAGCGCGTACAGGTGGTATCCGCGGGCCACGACCTGTGCGGGCACGCCCTTGAGGCCGATGCCGAACGGCTTGGACACCGCGTCGTGGCCGCCCAGGTCGACGACCAGGCCGAGGTCTCGGTGCCGGTAGGGCAAGGTGGGCTGCCCGCGCAGCCTCGCCGTCAATACCTTGGCCGCGTGCCGGCCCTGCCTGGCCGCGTGCTGGGCGGTCGGCGGGCACGCGGAGCCGTCGCCCTTGGCGAGGTCGGGCACCGCCGCCGCGTCGCCCAGGGCGAACACCCCGTCGAGCCCCGGCACCCTGAAGTCGGGCTCGGTGGCGATCCGCCCGCGCACGGTCTCCGCGCCCAGTGAGTCGACCAGCGGGCTGGCCGCGACACCGGCGGTCCACACCAGCGTCCGGGAGGGCAGCACCCGCCCGTCGGTGAGGGTGACCGCGTCCTTGGTGACGGAGGCGACGGAGGTGCCCAGCGAGATCTGCACGCCGCGCTCGCTCAGCAGCCGCAGCGCGCTCGCGCCCAGCTTGTCGCCGAGTTCGGGCAGCAGTTTCGGGGCCACGTCGACCAGGTGCCACTTGATGAGGCCGGGGTCGATACGGGGGTGGTAGCGCTGTGCCGCGGCGGTGGTCAGGCGTTGCAGACAGGCCGCCGTCTCGGTGCCCGCGTATCCGCCGCCGACCACCACGAACTGAAGCCGTGCCGCTTGCTCGTCGTCGTCCGACGTGGCTGCCGCCAGGTCGAGTTGGGCGATCACGTGGTCGCGCAGATAGGTGGCCTGGGCGAGCGTCTTCATGCCGCGCGCCTCCTCCGCCAGACCGGGGATGTCGAAGGTGCGGGTCACGCTCCCCGGAGTGAGTACCAGGTAGTCGTAGCGCAGGTCGACGAGTTCCCCGGTGATCTTGCGGACGACACAGACCTTGGCGCCCGGATCGACACCGATCACCCCGCCGGGCACCAGTGCCGTGCGGTGCAGGATCCGGCGCAGTGAGGGCGCCACGGACTGGGGGGTGACGACACCGGCGGCGACATGCGGCAGCAGCGGCAGGTACAGCTGGTAGTTGGTGGGGCTGATCAGGGTGATCCGGGCCTCGCCGGGGGTGAGCGTCCTCTCGAGGCTCCGGGCGGCCTCGACTCCGGCGAATCCCGCGCCGACGATGACGATGTTCGGTCCTTGCATCCGAGCAGCCTCTTTCCACTGGTGCCAGCCGCGAGCCTCAGGCTCACACGCGACGCGGACGTCTGCCACCGCACCGCAGGTGGACAGCGGGTACCCCGAGTCGCACGAAGCACGATCTCTACCGATCAGTAACTGCCTCTTCCCCCTCCGTACACGCGCTGCCAGGATCATGTCTGCCGCGGCGACGGTCCCGTGACCAGGCACCGTCGCCGTCGCGATGTACGCGTACTCCATCGGCAGACGTGCACAACAGACGTGAAAAGGGGACAGGCATGACGAGACGCGGTGTGGTGCGCCGGATGGGCGTGGTGTCGGCGGTCGTGGCGCTGGGGATCGGAGGGACGGTCACGGCGGCCGGGTCCGCCGCCGCGGCGCCGGCCCAGGTGGTCGCGAGCACGTCCGCGACGGCCGACGTCGACTACGCCACCTGGCAGAAGGACGTCCAGGCCGTCATCGACCAGGCGGTGCCGTACGTCGAGCAGCGCACCGACGCGGGCGGCAAGAAGCTCGCGGTCGTGTTCGACATCGACAACACCACGCTGGAGACCGACTTCCACCCCTGGTACGAGCTGCCGACCCCGGCGGTCACGGCCTCTCTGGCACTCGCCCGCTACGCGCACTCCCGCGGTGTCGCCGTCTTCTTCGTGACCGCGCGTCCGGGCATCATCGCCGCCGAGACGAAGTGGAACCTGAAGAGCGTCGGCTATCCGGTCGACGGCCTCTACGTGCGGGACCTGCCCGACCTGTTCGACCAGGTCAGCGCCTACAAGACCGGCAAGCGCGCGCAGATCGAGTCCCTCGGCTACACGATCATCGCCAACGTCGGCAACAACACCACCGACCTGGTCGGCGGCCACGCCGAGCGCACCTTCAAGCTGCCGGACTACGACGGTCAGTTGTCCTGACCCGGACGGCTCGGGCGCCGCGGGGCCCGCGGACCGGCCCGCTTAGACTTCCGGCATGGACGAGGCCTCGCTGAACAAGTTGGGATCGGGCAAGTATCTGCTGATCACCAGCTATCGCAAGAACGGTACGGGGGTGGCCACGCCGGTGTGGGTGGTGCCCGACGGCGCGGCGCTCGGTGCCTGGACCGTCGCCGACAGCTGGAAGGTGAAGCGCATCCGCAACCGGGCCGACGTCCTGGTCGGGCCGTGCGACGTGCGCGGCAGGCCGACGGGGGAGCCGGTCCCCGCCACGGCGGAAATCGTCGACGCGGCCGAGACCGCCCGCTACCGGGCGCTGATCGCCCGCAAGTACGGGCTGGTGGGCCGTCTCACCCTGTTCGGCAGTCGCCTGCGCCGCGGCGCGAGCGGCACGGTCGGCATCCGTATCACTCCGGCTCCGTGACACCGTGAGCCCGGCGGTCGTACGGGGGTCCCGTGCAACCCGGACTCCCGTACGGCCGCCCACGCTGCTGAGTCCGGCCAGTACCGGAACGGCCCCCCGCCAGTAACGCGAGCGCCGGCGACGAGATTGCCGGGCCGCCCAGTATCGCGGGCTCCCGCGTCTTCGCCATGGCACAGCCCCCCGCGTGCACGTGGTGCACCTTCGTCGCACGAACACCGGCAGGCGCACGCTGACGCCCGAATGTCTCCGATCGTGCCGGTTCCGTGTGGTGCGGGAGTTGGCCGGATGTGTTCTGTGGGAAGCGTTGACTAGAAAGCGCTTACCCCTTACGTTCCCGTTCAGCAGCATGACCCGTGTGTGACATCTCGTATACGAGACATCAGATCTCCGAGCCGCACCACCTGGGCAAGTCGTCATCCACGACCCGCGTTCAGTCCGTACGCGTAATGCCGCACATCGCATGCTGTTCAGATCCAAGTACGTCGTTCGTGTACATGACCCACGGTCAATCCGAAGGGACACACCCGCATGCGTACTCGCCCCCCACGGAAGATCTCCTCACGCCTTGCCCTGGTGACGGCCGGGGCCGCCCTGGCCGTCACCGCGGCTCTCGTC
Organism: Streptomyces sp. NPDC005141; assembly: GCF_053599975.1. Lineage (NCBI taxonomy): Bacteria > Bacillati > Actinomycetota > Actinomycetes > Kitasatosporales > Streptomycetaceae > Streptomyces > Streptomyces sp. NPDC005141. Next base: position 3,270 of record NZ_JBSFYW010000086.1, on the reverse strand, counting down.
CTGCCGCAATCGGCCGGAGCCGCCGAGACCTCGCCGGTCGGCTTCGGCGCCGGTACCACCGGCGGCGGCGGCGCCACCGCCGTCACCGTCACGACGCTCGACGCCTTCAAGACCGCGGTCACCGGCACCTCGGCCAAGGTCGTCAAGGTCAACGGCCTGATCTCGCTCAGCGGTCAGGTCGACATCGGCTCCAACACCACGGTCCTGGGCGTCGGTTCGGCGTCCGGGTTCACCGGCGGCGGACTGCGCCTGAAGAAGGTCAGTAACGTCGTCGTCCGCAACCTGAACATCAGCAAGCCGGTCGCACCCGCCGACGGCATCACCGTCCAGGCCTCGACGAAGGTGTGGATCGACCACAACGCCTTCTCGTCCGACCGTGACCACGGCAAGGACTACTACGACGGCCTGCTCGACATCACGCACGGGTCCGACTACGTCACCGTCTCCTGGAACACCTTCAAGGACCACTACAAGGGCTCGCTCGTCGGCCACAGCGACAGCAACTCCAGCGAGGACACCGGTCACTTGCGGGTGACGTACCACCACAACTGGTTCAACAACATCAACTCCCGCATCCCCAGCCTGCGTTTCGGCACCGGGCACTTCTACGACAACTACGTCGTCGGCGCCGACACCGCCGTGCACTCCCGCATGGGCGCCCAGATGCTCGTCGAGAACAACGTCTTCCGGAGCACGGCGGTCGCTGTCACCACGAACCGCGACAGCGACGTGGACGGCTACGCCAACCTCAGCGGAAACGACCTCGGTGGAGCCGCCACCGAGGTCTCGCAGGTAGGCACGTTCACCAAGCCGTCCTACAGCTACACCGCCGAGCCCGCCTCGACGGTCGTCTCCTCGGTGACGTCCGGTGCGGGCGCCGGAAAGCTCTGACCGCCCCCACGTTCGAGCGTCCCTACTCGACCACCCCCCACTCGCCCCCACTCACCCCCACCTGGAAGAAGGCATCGGGACATGACGTCATCAGCACGCCCCCGCGCCCGGCGGCGCGCCCTCACCGGTACCCTCGCCGCGCTCGGCCTGTCGGCCGCCATGGTGATGGCCGACGGCGCCCTGAATCCGGCGAGCGCCGCCACCTGGCCCACCGCGAACGGCAGTCAGGCCGTCTCCTCCACCATCTCGGTGTCCGGCACCAAGGACTACGGGATGAAGCGCCTGTACGGCACCGGTGACCTGGGCTCGGACAGCCAGGACGAGGACCAGGGACCGATCCTGGAACTGGCCGCAGGCACCGTCCTGAAGAACGTCATCATCGGCGCGCCCGCCGCCGACGGCATTCACTGCCTGGGCAGTTGCACGCTGCAGAACGTCTGGTGGGAGGACGTCGGCGAGGACGCGGCGACGTTCCTCGGCTCCTCGTCGTCCAATGTCTACACCGTCAGCGGCGGTGGCGCGAAGGCGGCCAGCGACAAGGTGTTCCAGTTCAACGGCGCCGGAACGCTGAACGTGTCGAACTTCGCGGTGCAGACCTTCGGCACCTTCGTCCGGTCCTGCGGCAACTGCAAGACGCAGTACAAGCGGACGATCAACCTCAGCGCCATCGAGGCGACCTACAAGGGAAGCAAGCTCGTCGGCATCAACACCAACTACGGCGACAGCGCGACGCTCAAGTCGATCAAGATCGTCGGGGACAGCAGCAAGAAGATCGTCCCCTGCCAGAGGTACATCGGCAACAACACCGGGGCGGAGCCGTCGACGAACGGCAGTGGTCCCGACGGCACCTACTGCAAGTACGCGACGTCCGACATCACCTACGGCTGACGCCCGTCGCCAGTACGGCTGAACGGACCGCTCCCGCATGCCGGTTCGTTCAGCCGCGCACGGCCGGCCGTCCCGGAGACGGCGGCTCGCGGTGCGGACCGTCCGTCGTACTCAGTTCCAGCCGCCGTACGAGCCGTCGACGAGCTGGAACACCGGCTGCCGGCGCACCGGGTCCTGGGCGGTGGCGAGTTGCACCCGGTCACCGCTGTGGATGGTGGCGGGCGAGCCCATGACGCGGCCGCGGACCGTGAATCCCTCCGTCATCTCGATGAGGGAGACATTGCGGGCCGCCGGGGTGTTGCGGTGGATCACCGTGGAGTGGCGGACGACGCCCGTGCCCGCGCTCGCCTCGGTCCGCAGGTCGCTGCCCGCGCAGACGGGACACAGGAGACGGTTGTACATGGCGGTGGCGCACCAGCGGCACCGCTGGAAGAGCAGGACGTCTCCGGGGTGCTCCTCCGAACCGGTGTCGAGCACGTCCGTCGCGGAGCCGATGCCTGGGTGAAGGGCGATTCCTGGGTGGTACACGATGTCATCTCCCTGCGCTCGGCCGGAATCCGATGTGCGCGGATCGCCGTGCACGACCACAGGTTATGGCACTGAGTGTCACCCGTAAAGGCACTCCGTACCCTCAAAAATAAAAGGAGGGCGCGGGAGGCCGGCCCGGTCCGCGCTCAGTCCCGCCGGAAGGCCGACTCGATCTCCTGGACCACTCGCCACATCGGCGCTCCGCGGCGCGAGACGACCACCACCACGTCCTCCGCCGTTTCGTCCGCGCGTTCGCCGGGCGGGGAACCGAAGGCGTTCTGTACATACCCGAGCGCGTGGTCGACCGCCTCCGCGGCGTCCCCCTTGCCGTCCGAACGCAGCCAGGAGCGCAGGGCGTTGTTGTGCGCGGCGACCACCGCCGCGGCGACGACGTCGGCGCGCAGCGTGTCCGCGCGCGGGCCGGTGGAGCGCCCGCGCAGGTACTCGGCGAGGGCGCGCTCGTAACGCCAGACCACCGACAGCTCGTACGCGCGCAGGCCGGGGACCTTCCTGGTGAGGCGGTACCGCTGGACGGAGAACGTCGGGTTCTCGGCGTACATGCGCAGGACGAGCCGGGCGGCGTCGCAGACGCGCTGCACCGGGTCGTCCGTGCCGGCATCCTCGCTCAGGAACGCCGTCATGTCGGCCAGGCAGCGCTCGTGGTCGGGGAAGACCACGTCCTCCTTGGAGGGGAAGTAGCGGAAGAACGAACGGCGGCCGACCCCGGCGAGCGCCACGATGTCGTCGACCGTGGTCCCCTCGTAGCCGCGCTCCAGGAAGAGCTGGAAGGCGGCTTCCACCAGGGCGTCCCGCATCGGCGGTTTGACGGTGGTCGCGTCGACGGGCTCGCGGCGCCCCGGTGCCTCGTTCATCGGAACTCCTCCGTGGATACCCGGCCTTCAGGCCGGGGTGGGGGTACCTCCCGCTTGCGGGGGAGAAACGGACTCCTGCGGAGCAGGGCAG
>NZ_JBSFYW010000085.1:0-28634 GCF_053599975.1 Streptomyces sp. NPDC005141 | reverse complement strand
CTCACGGCCCAAACATCAAGCGGCGTCGGCGGACAGCCCCTGTACCGATTTTCACGCCCGCGGGGCGTCACCGCAGGTGAACGGTCGACTCCTATAGACCGTCAAGCGGTCTGTAGGAGTGGCTTAGGTGGCTGTGACGTCGTTCAGTGGACCCGGCATGTTGGCTTCGAGCGGCCCCAGTTGGTGAAAGTTCTGTAGCTTCCCGACGTCCTGAAGTGGCCCCGGGAATTGGCTTGCGCTGGGACCAGCCGCGGCGCGGTCAGCTCCGCGTGGCTGAGAACGGCATGGCGTCGGCCCATTCCCAGAAGGCGCCGGCCTCGTCGACTTCCCGTTGCAGCAGGGCGAAGACCGGGCTCATGTCGGTGCCGGGAGGGACGTCGATGGCGACGAAGTGCCCCCCGAGCCATTCGCTGAGCAGCCCCGATTCCTTGATCGAGTTCTTGATGAGGCTGATGCTGCGGCCAAGTCGTTCGGCGTCCGTGCTCGGCCTGAGAAGTGTGCGCAGGACGCGGTGTCGCTGACAGGTAGGCGCGGCTGCGGGCAGGGCCGACGCGGCCTCAACGCCAAGCGGTTCTGGAGCCGCTGTCGGCGAAGGCGGATCCGCACGGTGCTCAGGTGGTGGGTTTCCGTGGTAGCTGCCACAGTGCCACCGTGTCACCGTCACTTGCCGTGGTCAGCGTGGTGCCGTCCGGACTGAACGCGACATGCGTGACGTCGCCGTTGTGCTGGAGGGGTTCACCGATCTGCTTACCGGTCTTCGGGTTCCACAGCCGCACCGTGTCATCCACGCTCGCGGTGGCCAGCATGTCGCCGCCCGGACTGAAGGCCAGGTCGGACACGGACTTGCTGTGGGCGGTGACGGGGTCACCGATCTCCCCTTTGGTTTTCGAATCCCAAAGCCGCACGGTGCCATCCGCGCTCGCGGTGGCCAGCGTGGTGCCGTCCCGGCTGAACTCCACGTCAGTGATGTCATCGTCGTGCTGGAGGGGTTCACCGATCTGCTCACCGGTGTTCGGGTTCCACAGCCGCACTGCACCTTCGTCGTCCCCGGTGGCCAGCGTGGTGCCGTCCGGACTGAACGCCAGGGACGAAACGTCGTCGCCTTCTTTGGTGGTGTCGCCTTCGCTGATGACTCTGATCTGGTCTCCGGTCTTCGGATCCCACAGGGTCACCTTTTCAGTGGCTTGGTTCACGGTGGCCAGCATGGTGCTCTTCGGGTGGAACGCCACCGCGACGACTTCGGCGTCGTGGCACTCGCTGATCAGCTCACCGGTCTTCGGATTCCACAGCCGCACGGTGCCGTTGTACTGCAGCGTCGAGGCCGCCAGCATGGTGCCGTCGGGGCTGAACGCCACGTTGTACACGTTGCCGACCTGTCTGAGGGGTCCGCCGATGCGCTCGCCGGTCCCTGGGTCCCACCGGAGGATCGGGGCACCGCCGCCACCGGCGGCCAGCATGCTGCCGTCGGGGCTGAACGCCACCTCCAAGGCGCCATCGGTGCGAACACTCCAGTCAGGGGGTTTCGGGTCGGCGTCATTGCGTAGGACTGCGATGCCCAGGACTAGGACAATCGCGCTGAGTACAGGGGTTCCGATCAGGAAAGTGCGGCTGCGCGTCCAGCGGGCGGGCAGTAGCCTGCTGTTCTGCCGTGGGGCCTCGTCGTCGCCGTCGGCTGACAGAGGCAGAGTCAGTCTTGCGGTCTGCTGGGGTTCCCGCTCCCCGGATTCCTCCGAACGTGTCGTGGAGTCGGCCGTGAGGTCGGCCAGGGCACGGGCCAGGGCACGGGCCAGGGTGGTCGCGTCGGGCCGGTCGTTGGGGTCCTTGGCCAACATTTGCGACACCAGTTCCGCCAGTTCCTGGGGCATGTCCGGCAGTATCGCGCCCAGGAGGGGAGGGGAGTCCTCGACGTGCTGGCGTATGAGGGCGTAAGGCGCTTGGTCGGCGGGGAACGGGGTGTGCCCGGTGAGGAGTTGGAATAGGACGGCGCCGAGGGCGTAGATGTCGGAGGGCGCTTCCACAGGTCGTCCCTGGTACTGCTCGGGCGACATATAGAGAGGGGTGCCCAGGACCACGCCCCTGGTGGTCAGTGCGTCGGAGGCGTCGGCGCTGCGGGCGATACCGAAGTCGCAGATCTTGATCCGGTCGCCCGGTTGCACAAACAGGTTGGCCGGCTTCAGATCGCGGTGCACGACACCATCGCGGTGAGCCGTGGCGAGGGCGTCGGCGATCTGGTGGAAGAAGTCCAGCACACGCTCGACGGGTAGGCCATCGGGATGGTCGGCCATGACCCGGGCCAGGTCCTGGCCTTGGAGGAGTTCCATGACGATGTAGAGGTAGCCGTCGTGGCGGCCGGCGTCGTGCACCACGGTGATCCCCGGATGCTGGAGCCTGGCAAGCATCGCCGCTTCCCTGTCGAAGCGCCGTACTGACGTTGTGCCGGAGACGGCGGGCAGGACCTTGACCGCGACCTCTCGTTGCAAGACGGATATGTCCTCGCCGTGCCAGACCTCCCCCATACCGCCGCGGCCGATCAACCGCCGCAACTTGTACCGGCCACCGAGCACCACTCCGGCCAGATCCATCCCGCCCATACCCCGTATTTCTCCCGCATCACTGCTGCTCAGTCGTCAAATGCACTTCGCAGTCTGCCAGTTGACCATGAGTGACGCGACAACCTCGGCGGGCGTGCGGGCCCCGACTCGCCGCTCACCGCCGCTGCGGTGGAGAGCGGCTGGGCGTCAGCCCCCTCCCAAAATGCGCCGGCCTCTGTGACCTCGCGTTCCATGACCTTGAGTAGCTTCCAGGGGTTCTCACCTGGGAGTGTTTGGTGCCTGCTCTGCATCCGAGGGGCCCACTGCGCTGGTGTAGCGGAGGCTGGCCTTGGCGCCGAGGGAGAAGACGTGTGCGAGGTGGAGGGGGTCGGCGCCGTTGGCGAGGGCTTCTTCGAGAATGCGGTCCTGCCGTAGTCGGTCAACGCCCACAGGGAGGTCCTTGACCAGCCTGTCCATCCAGAACGTGCCCACCGCTGTTGTGGTGGTGGCGGTGTTCCGGCTGATCAGCAGGTCTGACTAACAGCATTACTGACCCTGAACGCGTGATGTCGTCTGTCTGCGGCCATCGAAGTTAGTTGGTTGTGGCGCCTTGACCTTCTGCGACCAAGTTCGACGACACAACGTCCCAGCGTCGGGCACTTGGCCGCAGTGTTACGAACCGCTACGAACGCGATTTCCGATGCGGAGGGACTCGCTGTGGTGGCGCCACCGACGCTCCGCGGCCACCCTGAGATTCGTGACGCTGAGCCAAGTGCTGGGGTCACAGGCTGTGGGCGATGGGGTGCAGCGGTTCGTACAGCGGCAGTTCGGCGCCGCTGGGGAGCCGGATCGCAGTCAGTTTGCCCCAGCGCTGTTCGCTGACCGGGCGGGTGATCTCGACGCCCTGCGCGCGGAACTCGACGAGCTGGGCATCAAGATCGTCGCACATCAGGAAGAACTCGTGCTGGGGCGGGCCGTCGGTCGGGTGCACGGCCACCTCGGCCGGGGGCAGCTTGAAGATGAGCCAGCCGCCGCCCGCGTCGACGCCGGGAAAGTCGAGGACGTCACGGAGGAAGGCGCGGTCCGCCTCGGCGTCCTGGCTGTAGAGGATGACATGTGCACCGCTGATCATGGCTTGCTCCTGCCCATTCGACGTGCGCGCGGTCGTGTCCTCGGCATCCTGGCACGCTCAGGTCCAAGAAGACCTCGACTGCATTCGATGACACGACGACTGAGTTGCATGGCAGCGGACATCGTCATGGCGGGGCGGGGCGACGTCCGGTGCCGGTGAGGCAGCCGTCGAGTGCGTTGCTGCGGTACTGGAGTAGGCAGAGGCCTTGGCCGTCGGAATCCCTCTGCCGAGGTGCACGCCAACGCCGCGGCCGGGGACACAGGCGCGCCCGGCAAGGATGTTCCCCCGCTGCCTTTCCGCCCCCCGGAACTCCTCGTGGGCGAGCTCGCGGGGACACCCTGGCCGTCCAGGCGACCCACCGGACAGCGACCCCCACCAAATTCCAGCCCCGTCCGCAACGGCATTCGAGGCCGACCGGGGGCGAGGTTCGGGCCCACCTGCCGTTGTCCTCTGGGGCGGCAGGCACGGGCGTACGGGCCACTTTGTTGAACGGCGGAGCGACCCCGAGACGCCCGCCTGTCCCTCTACCAGACTGGACTACATTTCGCCGGCACGAGCGGTGATGGCGCGCCAGCGGCGTTCGAAGTCGTCGGTCTGCTTGGCTATGTCCTCGGCGGTAATGGGTCTGTTGTATTGGGCGGTGATTCCCCGATCGGCGCAGTCCTTGGCCACGCTCTCGGTAGAGGGACTGTCCGTCCTTGTCCGGTGGTCGGCCCAGGCGTGGTACATGCGGAAGGGCAGGAAGTAGCGGCGCAGCGTGGACGGGCTGACGGGGTTGCCGCCGCGGCTGATCGCGCCTGCGCTGGCGAGGCTTATGGACAGTTGCTTGTCCGTGGGCTCCTGGCCGTGCACGTTCTGGTAGTTCATCCACGCGAGGTAGTACCGGTCGACCACCGTGAGGGCGTTGTCGTCGCTCACGGGTGGTTGCTGCCCGTCGATGGACGCGTTCACCTTTGGACCGGGTACCTCTTCGGCGGCATGCGTTCCCGTGCTGGCGGGAGGCGCCAGGGTGGGCGCGGGCTCCGGAGCGGTCTTCGTTTCGCCGAGGTTGGTCCCTGTCTGTCGATCGCGCTGATCGATGCGTCAGCACGAAGGTCCCGGCCTCCGGCCTCCTCGTGTTACGCGTCCTTCTGGTTCACGAACCCCAGGGACGTCAGTCCCTCGGCCACACACGGGCGGTCGGCCGCTCCACTCACCTGGGTCTGAAGGAGCTGGTACGCGGCGTTGTGCTGGTGCCCCCAGTGCATAGCCGCGCGCCACAAGTCCCGGCCGTATCCGACGCTGCGGTACTTCGGCAGGACACCGAAGTACTGGGGCAGCAACCGCGGGCGCCCCGTCGGGTCGGCCAGGGTCTCGATGTTCCTCTCATGAGTCCCATCCGACCCACTGTCACCACCCTCCGCATCTCGGGGAGACCTCGACGCCCCCCGCTGGAGCACGCCAAAACTGATCGCAGTGGCCAACCAGACAGTCATGGACGCGGTGGAACGCACCCTGTACGTCCTGGCACCGCCGAACCCGCAACGGCGACTGGCCCCGAAACTGGTAGTCGCGTCCGCTGCAGGCGGAGCCATGCGCGCCCGGGCACCTTTTCGCGGCCGCCCCCACTGCCGGGACCAGGCGTCGGCTCCAAGCAGTGTGTGGAGGCGGGGTGGTGGGCCGACCCTCATCGTGCGGCCGTACGTCCTTCATCGAGTCAGGCGTGAGGGGTTTCTGGAACGCCGTCAGGTGTGGCGCTCTTCTCACTGCGTCAGGTCCGGCCCGCAGTCAAGGCGACCACCGTGGAGGAGTAGCTAGCGGAAAGCCGCGGGTACGTCTGGGGCATGGCCCAGGTGTGGGCTATCGAAATCCATTGAATTCGGAACCACCGGGGAATCGTCACTTCAGACAAGATTTCCAGTCCGCCCGGCCATGCTTTCACCCACACAGGGGGCGCATTCTATTGGATTGTCCGTGCTCCGTTGTCTGCTCGCCAGGGCCATGAGTACGGTCGACCTAACCTAATCGCCCGACAGTTGGAGGTGGAGATGAGGCTTCGACTCATTTCGCTCTTCTGCTCGAAAACCGAAGACAACACAGGCGAGGACGAGCAGCGACTCCTGGTCAACGGGGTTCAGGTCTGGGGCGCCGAGTCACCCGGCCTGAACAACACGGAATCCGTGGATCTGTCTGCCGTTCCGGTCACTACGTTCAGCGTCCGTGCCCGTGTCGAGTTGTTCGACTCCGACTCACCTGACGATGACGATCTCCTGGGCCGGTTCTACGCCGGGAGAATGCATCTGGACCAAGGAGAACTTGAATACAAGTTCGTCGAGGACGACGCCGACTACACCCTGACGTACGAGGTCGTCGCCTAAGCTTGGCGATTATTTAGCCTTGCTGCTTGTGATGGCTGCCGCGAGGTTTGATTTGTCCTGTTTCTCGGCAGGGTGCTCGCGTGCACGGTGCTTGTTCTTCATGCCGGTTGGCCGGCCGGGGCCTGCTGTGCTCGGTTTCGGTGCGCTGGCCGGCTGAGGAGTTTTCCCGTGGAGGCGGCGAAATCTTCGACGGACACGCGCGAGTGTGAGGCGCCCTTGGCGTGCGGGCCGTTCCCAGGGCTTGCGGAGGCCTTCTGCGAGGGGTCGGGTAAGGCGGAGTTGGGTGTGGGCGGCAATGACGAGCCAGGTCCAGCGGTCTGCGGCGGCTGGCTCGCGAGTTCGGGAGCGGTCCACCCCAACGTCTGCTTGAACATCCTAAAGATGTGCTCAAGATCCAATACCGTTAGTTTAAGCTGCGCTTGGTATCGGCGTGATGGATCGTCAGGTGTGGGGAGAGTGTGGTGTCGGGGGCTCGCGAAGTCGTGAGTGTCGGGGTGTTGGCGCGAGTGTTTCCCGCAGCGGAGGTGGACCTGGCGATCTCGACATGCGGGCGGTCCGAGCAGCGATCGAGGCTGTTGCCGTCCCGGCTGGTCTTGTACTTTGTGCTCGGGATGGCACTGTTCTCCCCAGACCCATACCTGGAGGTCATGCGGAAGATGACCTTCGGGCTTCGTCAGGTCGGCCTGATGGGGGCGTGGCGGGAGCCGGCCAAGTCCTCGATCTTCCTGGCGCGCCGACGCTTGGGCTGGGAGCCGTTTCAGGAGTTATTCGCCCGCTCCGTGGTGCCGCTGGCCGAGCCGTCGGACACGTGGGCGTTCTGGCGGGGCTTGCGGATGATGGCGGTGGACGGCACCTGCGTCGACATCGCTGATACTCCGGCCAACGACGAGGCGTTCGGCCGGCACGGCGGACGACCCAAAGCCGGGAAACAACCCTACAAGCGGGCCGCTTTCCCGCAGGCCAGGATCGTGGGGCTCGTGGAGTGCGGCACCCATGTCGTCGTGGATGCGACGATCACCGAGTACGGCATGCACGAGACCACCGCGGCCAAGGACCTGGCCCGCTCGATGCGTCCGGGAATGCTGGTCCTGGCCGACCGGGGCTATCCAGGAGTCGACCTGTGGCGGGTCTGGTCGGCCTCGGGTGCCGAATTGCTGATGCGGCTGGCGACCAAGCGCTACAGCCTGATCCCCGACCGGCTTCTACCGGACGGTTCATGGCTGACCACCCTCTACGGGTACACCGACCGACGGCATGAGCACGGCATCCAGGTACGCGCCCTGCGCTACCAGCTCGAAACGGACGGCGAGGAGTACACCCTCCTGACAACGCTGACCGATCACGAGCGGTATCCCGGCAGTGAGCTCGCCGCTCTCTACACCGAACGCTGGGAAATCGAGGCGACGTTCAAAGAACTCAAGGCACAGCAGATCGGAGCCGGAGAAGTCCTGGCCAGCAAGACACCCGACGGGGTGCGCCAACAACTCTGGGGCCACCTCCTCGTGCACTACGCACTGCGCGTCCACATGCTCCAGGCCGCCCGCGCCAACGCCGAGAGCCTCGACCCCGACCGCCTCTCGTTCACGACCTGCCTGCGCGCCGCCCGCCGCATCACCATGATGCCGCCGGCGGACTTTCCCCCCTCAACCTGACCACGCCCTCGTCCTCGGCGAGCTGCTGGCCAACATCAACCCACCGAGGCGACCGCGCTCCAACCCGAGAACCATCAAGCGGATCATCTCCCGCTACCTCATCAAGAAGCCCGAGCACCACGGAACTCCAGCCCCACCCCGCACCCCGACACTCATCCCACCAGCCTCTTAAGCTAACGGTATTGGCTCAAGATCGAATCTGCGCAGGGAATGCCTGCCAGAACCGGTCCACGTCCCCAGCAGTAGCCGGCGGTGGCCGACCACCACAGCCAGACCGGCCTGGGGCTGCGGTCTCCACGGACCCGTCAGCTACGTTCACCTGCGCGACGACCTCACCCCCGGTCATGCGCCGCCCTTCACCGCTTGATGGCCGATGGTCCGAAGTGGCGCCCCAAGCAAAGTGACACCGGGAGTCAGCGTGTCCGGCCTGCGTCTCCGGGGCCCGCTGGCGCTGTTTTGCTCCCTGTGGAGGGCCGTGGCGCGCGTCCGCAGCCGTCTCGCTCCGTCTTCACGACCTTGATCCGGGAGTACCCGGGCCGCTCAGCGCGCGAGCGGTGGTCGTACTGCGTAAATTTGACGATGCGGCACTGGCCTCCTTCGGTCGCACCGACCCGCGCGTCTGGCACTCCGCGGAACACCGTTGCGAGCCTCGTACGCCGCCCGCGATACGCCCCCGGACGACCGCCTTCGTGGTACGCCGACCAGACCTTCCAAATGGCTGCATTTCCACGCCAGTTGGCATTACTCTGCGTGCTAGTTCAGCTACCGAGTAAAGGGGTGCTGTGGAGGAGACCATGCACGCCGGGCGGCCGGCTCGCGGCGAGGAGCATCTGGTTCCCCTGGAGGTGGACGGCCAAAGGATCTACATGGCCGTTCGGGAGCTGGACGGCATGCCCGGCGAGGAGCGGGAGATCTCTGGCCGTGTCCAGCGACGTCTGGACGAGGCTCTGGAAGGACTTGCTAGCACGGCACGCGCGGTGGTGACGCGACTGCGGCAGAGCGATGCCACGCGCGTCAGGGTGCAGTTCGGCTGCGAGTTCGCCCTCGAATCGGGGTCCGTAGTCGCCGTGGTCGGCAAGGCACGTACGTCGTCGGCCTTCACCGTGGAGCTGGAATGGGAGAAGCCGCCGGAGCAGTAGGCCGGGGTGTTCTGACCGGCTGGGAAGGACTACTCAAAGGGGCGACCCTGCGACTCGCCCCACCATCCGGCGCTGTCGGCACTGGGTTCGTGATCGCCCCCGGACTGGTCGTGACCTGCGCGCACGTCGTCGCCGATACTGTGGCCTCGCTGCCGGCCGTGGTGCCCGGCCAAGTGGTCGCGCTCGGGCTGGAGGTCACCCTGGAACCTCTGCGCGAGTCGTACGTCCGGGACCGGGACAGCGGGCTCGACCTGGTTCTGCTGCGGATCACGGACACGCCCAGGGCGCCCGGCGAAGCACTGCAACCGGTCCTCACCTCACAGGTGGCGGAGATCGGTGACGGCCTGTGGACCTTCGGTCATCCGGTTGGGAACTTCCATCCCGGCCAGTCCGCGACCCTCCGTTACCAGGGCACCGACCTGCGTAGCGACCGGCCGGACGCGCCGTGGCTTCCGCGTGCCGCAGGGCTTGCGACGGAGGGTTGCAGCGGCAGCGCCGTCATCAACACCCGTACAGGAGCGGTGTGCGGCATGCTGAGCACCTCCGACAGGTACGGAAGCGTGCACTTGGTGCCGGTGGCGGAGATCCTGGCGCGGTGCCCGGAAGGGGCGGAGCAGGCGGCTCTGTACGGCGCGTGGCCGCGGACGCTGACGGACAGCCAGCTGGAGGCCGCTGGCTGGCGCTCCCCGACGCCGAAGCTTCTCGCCTACCTCAATGCCGCGGCGGACGTGGCCGACAGAGCTCATCCCTATCCGGTGATCGAGGGCGAACCTCCGTCGTCTCTGTCGATCGTGTATGTCCGCCAATTCGCTGGCCGGGACGCCCCAGCAGAGGAGACCAACGACGAGAAGGAGAAGGACGGACAATCCGGCAGTGCAGTACAGGGCGCGGAGGAGAGTCAGAAGCTGCACGCGAGTCGCTCGGCATCCGAGCGGATCCGGGCCGAGGAACTTTTCGAACTCGGCAAGGATGTCGTACTGGTGGGGGCGCCGGGCGCGGGAAAGTCGAGCCTGCTGCGCCACGCGGTCACCGAACTGGCCCACCGCTGGAGTCTGGCTCGCGACTGGAGTGAGGAGCGTCGCCGGCCAGGCGTGGTCCCGGTCCGAGTGGAGGCACGGGAATTCCTGGCGGACAAGGGGGCTCTGGCCATCATCGCCCAGGCCGGGAAAGGTGAGCTTTCCGCCCCGTCCGTGACCGGATGGCCCACTCACTGGTTCGACCGTGCTCCCGTACCGGGAGCCCGCTGGCTGGTCCTCGTCGACGGACTGGACGAGGCCGGAGGTCCCCGCGACCGGTCGAGGGTGTTGCAGAAGATCGCCGACCTGCGCGAGATGCCCTCGGTGGGCGATCACTTCCGGTTCTTGGTGGCAACCCGTCCCTTGCCCGCCAGCGAACTCCCCGGTGACATGGTCCTGTTCGACCTGCTGCCCCTGGATCCCGCACAGCTGCCCGACTTCGCCGGCGGATGGTTCATGGCGCTGGGACTGGAGGATGCAGCCGGCGCGGTGCCACGTTTCATGGACCGGCTCAACTCCTCCGGAATGTCGGAACCAGCCAGGACTCCGTTGATGGCCGCCATGCTTTGCCAGTTGTTCGCAGCGGACCAGAACAAGCCCCTGCCCCGCGGACGCACCGCCGTCTACCGGCAGTTCGTCGAAGAGATCCTGAACGGGCAGAGCTGGAGCCGGAGAAAGGTGCTGTCGCCGCAGGTTCGTGACGCCGCGCTCCGCAGCCACGGCCCCGAAGGCGTCAACGCACTGCAAGCAGTCCGCGCGAAACTGGACGACTTGATCGGACACCTTGCCTTCGCCAGGCACGAGGGCCGGAGCGGTTCTGCCGTGCAGCTCCTGGCCGAGGCGTGCGCGTGCCCGAAGGCCATGAAGGAGCGAATCTGGGCCGACCTGCTCGCCCTCGCCCTTCCGGAGTTCCTCCGAGACTGCGGACTGCTCGTTCAACGGCGTAAGGACTTCGTCTTCATCCACCAGACCTTCGCCGAGTACCTCGTTGCCTCACGGATCGCGAACAATGACCGCCTCAGCCAGAAGGAATTCCGCCGGTTCTTCGGCTGCGACCCCCGGTTGCCGGCGTGGGCTCTGCGCCTGAGCAGGGTCTCAGAGCCGGCGGCGACCTCGGTCGCCCGCTTCCTCATCGACGCATGGGAACACGAAGGCCAGCGTGGGCTGCACCAGGCCCTGCGCCTGGTCGCCAAGCGCCAGGCCGGGGCGATGTTCATTTCCACGCTCGTCGACGACGGCGCGGAGATCGACGATGCCGTACGGAAGTCGGCCACGTCCGCTCTGCACTCCGCCGCTCGCAACGGGGACCACGGTGCCGCAGTCGCCTTGGCCCGGATCGGGGATCCACGCGGCGCCGAGATCCTCGCCGCAGCGGCCAGGGTGTCGGCGGACCGGGCCGGCGTGCGGCTGCAGGCCGCGTGCGGACTGGCCGACCTCGGCGATATTCGCGGTATGGCCACCCTGCGCATGCTGGCCGCGGACGCCACCGGACCCGAGTGCGTCGGGGCGGCCGAGGAACTCGTACGCCGCGCTGATCCCGGCGGCGCGGACGCACTGCTACGGCTGGCGAGGGACCCGACGGCCAATCGGGGGACGTGGGTTGACGCCGCCCGCGCGCTGGACAGGCTGGGACTGCCTGGAGGCATCGAGGCACTGATGGCGCGCATGCTGGACAAGGGCGAGCCTTTCCCGGCGCGCCTGGCAGCGGCCCAGCAGCTGGTCGATTCCGGGGCCCCTGGCGTCGCGGAGCCACTGGCGGACATGGTGCGCGAGGATCTTCAATTCGGTGACAGACTCGATGCCCTGCGGCTCCTGGGCAAGCTGAGAAGCGACTCCGGCGAGGCTGTCCGAGCCGCCGAACTGCTTGCCGTCCTGGCCGACGACAATGGGCTGCCCGCAGAGGTGCTGATGGCCGCCGCTGAGCAACTCGGGGACCACGATCGGCGCGCGCGAGCCTACTACACCGCGGCCATGGACCCGACGGCAAATACCTCAGTGCGTCTGAGGGCCTTGGGAATGGTGCCCAACAAGGCCGACGGGCATGTCACGGACATCCTGCTGCCGGTGCTGGTCAACCCTAGGGCGCGTGTCATGGACCGACGCGCTGCGGCGCAGCTGCTGCCGCCTACGTCTCTCCGCCAGACCGAGATCCAGCTGGCATTGAGGTCACTCCTGACGTCCCTGAGTGCCAAGGATCGCCTCGCTCTCGTGAAACAACTGGCACCAGAGCGGCCCGGCGGCAAGCACATGCCCTCTGGCAGCAGCGAGGCGCCATTGTGGTGGTACGACATGGTCTGCGACGTGGTTGTCGACAGATCGCAGACGGAGTCCGAGCGCCGCCGCCTCATGGAGGTACTGAAGCACCGAGGGGCGCAGAATCACCTCACTGCACTAGCTCGGTCGGCGGATGTGCCCGGCGCGCTGCGCCTCGTCGCCGCACGTGAGGCAATGGCCCTCGCCGCAAGCCACGGCCCGTCCACTGAGGAGAAGCCCTGGGCAGTAAGGGATGCCGCGCTGCTCCTGAGCCAGCGCACGGCGGCACTGGCCGTGATCGTGTGGTACGTCGCCACACCCGTTGTGCGCAGGATGCCCTCCACCCTGCACAACCTCGCACGCGGCGCGGGATCCGTAGCCGAACAGTGCCTGTATCTCCTCGTCCGGCTGCCTTTCCTCGCTCTGGTGGGCGTGCTGCCAATCGTGGTCGCAGTCGCGGCCAATGCCTTCGGCGCGGCATGCCTGGCCGAGACTCCACCCGCTGACTGGAAACTGCGGGTGTACTGCGCGTTGACCGTTTTGTTAATCATTGCGCTGTATCGCGGAGCATCTGCCTTCGCGGGGACAAGCCATCGCGGCAGCAAGGTCCTGCTGTGGGGTTTCCTGTTGGCGGCAGCTTTGGGCCTGCTGCGCGCGCCGGGCCTGCCTGGTCTCAACGCGATGGGCGACTACCTAGTGGCCGTGATTCCGTGGGACGGGGAACCTAAAGCCTGACCTTGGCCCCAGCCTCCTCGGCCGCCGAGGCACGGCAATGGCGGGAACACCGACGCGGGCGTGTTGGAAGTCCAAGATCAGGGACAGCGGCGCTCGCCGTAGTTGCGAAATTTCGGGGACTCGCCTCCAGGGAAATGCGGGATCGTCCACACTGCCCTCATGGGTGAGGAGCTGTGGGTCCCTGCTGTGACCGGACTCGTTGGATCGCTTCTCGGCTGGGCAGGCGCATGGGCACAGGCCAGGGGAGGCAACGCTCAGGCGGCAGCTGTCACTCACAGTGCCGTCGTGCAGGCTGACGCTGCGCAGATTCAGTTCTTGCAGTCGAGTCGAACGAACGCCTGCGTGGCTCTCGTGGCAGAGGCATTGGAGTTCGAGAAGGAGCAAGACCTGCCGATTCGTGCTTTGCTCGAGTGGTCACGCATCCCGCGCGAATAGCCCGCTTCGGTTGCAAACTGGACCAGAGCCAGCGTCGCGGTGGTGCGGGCCGTGGTGGCGGCACCTGAGCGGGCGCGGCGTCAGCGACCCGGCGCCGCCGTGGCCTGCCCCGTCAGCAGCAGGGAGGTCATCTCCGCGCCGGCCTGCCGGGTTCTCGAGCCTGCGGGGGCGGTCTTCACTCCTGGGTCGGGGAGTACCAGGACTGAAGCGTGGGGCACTCGTCATGCCACGACCTGAGAAGCAGTTAGACGCGGACGCCTCACCCCGCTTTTGGTTCGGCCACGAGGCTCGGTACAGGCGCAAGAGGCGGGGTTGCACGGGCACGAGCGGCGTCGAGCCTCCCCGAGCGGGCGGGGGCATGAGCCTGCCGGAGGCGGAGCACGAGGGCCAGGGACGCGGACGTCGAGGTGCGCGGTCACTGCCACCCGGCATCGCGCTCCCGTGGACAGAGTCGACCAGCCGGATCTCATCAGCCTCCGCCGCCGGTCGAGCCGCCGCTGCTTACCCCCATCCAGGGAGGGGATTGCACGCGGCGGTGGACGACCAGGTCGACCTGGACGGGGACGGGGGCGAGTACCTGTTGCAGCTCCTGGTGCAGGGTCGTGGTGTCGGTCGTCCACTGGGGCAGTGACATGGGCCGGATCAGGTGGCCGTTCTTCAGCAGCACGTACAGGGTGATCTTGGCGGAAACGGGCTTCCGGTCCCTCTCGTACGACTCCATGATGGAGTGGTCGATCCAGATCTGCCGTACGTCGGTGAGCGGTCTGGGCCGGTCCGTGCGGGAGCCCCGGACCACGGTCAGGGTGTCCGGGGCGACGGCGGGGGAGAACCGCAACCGGTTCACGTCCCGGAAGGCCCCGTACAAGATCACGAACGTGTTGACGACGAGTCCCAGCCCGGCGGCGATCCCGACCGCAGCCCAGATCCGGCCGGGCCCCAGCTCGAAAATCAGCGCCATGACTGCGTAGACCGGGCTGCCGTAGACAGCGCCGGCCATGAGCGACCCGAACACTTCCCCGGGCCAACGCTTGACAGCGAACGCGAGCGGCCCGACTCCCTCGCGAAGCACCACGTCGACCACGTCGGGATTCGAACGGTCCACCCGCACCCTATTCATGACGCAACGTTAGGATGACGCCACTGGTTGCGGAAGAGCGCGTGCCGGGCAAGGCGGCCCGGCCACGGTGCGCCTCGCTGCTCGGCCGGCGGTCGGGAGGACGGGCGCCGGTTCTGTCGGACGGCTGATCGCCCGCCGCGACGTCCACCTGCACCCACGGTAGCGCAGTCTCGCACTCCAGAAACTACCAACTACGGCTCACCGTATCCGACTTGCCGCAGTTCCCAAGACGCCATGTCACTTGGTCAGTCTGCGGTGGCAGATGAGGACCGCGGCGATGGCGGTGAAGGCGAGGAAGTGTTCCGGCTTGCGCTCGTAGCGGCGGTGGAGGCGTCGGCATCCGAAGCCGGGACACGGTCCGCTCCACGACCCAGCGATGCTGGCCCAGGCGCCGGGATGACTCGATGCCCTTGCGGGCAAGGTGATGCCGAATGCCGCGGGAAGCGAGCCATCGCCGCAGGTGGCGGTAGTCGTAGCCCTTGTCTCCGTGCAGCTTGCCGGGCCGCCGGCGTCGCAGGCCGCGACGTGAGCGGATAGGGGGGACGCCGCGGACCAGGGGGATGAGTGCCTGACTGTCGTGAAGGTTGGCGGCGGAGATGCCGATCGACAGGGGCAGGCCCTGTCGGTCGACGATGAGGACGCTCCTATAGATCGTCAAGGTGTGGGGCAGAGTTGTTCGGTGGATTTTTGGGTCAGGTCCGAAGCGATCACCCAGCCATCATCACTGTGGATTTTCGATCCCTTCTTGCCGCGTTCCCGAACTCGGCTTCCTTACCCGGGTGTTGCGAAGTCCCACCGCCCTCAAGCTGTGCGAGGCGGCCCTGAAGGGGCCGGCGGCCACCGACGAACGCACCGCCGCGCTCGTCGAGGCGCTCGGACTCCGCCCCGCGGCCCGCTACGACGCCCAGACCGACCGGTTCGTGACCGACCAGCCGTAGCCGAGCCTTTGGCGCGGTCCGGAAGGTCACCAGCTTGTACGCCGGTCCGAGCGGTGGGGCCCGTTCATCCAGCAGGAGATCGCCGGAGCGCAGCTGCCGGGCATGCTTGGGATACTGGAGAAGGGGCAGCAGCGCACCTTCGGCGACATCTCCCTCAACCGTGGCGGCGTCGCGACGCGCAAGCGCGGTGCCGTGACCTGGAGGGAGATCGAGGACGTGCGCGTCGACAACGGCGTACTGGCGCCGCGGAAGTCAGGCAAGTGGCTGTCCTGGTCGAGCAAGTGGGTGAAGGACATCCCCAACTTCTGCCTCTTCCTCGCCCTGGTGGACCACCTCCGCCGATCAGCGGCCGTCCGCTGACCTCGCCCGGTCCACGGAGGCGAGCCTCACAGTTCATCGGCCGGTGGCCGCGGTCGTCCCGCGGCTCGACGTCGAACAGTCGTGATGATCGGGGCGGCCCCTGGCCGTCGGCACCTTTGTGGTGGCGGGCCTCGCACAGCATCGAGCCGGGCACCCACTGGCACCCAGCCAGGGGCATTTCAGTCGTTCATATCCGGGCAATGGCGCCCGGTTTGGGTGGGGGCGATGCTATTTTTCAGGAAACCGAGCGCGGGGGTGGGAACATGGCTGAACCGTTCACGTTGGCCGTTATGGGAGCCACGGCAGCGGTAGAGGGGATCAAGTTCCTCTACAACCAGGCCACCGAGGTGCTGAACCGCTGGCGAGCGAAGAAGGACAGCAGGGACGCGGAGGCTCAGGCCCCCGTACCTGTGGACCAGGCACAAGCGGAGGGCCTGCTGTCGGGAAGGCTGGAAGCCCCCACAGTCGACTTCGACGTGCTGGAGCGCCTCCATGAACCCCTCAGGCACTCAGCCGCCGCACTTGGCAATTTCGCGGGCGGCTTGGACGAACCTGACCTCAACGACGCCGAACTCGCTGCGGCAGTGGACAACCTCCGTCGGACCCTGGAAGCCGTGTACGGCCAGCGCATCACCTTCAAGGGGGAGAACCGGCATGCTTCCGGCCCCGTGGTGATCAGCCGCCTGGAGATCGACGACATCGCGGGCACCGTCACGGCCCTGCGCGCCGGCCGCATCGCGGGCGGCAATGTCGAGGCAACAGTCAAAGCCGGGAAAGTGGAAGAACACGGCAGTGTGACAGGCTTGGACGCCGACACGATCGGCTGATCCCGGCATGGTGCCCGACTTCGCAGCACCACCCGCGCAGCAACTGCTCCAAGCAGTGCCGTGGGCCATGCGACGGCCGTGGTTGGAACAAAGGATCTCATCCGCCGTCGAAGCATCGGAGAGAACGACCGTCGGCTCCGGCGCAGTTGTCGTCGTCGGGGAGCCAGGGTGCGGGAAGACGGTACTTGCCGCCCAGCTCGCACTGGCCTGGCGCTGCCCGTGCATCATCCTGAGAACCGGCAGCACCGACAGCACGGTTGCCTCCGATCCCAAGAATGTACTCGTCTCGCTCGGGCTGCAGTTGCGGACACTTTTCGGCCCCGACATCTTCGGCGGCCCGGACGTGCAGCTCCGTGCCCGTGTCACAGCCGACAGCTTCGGCCCTGATGCCACCGGATACGGAGCACACATCGACGTTGTGTGTCTGTCTCCGTTCAAACGCGTCCTGATTGACGCCGCAGTCGACGCCGCTGACGTCAGGGGAGAGGTAGCCGCCGTCCGGATCGGGGAGTTGCGAGACGTCGTGGACTCCATGTCCGAGTCCAGACTCGCGCAGGAAGCCGTTGTGGACCCGTTGCGGCGTCTGGCTGAGCTTCAGCCGAACGCGCTCGTCCGCGTGGTCGTGGACGGCCTGGACGAGAGCGAGCCGCTGAGCCGTCTCCTGCCCCTTGGCCCAGAAGGCCCAGTGAATCTGACGTGGGTCGTGACGAGCAGGCCGGGCCGGCACCTCCATCGCTTTACCCCTTCCCATGAAGCAGACGTCGTACGGCTTGACCTGGACGCGCAAGACGCGCACCAACACTGCCTGGAAGACGCCGAGCGCTACGTGAACCATCGGTTCGCTACCGAGGACGTCGCAAACGCCGTGACGCGCGCGCCACGTATCGCCGTCCCCCCAGCGCAGTTCACCCACCAAGTCGCGCAGGCCAGCAACGGCAATTTCCTCTACCTGCACCATCTTCTCCACGGTCTGGAAGAGACGGCACGTGACGGGCTGCTTCCACCGGCGCTCGACAAGACAGAACTGCCAGCCAGCCTCGAGGGCATCTACCGATACCTGGTCTCCGAGCGGTTGCATGAGCGCGCTGGGGTCGCATGGCAGAGTGAGTACGCCCCCGTTCTCGGCGTGCTGGCAGCCGCAAGGGCTCCTCTCCGTGTGCACGAACTTGCGGCGGCGGCGGACACCGACGAGCAGGCCGTCGACAACGTGCTGGGGAACCTTGAGCAGTTCATCGAGCGGACGCCAGTTTCCGGAGATGCGGCGTTCGCTCTGTACCACCGCTCGTTCGGCGAGTTCCTCCTGACCCAGGACCGGTCCCGCAACCCCCGGCCCCTCCGGCCCCCCGCGGAGTATCACGCGCGTCTGGCAGCATCCCTCGGCGAGGTGCCCGAGACCGACTACGGGCTGCGACACATGGCCGGGCACCTCGCTGAAGCAGGACAGATCGATCGGCTCGCCTCGGTGATCATGGGTCCGTTTCTGAGACGCCAGTGGGAGATCCTCGGTTCGGCGGCGGTGCTGGACACCCTCCGACTCGGTGTGCGGGCGGCGGCCGAATTGGGCCGTGACGCTCTGCTTGTCACGCTGCTGGACCGGGGTGCGGACCTCGAGGAACAGCTACGTCAAGAATGGGAATCCGGAACCTACATTCTCGCCCTGTGCGACACACGTGCTGCCGTAGAGCAGCGCGGCAGGGCGGGCGGCATGAAGCTTCCGTATTCAGGTTTCCTGGCAACCGAAAGGCTGCTGGACCTCGAAGCGCCCGAAGCCGCGCTCACGCTGCTCCGCGACGTGCTGCGGCGCCCCTGGACCGAGCCCCGACCGGAACGGGTTGCTGGAATCGGGTTTGCAGAAGGCACGCTCTGGGACTCCGTAGAGGATTCCCTTGTTCACTTTCTCGCCCGTGTTGCCGCACTCGACGCCGACATCGCTTTGGCCCTGACGAGCCGTCTCTACCCTGACGGCCCTGATCTACCCAACGTCGCCACGGCCTGGCGGGACACTTTGAAAGCCCTCATGACCCGGGAACCGACAGCCCACACCTGCAAGAGGGCCACCGACACGACCATGGCGTGGCTTTCCCGTCCACGCTACGCCCACGGGGTGGCGAGTCTGGTGGACACCCTGTGGGAGGTCTTCGCCCGAGCCGCGCCGACCGCGGAGGGAAAATGGTTCGCATCGACAGCGGCAACGGCGTCGGCACTACGGGTGAGGGTGCCGAGCAGGCTTGAGGGCACCGCGTACGACAATCTCGCGGCCACGTTGGGTGGCCAATTCACCCTCATGGAGTCCCTCGACGGCCCATGGGCAGACGCCTTACGGGAAACGCTCACGACAACCCTGCACACCGTCCCGCTGCCCGAGCTTCCCCAGGCCGGCGCCTACAGTCCACGAGCATCCTCGTACGGGCATCTGGCATGGCTTGCCCACCGACTGCAGCTTCCGGAGTTTGCTGAGATGGCCGCCGTCGCGCTGGACACATGTGCGCTCGATGCCTCCCTCGTCGATCGCTCTGCCGCGCCCATTTCCACGGGACTCGCGTGGCTGGAGCAGACGACGGACGAGGTGCGGGCTCGGGTGGAACAGATTACGGCTCGGCACAACCTCGATGGAGATCTCGCCTACGCCCGAGAAGCGGCAGCACATCCGGAGCGCCCCAAGGACGTAGAGGCTTCCCTGAACGCCATTACCGAAGCGCGGACCGTCTATGCGGCAGGGAGAAGTGCGCTGGCCATGTGGCGCCGAGAGACAACGTCTCCGGAGGAGGTTGCCCAAGCACTCAGCCACAGGCGCCCATCGTCATCACGCCCGCCAGCACACCCCAGACCACGAGCGGCCGATCTCCTCCGCGAAGCGCTCGTCCCCTTGCTCACCTATGTCTCAGCCCCGTGGGCGTTGGAAATGGCCAGGGACCTCAGCGCCCAGAGGCAAGCGGATCGGCGACTCGCCGTGACACCGAACTGGCGGGAGATCCGGCGGAACCGCTGGTCGAACCTGGCGGCAGATGGATCTGCCGACCTGCTCCGCGCGGAGGTTCTCGCCCGGTGGGAAGAGATGGGATCTGAACCGGACGAGGCGGAGTCGAGAATGGACTGCTGCCTGGCCGCCTGCTCGTTCGACCCAGACCTCGCCGACAGGTGGTGGAATGATCTGGTGGAAAGCCTCGACGAACTGGACCGAGGCGCAGTCGTTGTCCTCATGGTCGACCGTTTGGCCACCGCTCATCCGGACCGCCTGAGTGATCTCGGCCGAAAATGGATCGGACAGCTCCCCCGAATCGCACCCCTCGACGCGGTGACATCCTTCGAGATAGGTCTCTGCCAGCTGTGGAGCGACCGCGCCAAGGCCCACCCGTTGCTGCAGGAACACCTAGAGCTCACGCTGCGACGCTTCGCTCACGCCCTGGAAAGCGAATTTCAACGGGTGTCCGCCGACGACAGCGAGGACGGCTGGCCGTTCATCGGCAACCTCGTTGGGATCGCCGGAGCGGCTGGAACAGGCTCTGCCGCTGCTACGAAGATGAGCCAAGACGTACTGCGGCTGTGGCAGAACCAGTCAGACGCCACCACCGCGACTGAACACGCTCTTGGCATCCTCCGAGGTGTGGTGGACGGAACATCGGCAGCCATGCACAGCGGGCCGGCCGCCGACGTGGTCGTGACGCTGCTCGACACCGTCAACGCACGCGCTCTCAACCGCGTCGACTGCGTGACCGCGTTGCAGACAGCCCGCAGACTCAAGGCTGCTGCCCCGGCGACCTCACACCGCACCTTTGAAACGATTCTGGCCGACGTGGGCAGAGAGCAACGCAGTCAGTCCTGGCTGGTGGGCATAGGGGAGAGCATCGCCGAGGTGATGTACCACAGCACGGCAAGCAAGGAGTTCAAATCGCTCGCAGATAAGATGGAGTTCCGATTGGTCGAGAGCCTCGTGTCCTTGTGTACGAGCACCACCGTGGACAGGCCCGGACTGCTTGCTCTGCACAAGCGCGTCATGGAGGTCGACGATGTCGACCGACGCTCCGCGTTGTTCGCGTCGCTCGCCGTCGGCTGGCTTCGGCTGGGGGACCTGGTCCGGGCAAGAGCAGCGGCAGCTGTGGCGACGACGAGTGCTCTCGGCGCCGCTGGCTACTACAACGAGCTGGCCCACCTTTCTGTCCGGTCGTCCGAGGAGCAAGCACGGTCGACTCGGCCCCTGATTCTCGACAGCCTCCTACGGTGTCAGGAGATGACCGAGGATGCAGCGACGAGCGTCCTCATCGCCTGGTTCGGGCTCCGCAGCCGTGCATCGACTGTGGGACGCCGAGGCGCTGCGAGAGTCGATCCCGAGAAGCTGCGGGTGATCGTGCGCGCGATTCGGTCATCCGCGTTCCCCCTGTAAGCCTCCACCAGAGGACATTGCGACGCTGGCCCTGTCCGCCCGCTGTCCAGGTGTGACGACCAGGGACAATGGGCGGCAGCGGCCGTCCGCACTCAGGTGCAGCTTGATGGGAAACCCGCCGCGCGAGCGGCCCAGGCCCTCACCTCCCGCACCACCTCGACAGCCCCGTGCGTCCCCGGTCGGCGGCTCCGGACTGCGTGGTACGGATGCGAGGGCGCCGTGGCGGGGTAGGGGAGGGTCAGCGGGTGCGAGACGATCCTGAGCCGCCTGGCGTTTGGGGCGCCCAGGTCGGCTCTGCCGTGGCCTCCCTCATGGACGGTTCGTCCATGAGGACATGCCAGCCGTCGGCGCCCGCGTTCCCGTCGAGGCGCACGCTGATCTCCTTCTTCTGCCCGGTGTCCTGGAAGTACAGGACGACGGTCTGACGCTCGGAGCCTTCGTCGTAGAAGTCGGCTATGACCTTCCCGCCCGCTCCCTTTCCGAATGCACTCATTCCTTGCCCACGCAGGGATCAGTTGCTCAGCGGGGAGCCGCTAGGAATCGGTGCGAGCGCGTTGTCGGGAACCGTCCGCACTGCAGCCCAGCCTCCATAGCGTGCCAGGACTGTCGGACTTACCACCCAGCGGCGCGTCCTGTTCTCCATCCGCCACACTGCCGGCGCGTGCTCTTCCTTCAGCAGGGTTCCGTCGACCGGGGTGTCACCGATCTCTGCATTGGCCAGCGTTCCATCAGGTACTTGTCGCACGGAAGCCCATCCGCCGTATAGGCGGACTAGCGTGGCCGGATCGGGTACCCAGAACTTGGCCCCGCCGAAGAGGACGTATACCTCAGGCTTTGACGTCTCCCGGATGACACTCCCGTCCGGGAACTCGTTGGTCCCGCCAAGCTTGTCGACCTGAACGTAGAACACATAGTGCCCACGCAGAGACGGGTCATCTTCGCAGCGGATGGCGATAATGCCATTGCCGAGACCACTGATGTTGTGCGAGCACAGATACTCTGCGGTTTCGTAGTTCAGGGCTAGGGTGGTTGGGTTGAACTGGGCCCCGTCGGACTGGTTAGGGTCACGTTGCAGCCCGATCGGTCGCTGCATCGAACGACCGAAGGGCGACCAAAGCCCTGCCAGCGTGGCGAAGGTCTGAATTCCGAGTGACACCGCGTCGAAGACAGGCCGCGACACCGGCCAGATCCCGCCGAAGATGTCCTTTGCGCGCGCCCCGAACTGTGTATCGACGTTCTTCTGCCAGGTGATCCAGCCATCTATTGCGCCCTGCCCCGGATCCCACTCCCAGAGCGTCGGCGTCAGGAACACCAGGGTGTCATCGCTGTGCCGGAGCTCTCCCTGCCAGATCTTGTACGGCGGGTACCGGCGGGGGTCGGACTGCTCTTTGGTCTCGAGGTCAACACTGCGCAGGTGCGGTGTGGGGGTGGGAAAGGTGTCACCGGTGACGATGCCCCCGGTCCGCGACCCGAGCCAGTCACGTGCTGTTCCGACCTGCAGTCGCCCCCCTAAACCCCGTACGTCGCCCATGGTCATGCTGGAGTCATCTGAGGTGGCCACGACCGAGCCGTCCTTGCTTACCACCTTCGTCAGCGTCCGGAAGTAGACCTCGTCGTGTTGGCCGTCCCAATTCAGTGCGTCGTCCCATGTCTCGCTCAAACAAGCGAAGCCATTAATTCCCACACGGTATGTCCCTACAGTCACAACCGCCCCCTATCACTCGCTTGTCGGACCATCACTGGATGTGCAGATGATCGCCGTTACGGAGCTCAAGCGACCGTCATCCTGCCCCCTGCGGGACCTGGTCGCATAGGCGGCTTGCGTGCGTAATTGCTGCGTATGTGAGCACGGTTTCGCCATAGACATACAAGCGAGCTCACGAGGGGGCGCACTTCGACGAGTTCGTCACGCGGAGCACAGGGGTATCCTCTGGCTCGGCGCTCTCCGGGGATCAGGCAGGAGCGGTTAGATAACGACCAGATGTTGACGGGATCCGTCATCGCAAGGACGTCTGGGGCCAGTTTGACGACGACCACACCCGCCCCGGCGCCCCGCTGTTTCCCTCCGAGCGGAAGAACGCCGACGGCTCCTCGCGTCGGGTTGGCGACGACGCCCTGCGAGGTGGACTCAAGGACGCGGCCAAAGCGCACCTGTCCGCTTGGGGCGAGAAGCTGACCCCACATGTTCTGCGGCATTTCTGTGCGTCCCAACTCTACGTAAAAGGGCTGGACTTGCTCGCGATCCAGGAGGTTTTGGGACATTCATGGATTGCCATGACGATGCGATACATCCACGTTCAGCAGACCCGGGTCGAGGACGCCTGGGTCGCCGGGACGCAACGGGCTGCGAAGCGGCTGGAAGGACTGATCCGATGAGGTGGAACCTGCGGCTGACCGCCGCGAACAAAAGGGTCTGGAAGGCTTCTGAGCTCCAGCGGAGCCTGGCCGAGCACGGGTTGGTGATCTCGGCGGGGAAAATGTCCGGTCTGTGGTCCGGGCAGCCCGTCTCGCTCAAGTTGGAGGACCTGGACGTCATCTGTGTCGTCCTCGGCTGTGAGATCGGCGACCTGCTGATCCCCGAGCCGGAGAAGGTCAGCCGCCCGGGGCAGGCGCAGACGGAACGAGCGGCGGTCGGTGCAGGGACCGCCGCACCGGCGGTGATCCCCAAGCGCCGGGACGGCCGGTCGCTACCACCGGAGTGAACTGGTGGCACGCTTCCCGAAGGGCTACGTCAAGCCCACCAGCTCCTGCCCAGGTTGCCTGGCCTGGGGCGACTTCCGCGGTCGGCTCTGGCACACCTGCTACATGATCAGCCGCAGCCACGAAACGGCCGTCTGCATCGGCTGCCGGCGAGTCCAGCCGCTGATACTGCCGTCTGTGCTGGTGCCAGGCCCGGCTCAACGCTAGGACCGCCACCGGCATGCCGACCGTCAGCGGCGAGGTGATGACCCCGTGGCTCCAGGCCGTCCGCCATCACCAGCTCTTCTTCGTGGGACTGCATTACCGCAGAGGATCGGCTCTCAGCGCCCTGCGCCACGTCAAGGCGCGAGAAGCATCCCGCAGGCCGCCGCCCGTGTCGCGCTCACGGCCGAGAACCGGTCGGAGGCAACTGCCACTGTTCGAGCAGGTTCCGCGTGACTACGGTCGGCTCGACCCGGCCGCCGCCGACCTGGCCAGCCCCTGGCTGGCCTGGGCGAAGCACCTCGCCCACCAACTCGCCGAAGCTCGGGGCTGGGGACGCGGCATCCGCTTCGCTGTCAACCGCGGCCTGGCCATCGTGCTCACCGGATACACCGAGGGCGACGTCATCCGCCACAGCGAGATATTCACCCCGCTCCGCGCCCTCGACCTGCGGGTTGGCCACGTCATCACGGTCCTTGAGGAGATGGGAATCTTCCTGGATGACGAGGAACCCTTCTTCGAGCAATGGCTCGCTGAGCGTCTGGAAGGCATTGCCCCCGGCATCGCTGCGGAAGCCGAACGCTGGACCCGAGTTCTGCGCGACGGCGGCCCCCGCAGCCTGCCCCGGCAGCAAGCCACGGTCCGGCTCTACCTCAACCGGGCCCGCCCAGCGCTGTTGGCGTGGTCGAACCGCTACGACCACCTGCGGGAGGTGACCCGCGAAGACGTGCTGGCCCATGCCAAGACAGTGCACGGCCGCCACCGCATGGACGAGATGGTCGCCCTGCGCTCACTGTTCGCCTGGGCCAAGCGGTCCGGCCTGATCTTTCGCAACCCGGCCAGCCGTATCAAGGTCGGCCAGATCGAGTACAGCGTGCTCCAACCGCTCGCACCCGACAAGATCGACCGCTCCGTTGCCGCGGCGACCACCCCTGCCGCCCGGCTTGTCCTCGCTCTCGCGGCGGTGCACGCGGCCCGGGTCGCCCAGATCGCCACCCTCATGCTCGACGATGTCGACATCGGGAACCGCCGCCTGACCATCGCCGGCCGTGTCCGGCCCGTCGCCGATCTCACCCTGAAACTACTGCTGGACTGGCTGGAATACCGGCGCGAGCGCTGGCCAAACACGGCCAACGTCCACCTGCTGATCAACAACCAGACCGCTACGGGCACCGGTCGCGCCAGTCACCGCTGGATCCGTGGGCCCCTGCGCGGCCAGGAGGCGACTTTGGAACGGCTCCGCGTCGATCGACAACTCGAAGAGGCCATGGCCCAGGGCCCTGACCCCCTCCACCTTGCTGAGGTGTTCGGGCTTCACGAGAAGACGGCCATGCGCTAGGCGGGGTCCGCACGAGCTCTGCTGGAGCAGGCTGCCGAGACCGACCCCTGATGGGGATTCTTGGAAACGACCGGTGTTGCTCCTCGCCCAACTTGATCCAGTTCTCAACGACTGGGGAGGGTTGGCAGGTATCACGCCAGCGACAAGCCGGTGCCGTGAGGCCGGCCAGGTGCGGCCCGTGCTCGCAGCGCTGCTCAAGGCTGTACGAAAATCTTCCGGGCCTACTTACGCCTCTTCCGCGGGAGTGGCCGGTCGTGCCGTGTAGCGGTTGCGCATCGCGTCGCTGGCTGCGGGGCCCGCGGTGAAGACGTAGGCGGCGCTGTCGTCGAGTCGGCGGCCGGTTTTGGCGTCGACGACGACCGGCTCAACTTCCTCGCCGCTGTGCGCGTCGACGAGGATCATGCTGCGCTCCGTCGCCGTGAGGCGGGCATTGCCCCACGCGGCCAGGGCGACGATCACCGGGCGCAGCGAGCGCCCGAGTTCGGTCAGGACGTACTCGTGCCGGACAGGGCTGGTCTGGTAGGGCCGGCGCTCCAGCAGGCCGTCCGCGACCAGGGTCTTCAGCCGGGTGGTGAGCATGCTGGAGGAGATGCCCAGGCTCTCCTGGAACTGGTCGAAGCGGGTGTAGCCGTCGAAGGCGTCGTGGAGGATCAGCAGTGTCCACCACTCGCCGACGTGTTCCACCGTCGTGGACAGCGGGCACTCCCGGTCCTCCAGCCTGATCCGGCTTGCCACGGCGACCATCCCCTCAGTTACTGCTAAAGTCGAAGTTAGTGGCTTCTATTTTAGCAGTCGAGATGGGGGCGGCGCCTCGTATACCCGCGCCCGGGAAGGGAGCACAACGTGACCACATCCATCAGCGAATCCCTCGAAGGCCGACGCGCTCTGGTCACCGGCGGCACCAAGGGCACCGGAGCCGCCATCGCCCGACGCCTGGCCCAGGTCGGCGCGACCGTGCTGGTCACCGCCCGCAGCCGCCCCGACGACGTCGAGGAGAAGACGTTCATCGCCGCCGACCTGTCCACCGCCCAGGGCGCCGCCCACGTCGCCTCCGAGGTGGACGCCCGCGTGGCAGGCGTCGACATCCTGGTCAACACCCTCGGCGGCTCCGAGGCACCGGCAGGAGGATTCGCCGCGCTCGGCGAGGACGACTGGGCCAGGGAGCTGAACACGAATCTGCTGGCCGCCGTCCGCCTGGACCGCGCCCTCCTCCCGCACATGATCGCCAAAGGCAGAGGCGCGATCGTGCACGTCACCTCGATCCAGCGCCGCATGCCGCTGTGGAACGGCACCCTGGCCTACGCCGCCGCCAAAGCCGCCCTGACGACCTACAGCAAAGGACTGGCCAACGAGGTCGCCCCCCACGGCGTCCGCGTCAACACCGTCTCACCCGGCTTCGTCCAGACCTCGGCCGCCGACAACCTCGTCGCCCGGATCGCCCACGACGCCGGTATCACCCAGGAAGCGGCGCTGGGCCGGCTCATGGACTCCCTGGGAGGCATCCCGCTCGGCCGTCCCAACCAGCCCGAGGAAGTTGCCGAGCTCGTCGCCTTCCTCGTTTCCGACCGCGCCTCGGCCATCGTCGGCGCCGAACACGTCATCGACGGCGGCACCACCCCCACCGTCTGAACCCGCCACCACCCATCAGGAGCGTCATGCACGACAACCAGCCCCGGACCATCACCCCGGACGACCTGCCCGAGGTGATCACCCGCTACCTCACAGCGCACCGCGCCCACGACACCACCACCGCGGTCACGACGTTCACCGACGACGCCACAGTGATCGACGACGGCAACACCTACCAGGGCAGCGCCGCGATTGAGCGGTGGCTGGACCGATCCGCCACCGAATTCACCTACACCATCCACCTCACGAACGCTCAGGAGACCGACACGGCCCACTACATCGCCACACACCACCTCGAAGGCAACTTCCCCGGCGGCACCATCGATCTCCGCTATCGGTTCACGCTGCACGACGACCTCATCGAACACCTCGCCATCGAACCCTGAGCTCGCTCCCACACCACCTCTTCCCGCCCACGAGAGAGACCCCACCCGGCCCCAGACCGCCCCGTCCCAGCCCTCGTGCCCACCCAGCCACCCGACCAAGAGCCAGCCCTCAAGTTCGGCATCCACCCGCAGATCAGCACTTGCACGCCTGAGGAATCAAGGCGAGCAACTCCGGGGCCATCCTCAGCACAGGGTGAGGAGATTCAAAGATCCCCATCACCCCGCGAGTTGGCCCCGAACCCACAGGGCCATCCCCGAGAATCTGGGCACCGCACCCTCGGGCTCGCGCTGAAGAAGTCACAGTTCCGACCACGGGCGCCTCTCTCCACCCGCAAGCGGCACCCATACGTCGGCGGTGGCTCCGTGTGCTTCCACGTCCTCGAGCACGGCGGCCCCAAGCCGCACGTTGCGGGCGAGGTCGGCGACGAGGGGGTGCTGGGAGGCCATGGCCTGCAGGTCGCTGATCCGGTTGCGGACCAAGCTGGGCTCTCCCGGCCACGTTCTGACCATCGCCGCAGACTGGCCCCGCCTCTCCCGTCCCCTGCGGCGGGAGAGACGGGGCCGAAGCCTCGACCATCATCTTCGTCTCATGCAGCTGCCCGTCCTCGTCTTTCGGGAGGAGGCTGCGAGGATGACGCCCATGACACAGAAGCGTCCGTGGCAGCGGGACGAATTCACCCAGGCGCCAGCACTCGACTTCGATTTCGAAGATGCATCTGATGACGAGGTGCGCTCCTACTGCCTCCAGCGTTCGCGTGCCTTCCTCGCCCGAGCGGAAGCGCCGGACTCTGCGATCAACAGCAGCCGGCAGCTGGAGATCGCCGCCCACTACGCGATGATCGCGCAAGCCTTCCGGTTCGAACCTGAGACGACGTGACCGGCGAGCCGCCATCCCATCGACGACGCTATGTACTCGCCGACCGGCGAACCGCAGCGATCGCTAGCTCCGGGGCGGCGACGATCGTGACTTTCCGATCAGCCTGCCTCGTGATCACGTTCCTGCCGTGAGCTTGACGAGCAACTGCCCCGGCGTGTCAGACATCTGTGGCCTCGTCCACGCGCCCGCCCGGGCCAGCCCAGACAGCGAAACGCTGCTGGATGCCCAGCAGGTTCAGGCGCTGCGCCACGGCTTCCGCGCTGTCGTCTTCTTGGCTGCCTTCTTGGCGGGCTGCTTCTTTGCCGTCTTCTTGGCCGTCGTCCTTTTGGCTGCGGTTTCTTCTTGGGCATGTCGTGGATGGTGGCGTCCTCGCCCCGGGACGCCTTGGCCTTGGCCACGGACTCTTTGAGCGCGGCCATCAGGTCGACGACCTGCCCCGGCGTCTCAGGCTCCTCAGCTGTGGGAGGTTCACGGTTCTCCCGCTTTGCCTCGATGAGCTGCTCCACGGCTTCCGTGTACCGGTCGGTGAAGTCGTCGCCTTCCAGGTCGTCGCGGGTCAGCCGGTCGATGAGCTGCTCGGCCTGGGCGATCTCGTCGTCGGTGAGTTCCACTTCTTCCGGTTTCAGCTG
>NZ_JBSFYW010000084.1:0-28727 GCF_053599975.1 Streptomyces sp. NPDC005141 | reverse complement strand
CAAGGATCTCGGGGTCGAGGAGGCAGGAGACGGTCTGCCGGGCGGTCTCGTAGATGCCGTCGCGTGTCTCCATGTGCGGGCGGCAGCGCGGCCGGGATGTGGTGCATCCCGGTGCCGTGCTGGCGCGCGCCCGGCTGCCAGACGGAGGTCGCCGTCGAGGTCGGCCCGTGCTGCGCGGCGATCTGCCGCGCGGTCTGCGCCCCCGCGCTGTACGAGCTGTAGGCGTTGTACGAGCCCGACGAGCTGTACGAATTCGCACCGCGCCCGAGGCTCCCGAAGGCCGTGAAGCCCAGCTCCTCCTCGCCGTACCGGTCGCCGGGCAGCGTCCTGAAGGATCTGACCCACTCGGCGTAGAGCGCGTCGTAGATCGGTGTGGGAGATGGGCCGTCCTGAGGGCTCTGCACCGGTCGCGACGCCGGCACCTCTCTGCTCGAACGGACGGGGGAGCCCGAGGGAGGGACCGGCTGGAAGGGCCGGCGGCCGGGGGCGTCGTAGGTGTGCACGTACGTGCCAACGACCCCGCCGCCCGGCAGATGCGGCCAACACGGTCATTTCGCAGGCCACCCGGAGTCAGTGGCGTGCGTGAGGGCGCGGGGAACCGCGCGGACAACCCTCCCCGGCCGGAGCCGGCCGGCGACCCCTCAGTTCCCCGGCGAACCCCGCCGGGCGCCCGTGTACCGCCGCGCCCTCACGTACCCGCGAGCGGCATCGCGGCCGCGACCAGCTTGCCGTTGGCCGCCGCCTTGTCGAGCGCGTCGCGCAGCAGGTCCTCCCGGGGCTGACGGCCGATGGAGCCGACCGGCGCCGCGAACAGCAGCACCTGCTGGTGCTTGTTGGCGGCGGCGCGCCAGCTCTCGGTGACCTGGAGCGCCTGGTGTGCCTGCCACCAGGCGACGGGCGAGCC
Organism: Streptomyces sp. NPDC005141; assembly: GCF_053599975.1. Lineage (NCBI taxonomy): Bacteria > Bacillati > Actinomycetota > Actinomycetes > Kitasatosporales > Streptomycetaceae > Streptomyces > Streptomyces sp. NPDC005141. The sequence goes on along the minus strand of NZ_JBSFYW010000084.1, from coordinate 27,823 downwards.
GCCGCCGGTGCCCGGCTGCAGCACGGCGTGCAGCTGGCCCATGGCGAGCAGTACGGACCAGCCGTGCAGGACCGGCGGCACCGAGTTCAGCTCGGTCGCGGGCATGAAGCCCTGCTCGATCAGCAGGGGCAGGAAGTCGTCGCCGATGTCGGTCGAGCCGGGGCGCACGATCGGCCCGGTCGGTTCGACGACGAGCGCCGGGTGCAACTCGCCGTTGATGAGGACGAGCCCGCTGGTGACGCCGAGCACGGCCTGCTCGGGGGCGGAGCCGGCGGGAGGGCCGTCGGGGTGGATCGAGCGGACGGCGCCCTGGAGCTGCTCCTCGGTGACCTGCACGACCTGTGAGGGCAGGCAGGTGGCGTGGGCGAAGGCGAGGACGGCGGTCTCGTCGCCGATGAACAGGACGGTGCTGGTGCGCTCCTGTTCCGAGTCGCCCGGGGTGCGGCACGACGTGCAGTCGTAGCTGCCGGGGGCGTTCTCTCCGGCGAGCAGCCGGTCGGCTTCTTCGTCGCCGATCTCGGCGCGTACGTCGTCGCTGACGTCGAGCATGCGCGGCACGGTGGCTCCTCGGGATGCGGTGCGTGGCGGTGCCGGGTGGCTCCCGGCCCATGAATCGGGGGTTCCCGGCTCACGAAGATGTCAACGGGTGATCTGTGGCCGGAGTCACGCTCGAGAGCGAACGGAATCGAACCATCCGACGCCCACGGTGAAGTCACCCCCGGAATTGGTTACTCCGAGTCAACTTCCAGGAGTCCGACGGAAGTTGAGTGGGTGAAGTGAGTCACAGATCGCAAGGGGAGCAGGTCGACAAATCCGGAAATCACCCAATGAAGTGGGTGGCCGAAAATCGACGGTACCTGCGGTAACGGCGAACTGGCCTCGAATGACAAAGAGTTGGTTGATATCGGGGCGCCCGGCTCCATAGATTCCTGCGCCGTGTGCACAGAGCACCGCTCGGGTACGTCCGCCGGCCGCACCACACCGGACCACAGCACAGCCTTCGGCGGACGGGGGCGGAGCGCGACGGCCGCGTCCTACACGCCGGCCGCCGCGTCCCGTCCTGGGGGACCCCGGGTGTTTCGAGAGGGAATTACATGTCCGCATGTGCCGATAGCACTCACGAGAACAGTCACAAGGCTCGTACGGCGAACAAGACGCGTACGACGGCGGTCCTCGCCGGGGCGGCACTGCTCGCCCCGCTCGGACTGCTCGCCGCGACCGGCGACGCCGCCGCGGCCGACAGTGGAGTGTGGGACCGCATCGCCCAGTGCGAGAGCGGCGGAAACTGGCACATCAACACCGGCAACGGCTACTACGGGGGGCTTCAGTTCTCCGCCGGTACCTGGCGCGCCTACGGCGGCACGGCCTACGCGCCGACCGCCGACCAGGCCTCCAGGGGCGCGCAGATAGCCGTCGCGTCCAAGGTCCAACGCGCACAGGGCTGGGGCGCCTGGCCCACCTGCTCGGCCCGCGCCGGAGCCTACGGAAACGCGCCCGCTTCGGGCGCGGGGTCGGCCGCGGGAGCGGCGACCAACAAGTCGGCGCCCAAGTCGGCGCCCAAGTCCGCCCCGGCGAAGCAGGCACCGGCAAAGACGCCGGCACGTCCGTCGGGCCACACCGACCGCGGCGTGTCCCGCGGTGACTACACCGTCCGCGCCGGCGACACCCTGAGTGCCATCGCCGCGCGGCACGGGACCACCTGGCGGAAGCTCTACGCCGCCAACGAGACCGTCATCGGCGGTGATCCCGACCTGATCGTGCCCGGCCAGCGGCTCGACGTCTGAGCCCCGCTCCCCCTCGTCCCGGGCACGGGGCCCCACCCGGTCGTCCGACCGGGTGGGGCCCTGGGCGTGCCGGGCGCGGCTCGGCGAGAGGGCGCGACGCGCTGCATAGCGTGGCCCGATGCCTCTCATGCCGACCAGGCGGACCCTGCCGATCAAGTGGACCGCGTCCGGTTCGCCGGGCGGGCGCGTCCGGTACGCGGTTGTTGTCGCCGCCGTGCTGGCCGCCCTCGTTCCCCAGGCCGCGGCCGCTGTGCCGCGATCCGCGCATCCGGGCCCCCGGACGGCCGGGGCGTCCTACGACTGCGCGGACGACGAGTGGCCCTGGGGCTGTCTCGCCGAGTGCGAGAGCAACGGACGCTGGCACGCGAACACCGGGAACGGTTTCTACGGTGGGCTGCAGTTCTGGCCGCCCACCTGGAAGGAGTTCGGGGGGCTCGCCTACGCTCCCCGCGCCGATCTCGCCACCCGCGCGCAGCAGATCAAGGTCGCCAAGAAGGTGCTGGCCGTCCAGGGCTGGGCGGCCTGGCCCGCCTGTTCCAAGGAGTACGGACTCCAGGTCCGCTTCCATGTGGTGAAGACCGGCGAGACACTCTCGTCGATCGCCCGCAAGTACCGGATCAAGGGCGGCTGGCAGGCCCTCTACAAGGCCAATGCGAAGAAGATCGGCATCAATGCGGACCGGCTCGAGGCGGGCACCCGGCTCGTCATCCCCTAGGGCGTGTCCGGCCGGACAGGTCCTGGGCAGCCGTCCGTGGTCCGGACCGGGTGAAGCCGGGCGCCCGGCTCAGCATCCGGCGGGCGGCGGGCGGCGCCCGGACCGCGGACCCCGCTCCGGTCGGCGCGCTCCCGACCCCGGAGGCCGCCCTCTCCGCGCCGCCGCCTCGGCCGCCTCTCCGCTGAAGACGACGGCGCCACGGCGCAGTTCATGGACGTACGTCGTCCGGCCCGCCCGCGCGCGCAGCCCCGGAGGCATGCGCTGCTCGGCGACCACCACGCACGCGTCGAGAGCGCCGAGCAGTTCGTACGTCCGGGCCGCGACCGCCGGCGACATGCCCTGCGCGGGTTCGTCGACGAGCACCACGCGCGCGCGTGACAGCAGGGCGCGGGAGAGGGCGAGCATGCGCTGTTCGCCCCCGGAGAGGGTGCCGGCGCGGCGGGGGAGGAGGGGCGCCAGGTGCGGATAGGCGTCCAGGGCGGCCGTGATGTCGGCCGCCGCGAGCTCCAGGTTCTCGCGGACGGTCAGCGAACCGAACACGGCCCGGCGTTCCGGGACGAGGCACAGTCCGCGCCGGGCCCGCTCGAACGCGGGCACGCGCGTGATGTCGGCGCCGTCCCAGACGACGGCACCCGCGGACAGCGGCACGGTTCCGGCGAGGGCGCGCAGCACGGTCGTACGTCCGGAGCCGTTGCGGCCCAGCAGAACGGTGAGGCCGGGGCCGGGGGCCACCAGGGTCACGCCGTGCAGGGCCTCCAGGGGGCCGTAGCGCACGCGCGCGTGGCGCAGGGCGATGCCGCTCATCCGCCGGTCCTCGTGTCCAGGACGCGGTCGGCGGGCCCCGAGGTGACGATCCGTCCGGCCGCCATGACGTGGACGGTGTGGGCCAGGTCGGCGACCAGATCGAGATCGTGCTCGACGACCAGGAGGGCCATGCCGTCCGCGGCCAGTGCCCGCAGCACGCGGGCCAGCGCGGTCACCTCGCCGGTGTCGAGACCGGCCGCGGGTTCGTCGAGCAGCAGCACCCGGGGGCTTCCGGCGAGCGCCCGGGCCAGCTCGACGCGCCGGAGCGTCCCGGTCGGCAGCCCCGCCGCGGGCAGCGACCGCACCGGCCCGTCCAGCTCGAACAGGCGCAACGCCCGCTCCACCGCCCCCGGATCGGCGATCCGACCCTGCTCGGCTCCGACGCGCACGTTCTCGGCCACGGTCAGCGACGGGAAGACCGCCAGCTGCTGAAAGGTCCGCGCGATCCCAAGCCGCGTCCGCGCGTGCGCCGCGAGGCGGGTGATGTCCCGCCCGCCGAGCAGCACCTGTCCGCCCGACGGTCGCAGCGTCCCCGCCAGACAGTGGAAGAGGGTGCTCTTCCCGGCGCCGTTGGGCCCCACGACCGCGGTGACCCGGCCCGGCGGGATGTCGAGGAAGACCCCGTCGAGAGCGGTGAACCCGCCGTAGGCGACGTGGAGCCGACGGGCGGTCAGCGGGGGCGGCGGAGTCCGGGCGGGGCGGTGGGCGCCGTCCGAGGGTGGCCTTGTCGCGCGGGGTCGGCCAGGAGATTCGGCCGCCACGGGGGGAGCCGGGGGCTCGGCACGCGCCGGGCGGCCGGGAGGCCCGGCCGGCACCGAGGGAGGAGGACCGGCGTCCGGCGCTGCGGAAGCCGGTCCCGGTCGGGCCGGACGCCCCGGGGGCGACTGCCGTGCCGGGTGCGCACCGCGTACCGGCCGTCGCGGGTCCGGCGGGCTCCCCGGCCCGTGGGCGTCCTGGTCCGGAAAGCGCGGAAAGCGCGGGACGGGCGGGACGGGCGGGACGGGCTGGACGGGGGAGTCGGGGGAGTCGGGGGAGTCGGACAGGGCGGGGGAGCCGGGGCGCGGCCGCCCGGAGGCGCCCGGCTCGCTCCGGCCCGGGCCTGCCGGCGCCACGGTCCCCGTGGCCACCCGCGGCAGGGCCCCGGGCCGCCCGCCCTCCACCGGCCGCAGATTCCGGCGGACGCGCGCGCCCAGCGGTGTCAGGGTCGCCCGGCGGTGCGGCCGGAGCCGGGACGCCGCCGCGCGCAGGGCCTCGTAGGGGCCTTCGGGGAAGCGGCCGACGAGGACGGCGAGGACTCCGATCAGAGCCGCCGCCACCCCGCCGCGGGCCCCCGCGTCGAGCCCGACCAGCAGAGCCGCGGCGACGAGCGCCCCGAGGACACTGTCGGCGCCGAGCACGACGACCGCCGCGAACCAGAGCAGACCGCGGACGGGGTCGTACGCGGCGGCGTCGAAGGCGCGCAGGCCCATGCCGAGCATGCCGCCGCCCAGCGCGGCCAGCGCGGCCCCCGCGACGAACGCGGTCAGTTTCAGGGCCGGGACGCGGACGCCCGCCGCGGACGCGCCCGCCTCGTGGTCACGCATGGCGGCCAGGGTGCGGCCCGTCCGGCCCCGGCGCAGCGTGTGCGCCGCGAGCAACGCGGCCGCCAGCAGGACGAGTTCGAGGACGTAGTACGCGCGGTCGCCGTCGAACCCGGCCGGACGCCCCAGGGACAGGCCGGCCACCGCGTACGGCTGCGCGAAGACGAAGCGGCTGACGCCCACGCCCACCGCGAAGGTGGCCACCGCGAGCGCCAGACCGTGCCGTCTGATGGCCGGCCACCCGGTCAGCACGCCGAGCGGGGCCACCAGGAGCACGGCCACCGCCAGCGCGGCCAGCTCCGGCAGCCGGGGCAGACCCGGGAAGCGGCCCGCCGCCAGCAGCGCCGTGAAGAGGGCGCCCAGACCGGCGTACGCGGCCTGCCCCAGCGAGATCTGGCCGCCGCGGCCGCTCACCACGACCAGGGACAGCAGGACGACACCGAGTGCGGGCACCTGCACCGAGGTGTGCAGGTCCGAGCCCGCGAGACCGAGCGGCAGCAGGAACAGGACCACGGCCACGGCACACGCCCCGGGCGGGGTCGACACGCGGGCCGGCGCCGTGCGCGGGAGCGCGTCGCGGGCTCCGATACCGGGCAGGACGAGCGCGGCGACCAGCAGCGCGACCACGAAGAGGTTGGCGCCGACCGCCTGGAGCAGGGGTTCCGCCCACCCCGAGGGGTGCAGCCGGGTGAGCTGGCTCTGCGCGACCCCGATGCCGAGGGCGACGACGACGGCCACCGGGAGGCTGCGCATCCGGGCGGCAACCGCGACGGCCATCACCTCCATGACGAGCAGCGGCATGCCGTACGGGTCCAGCCGTACGTACGGCGCGAGGAGCACGCCCGTCAGGCCCGCCGTGAACGAGCCGAAGGCCCAGCCGGCCGCGGCCACCCGGTCCGCGTCGATACCGCCGAGCACCGCCAGCGAGCGGTCGTCGACGACGGCCCGCAGCTCCGTGCCGAAGCGGGTCCAGCGGGTCACCGCGCCCACACCCACGGCCAGCGATACCGCCACCGCCAGCTGCCCCCAGGGATCGGCCGACACCAGCGTCGGCGCGTCCGCCCGCGCGCCCGTGCCCCACACCAGCACCGCCCCGCCGACCAGCAGCACGAAGACACCGATGGACGCGACGAGGGTCTGCGCCGGGTCGCCGCCGAGGACGGACAGCGGCCGGAAGACGAAGCGCTCCAGGGCCATGCCGATGGCCGGGGCCACCAGCAGCAGCGTCACCGAGGCGCCGAGCGCGAGCGGCCAGCCCCACTCGACCGTGAACTGGCGCAGCAGATAGGCGCACACCATCGCGATCGCGCCGTGCGCGAAGTTGAGCACGCCGGTGGCGCGGTAGGTGACGATCAGCCCGATCCCGGTGAGCGCGGCGGCACTGCCGACCGAGAGACCGGCGAGGGTGAGGTCGTACGTCAGCGACGCCATCAGTCGTCCGGATCGGTGGACGGTCCCTCGGGGTCGGACGGCCGTTCGGTGAGGGGCGGCCCACCGTGGGCGACGGCGGGCCGCTCGTGCCCGTCGGCGTCGGGGTCGTCGGCGTCGTCCGGTTCGCAGATGGGGCACGGCCCCAGGTCCCCGTTCGCCAGAACGCGCGAGTCGACCGGTACGGCCTCCGGCTTCCCGGCGACCAGGGGGCAGTCCGCGCGGTGGTACAGGGTGCCGCCGGGCACCATGAGGAGGGCGCCGCTGACGGCGAGGGGCGCGGCCGCGGCCCGCCCGGAGCCCTCGGCGTCGACGGGCCCCGCGGCCACCAGCAGCCCGTACAGCTCCTCGACACGGGCCGCCGCCGGAGCGTTCCTGCCGTGCGTGAGCAGCACCGCGCCGGCGATGATCAGCGCGGCTCCGGGCACGGTGCAGGAGGCGAGGTAGGGCAGCTGGCGTTCCGCGTACCGCTCACCGGAGATGCCGTACCAGCCGATGACGCACAGCACCGCCCCGGCGGCGAGCGCGGCCCAGCCGGCCCACAGGACGGGGTGCACGGTCCGCAGTCGAGCTGTCCGCATCCGGACTCCCACACGTCGTGTATCTGTCCATGTCAGCCAATGGCTTGCACTATGCCCTCTGGAAGCTGACCCTGAAAGCACCGGGCGCGTATGGCCCGGACCGACACCCGGTGGTGAGCCAGATGGTTCTCGGGAGCGACCTCAGGCGGGGGAACGCGCGGAGAGTGGCGGCGACGGCGGTTCTCGTCCTCGCCGCGGCCCTCACGGCATGCAGCGACGACAGCGGCGGCGCGAGTACGGCTCCGCCCACACCCTCCGTGGAGAAGTCCACCAGCGCACAGCCCAGCGCCACGGCCCCGACCGACCCGGCGGCGGCCGAGCAGGAGATCAAGCAGAACTGGGAGAAGTTCTTCGACCCTGCCGTCTCCACCAAGGACAAGCAGGCCGTTCTGGAGAACGGCGACCGGATGGCGCAAGTGCTGCAGGGCTTCAACGGCGACCAGCGCGGCCAGGAGGTGAAGGCGAAGGTCGAGAAGGTCGAGTTCACCTCCCCGACCGACGCGAACGTGACCTACACGCTGACCCTGAAGGGCGCCACGGCCCTGCCGAACGCCTCGGGGACGGCCGTCGAGCAGGACGGTACGTGGAAGGTCTCCGTCAAGACGCTCTGCGCGCTGGTCCAGCTGAGCGGCGACGCATCGTCGAGCGCTGCCCCGGGCTGCTGAGCGGCGGTGCGGCACACAGCGGCCGGGGCCGCCGCCGCGGGCCTGCTGCTCCTGCTGGGCACGGCCTGCGGCAGCCGGCTCCCCGAGAGCGACTTCGGGAACCGCGCCACGCCCACGTCCCCGGTGACCGCCGAGCCGATCCGCGTCGGCGTCATCAGCAGCGCCACCAGCCCCGTCGGCGGCTCCGCCTTCACCGGACCGCGTGACGGGGCGAAGGCGTACTTCGACCGGCTCAACGCCCGGGGCGGCATCGACGGGCGGCGGGTCGAGGTGCGGCTGTGCGACGACGGCGGCAGCGGCGTCGGCAACAACGAGTGCGTGCACCGGCTGATCGACGAGGACAAGGTCGTCGCGCTCGTCGCCACCACCGCCCTCGACTACGCGGGCGCCTCCCGGGTGTCCCGCGCGCGCGTGCCCGACATCGGAGGCCAGCCCATCGGCCCGGCCTACGACACCTATCCGCACCTCTACGGGATCTACGGCAGCCTCGCGCCACGCGACGGCACGCCCGGCTGGGGCGGCAAGCTGTACGGCGGCACCGAGGTCTACCGCTACTTCAAGCGCGTCCAGGGCGCCCGTACGGCCGCCGTCGTCTCCTACAACCAGTCCGCCTCCGCCGCCTACGCCCGGCTGGTCACCCAGGGGCTCAGGGCCGAGGGCTACCGGGTCGTCACCGAACAGGTCGACTTCGCGCTGCCCAATTTCCGTGCCGCCGCGGCGGACCTGAAGGAACAGGGCGCCGATCTCGTCTTCGACGCCATCGACACCCACGGCAACGCCCAGCTGTGCAAGGCCATGGACGATGTCGGCGCCCATGTCACCGCCAAGGTCACCAACGTCCAGAACTGGACCTCCACCGTGCCCGAGGACTACAAGGACGCACCGCGCTGCCGCAACGCGCTGTGGGCCACCGGGTCGAGCCGCGACTACGAGGACGCCGGGGATCCCGCCGTACGGGAGTTCCGCGACGCGACCGCGGGACTGAAGACGCGTTCCCAGTGGCAGCTGGAGGGGTGGGCGGCGGCGCGGTGGTTCACGGACGCGGCGAGGGCGTGTGGGCGGGCGGGCGTCACGCGGGGGTGCGTCGACGCGTTCATGAACCGGGGCGAGCCCTACACCGCGGGCGGGCTGCTGATTCCGGTCACGTACGAGCGGTCGGCGAACCCGCCGAAGACGCGTCGGACCTGCCTCGCGGTGGCCCGCTGGCGCGACGGCCGGGGCTGGGTGTCCCAGGGGGACATGAACGCGACCTGCTTCGACGTGCCGCAGATCGCCTACCGGCCGTGAGCCGCTGTCCCCGCCCCGTCCGCCCACTTCGCCCCCTTCGCCTCCTCCGCCCCCTTCACCCCGTCCGCCCTCAACCGTCCCGTGCCTGAGGGCTGCCGCCGCAGGGCGCGGACCGCTCGAGCCTCTCCGGCGTTCGGGGAGCGGCGTTCGGGGAGCGGTCCGGGGCGGAGTCGCGGGTACGAGACCGGCCGAGACTTGCGGACAGTCGCTGTCCGCAAGGGCTGGCAGACTCGGGAGCATGTTGGAGACATCCGCACGACTGCTGCGCCTGCTCTCACTGCTGCAGGCCCACCGCGAATGGTCGGGCGCGGACCTCGCCGGGCGGCTGGGCGTGACCCCGCGCACGGTCCGCCGTGACGTGGACCGGCTGCGCGAGCTGGGCTATCCCGTCAACGCCAGCCCGGGCACGGGCGGCGGCTACCAGCTCGGCGCGGGGGCCGAGCTGCCGCCGCTGCTTCTGGACGACGACGAGGCGGTCGCCGTGGCCGTCGGACTGCGCACGGCGGCCGGGCAGGGCATCGACGGCATCGGCGAGTCCTCCGTCCGTGCCCTCGCCAAGCTGGAGCAGGTCCTGCCGAGCCGGCTGCGCCGCCGGGTCGGCGCCCTGAACGCCTTCACCGTGCCGATGCTGCGCGGCCCGCAGCCCTCCGCCGTCGACCCCGCCGTCCTCACCGAGCTGGCCAACGCCTGCCGCGACAGCGAGCGGCTGCGCTTCGAGTACCGCGACCACGGCGGCTCCTCGACGCGCCGCACCGTCGAGCCGTACCGGCTGGTGTGCACCGAGCGCCGCTGGTACCTGGTCGCCTGGGACGCCGACCGTGACGACTGGCGTACGTTCCGGGCCGACCGCATCACGCCGAAGCCGCCGCACGGACCGCGCTTCACGCCCCGTACGCCACCGGCGGAGGATCTGGCCGCGTATGTCTCCAAGGGCGTCTCCACGCGCGCGTACGCCACGAACGCCGTCGTCCGGCTGCTGGTGCCGCTGGAGGAGGCCGCCGCGCGGATCTCCCCCTCGACCGGCACCCTGGAGGCCTCCGGGAAGGACAACTGCATTCTGCGCACCGGGGCGGCGAGCCTCGACGTCATGGTCATTCACGTGATGCTGATGGGTTTCGAGTTCGAGATCATCGAACCCGCCGAGCTCGGCGACGCGATCAGAACGGCCCGGGACCGGCTGTCCCGGGCGCTGGAGAGACAGGGTTCGCAGGAGGCGTCGAGCACGGCCGTGATGCCGTAGTGGACACCCCGGGAGCAGGCGGATGCCGTGCGGGGGTTCTGTGCCGGAACCGTGTATTTCTTATGCGGCGTCAGCTTCCGTGTCACGCGGCGGAATCGGGGCGCACGGGAATGGAAAGGCGCCACCGGCTTCACGGATCCGCGCATTCCACATGACTATTCGGTCGCTCTCCCGGCGGCTCCGAATTACGTTCGAAGGCGTGCGGAACACGTAGGGAACCCCTCATACGTGTGACGGAGTTCGGCGAAACGCGCGTCGTGATCCTGTGACAGAAGTGTGACCGGCGGGGGATAGGTGACTGCTGGTCGCCGATCGGGCTTCCACCGCCGGGGCGAGCCGCCTAACGTGGCGGTCATGGCACCCATTCATCCCTCCAGCACAGAGCCGCAGGACAGCCCGGAGCGTTATGTCGGACTGGAGGTGAGCAGCGCCGAGGAGCGCGCGCGGGAGCACGGCTGGTCCTCGGTGCGCTCGCTGCCCCCCGGCGCGATCATCACGATGGAATACCTCGTGGGACGGCTGAACTTCGAGGTCACGGACGATACGGTGACGCGCTGCTGGAAGGGCTGAGCACCCGGCCGCGGCCGGTGGTGCGACCGGGGGTGGCACCGGTACGCCGGAACGCGAGGGGGCGGCACAGGAACGTGCGAAGGCCCCGGCTCGTCGAGCCGGGGCCTTCGCGGTGCGGGGAGAGGTTGTGCGTACCGGCCCCGCGGTTCTCAGCCGCCGCCCGCCAGGGGGCGGGCCGAGGCGGTCGTGGCCGCGCGGGCACGATCCGCGTGCGGCGGGCGGCGGCTGCCCACCGGGGTCACCGGAGTGCGCTCCGAGCGGGCGGTGTGCGGGCCCGGGGCCAGGTGGACGGGGGCTCTGTTCGGGCGGGACGCGACCGTCTCGCGGGCAGGCACCTCGCCGTCCACGGCGGAGGGCTGCGTGGCCATGACGGGTGCGCCGACCGGCGAGGGCATCGGTGCGGGTGCCATACCGCCGCCACGGGCGCGCAGGATGTCGCGCAGCGCGAAGATCCAGGCCTCGGCGCGGGCGATCAGCGGCTCGCACCAGGGCAGCGCCAGCAGGATCAGCAGGCCCGCTGCCCAGCCCAGCAGGACGTCGCTCAGCCAGTGCGTACCCAGGTACACGGTGGTGAGGCCGACGCCGAGGGAGGTCACGGCGGACAGGGCGGAGAGCCAGCGTCTGGCCCTCGGGGTCGACGCGAGATAGGCCAGGATTCCCCAGGTCACGACGGCGTTGGCGGTGTGGCCGGAAGGGAATATATCGCCGCCCATGCCCATTTCGTTCGAGCCGATCGTGATGGCGTAGTGCGGGCCGAGACGGCCCATGCCGAGCTTCGCGGCGCCGACCGTGACGTTGAGGAGCAGCAGGGACGCGCCCAGGGTGAGCAGCGGGCGCAGCGTGTGCTGCCGCCAGGAGCGCCAGCCCAGCCAGGCGGCGACCATCACGGCGGTGGGGCCGCGCTGGCCGAGCACCACGTAGTAGTCCAGGAACGCGTGGATCTCCGGCCACTGCTGATAGGGCCGGAAGAACATGACCTGCCAGTCGAACCGGACCAGCCATGACGTGATCGCCACGGCCCACACGATCGCCAGGTAGAAGGCCAGGGTCGCCGTGAAGAGGACAACCCTGTGCCGGGTCATCCTCGGCACATCGATGTTGGCCGGCCGTTCCGGCTCACGGTCCAGCCGGGCGAAGACCCGGTCCAGACGGGTGAGGTTTCGTTCGGTACGCACTCAATCGACGTTACAGCGAGTGAGCTGCGTTCCAGGCCGATTCACTCGGTTTGTGATGACGATGTGATGTGGGATTCCTCTCAGGATCATGTTTATTTCCAATGAATCTCCAATCCCCGAAGCGTGGAGCCTTCAATTCAATTGATCCCTTCCGCTTCGGTTTTATGGCGCTTATGTATTCGTTCACCGAATGATGGTGTGGAATTGTCCGGCCGCTCACCGGCCCCGGGCGGCCGCCGCCGAGCCCGCCGAGCCCGCCGAGCCCGCCGAGCCGGTCACGGATCGGCGCGGCTCCCGTGACCTGCCCGTCGGCCGGACCGGGCGTCGAGACAGCCGGGCGGGCGCTCGCCTGTGCCGTGACCCGCCCCGCGGCGCGTGACCGGCGGTGCCGGGCGGCGCGATGATCATGCCGAGGGCGTGCCGCCACAAGCGTGCGCCGCTCGCCCGGGGCGTGCTTCCGTCCCGCCGGTGATCTCCCACGAACGAGGTATCTCCGCCACTGCGGAACCCCGGCCTCCACCACCCTCACCGGCCGGGTCGGCCCGGCGGGCGGGCGCAGGGCGGCGCGCGCGGACGCGAGCCAGAGGGAGAGCGGGTGACGCGCGGCGGGGAAAGCGGGGAGAGCGGGTGACGCGCGGCGGGGGAGGCCTCGCAGGGCGTGACCGAGGCCCGGCGATCGTGGCGTACGCCACACGCCCTGCCGGGAGAACGTGAGAGGTCCGCCACGTGTCATCGGGGGGAACTCGCGTACGCTGACGGCTCACTCGCCTTTGTTGCGTGGGCCCAGGATTCCGCTCTTCGGGCCGCAGCCCCCAGGGAGTCCCCACCCTGCGGATCCGCCGATCGCGAGGGAACCTCTGGAGGTACGTACATGTCCGGGACGACCACGGCCGCTGCGCGATGCCGTCGGGAGACCGGGGCCGGTGCCAACCGCTGGGTCGTTCTCGTCGTTCTGTGCGTCAGCCTCCTGCTGGTCGCCGTCGACGCCACCGTGCTCCACGTCGCGGTGCCCGCCGTCACCGAGGACCTGAAGCCCGGCGCGATAGAACTGCTCTGGATCGTCGACGTCTATCCGCTCGTCTGCGCCTCGCTCCTCATCCTCTTCGGCACGCTCGGTGACCGCGTCGGCCGACGGCGGGTCCTCCTCCTCGGATACGCCCTCTTCGGCGTCGCCTCCGGCATCGCGGCCCTCGCCGACAACGCCCAGGTCCTGATCGGCGCCCGCGCCCTGCTCGGCGTCGGCGGCGCGATGATCATGCCCGCCACACTGTCGATCCTGCGCCAGGTCTTCCCCGACCGGCGCGAACGGGCGCTCGCGATCGGCATCTGGAGCGCGGTCGCGGCCGTCGGCGCGGCGGTCGGACCGCTGCTCGGCGGCTTCCTCCTCGAACACTTCTGGTGGGGATCGGTCTTCCTCATCAACATCCCGCTGATGATCGTCAGCCTGCCGATCGGACGGCTGCTGCTGCCCGAGTCCCGCGGTGACCGCGACGGTCCCTGGGACGTGGTCGGCGCGCTGATGGCGGCCGCCGGTCTGTTCGGACTCGTCCTCGGCGTGAAGCGCCTCGGCGGCGGTGAGGCACCCTTCAGCCCTTTCACCCTGGCGCCGCTGCTCATCGGCGGTGTACTGATGGCCGGCTTCGTACGGCGTCAGCGGCGGCGCAAGCACCCGCTGGTGGACCTGCGGATGTTCGCGCGTCCCGCGTTCAGCACGTCGGTGGGATGCATCGTCCTCGCCATGCTCGCCCTGGTGGGCCTCGAGCTGATCGCCGCGCAGTACCTGCAGCTCGTGCTCGGCCTGTCACCGCTCCAGACCGGACTGCGGCTGCTGCCGCTCACCTTCGCGGCGATGGCCGCCGGACTCGCGGGAGCCAAGCTGCTGCGGCGGTTCGGGCCGCGCGCGATGGTCTGCTTCGGCTTCTGTCTCACCGCGGCCGCCGTGGTCACGCTCACCGCGATGGGCGGCGACGACAACACCGGGCTGCTGCTCTTCGGCTTCGTACTGCTCGGCTTCGGGCTGGAGACCACGCTCTTCGGGGCGTACGAGTCCATGCTGAGCGAGGCGCCGCAGGAGCAGTCCGGCGGGGCCGCGGCGATCGGCGAGACCTCGTACCAGCTGGGCGCCGGGATAGGGATCGCGCTGCTGGGGAGCGTGATGAACGCGGCGTACGCGCCCGGTCTGTCCTCCGTCCCCGGAGTCCCGGCGGCCGATTCGGCCGCGGCCGGGCACTCGCTGGGGGAGGCGTACGAAGTCGCCGACCGGCTCGGTGGGACGTCCGGCGGCGCCCTGCGGCAGGCAGCCAGGGACTCCTTCGTGCACGGCCTGCACGTGACACTGCTGGTGAGCGCGGCGCTGTTGCTGCTGGGCGCCGTGATGGCGCTGCGGTTGCCGCGGGTCATGGACTGCGGGGAACCCGCGACGGGCTCCGCCCCGGAGGCGAACTCCGTCCCGGCCGGGACTGGCTCCGGCACGGACTCCGCCTCGGGCCCGGCCGAGATCCCGGCTCCCCGGGACGTCGCCGAGACCCGCGTCTCCGCCTAGGGACGCCGACGGGCGTGCCGGACCCCGTGTCCGCGGCATGATCCGGACGGCAGCCCCCGAGCCTCCCTGGACTTGCGGGACACTGCGTCGTAACGTCGGGTCGAGATCCTTAACTAGCGGTGCTAGTTATCACCACGCCGGAGGCTGTCGTATGTCCGCGTCCTCGAAGCTCCCGCCCTTCGACCCCGCCGATCCGCTCGGGATCGACGACCTGCTCGACGCGGAGGACCTCGCCATCCGCGACACCGTGCGGACCTGGGCCACGGACCGGGTGCTGCCGTACGTCGCCGACTGGTACGAGAAGGGCGAGCTGCCCGGGATCCGGGAACTGGCACGGGAACTGGGCGGCATCGGCGCCCTCGGCATGTCGCTCGAGGGGTACGGGTGCGCGGGGGCCAGCGCCGTGCAGTACGGCCTCGCCTGTCTCGAGCTCGAAGCGGCCGACTCCGGGATCCGTTCGCTCGTCTCGGTACAGGGCTCGCTCGCCATGTACGCCATCCACCGGTTCGGCAGCAAGGAGCAGAAGCAGGCCTGGCTGCCGCGCATGGCCTCCGGCGAGGTCATCGGGTGCTTCGGACTGACCGAGCCCGACCACGGATCCGACCCCGGCTCCATGCGCACGCACGCCAAGCGCGACGGCGGGGACTGGGTCCTCAACGGCCGCAAGATGTGGATCACCAACGGTTCCGTCGCCGGAGTCGCCGTCGTCTGGGCGCAGACCGACGACGGCATCCGCGGATTCGTCGTGCCCACCGACGCACCCGGGTTCTCCGCCCCCGAGATCAAGCACAAGTGGTCACTGCGGGCGAGCGTGACCAGTGAACTGGTCCTCGACGACGTGCGGCTGCCGGCCGACGCCGTCCTGCCCGACGTCGTCGGCCTCAAGGGACCGCTCGGCTGCCTCTCGCACGCGCGGTACGGCATTGTGTGGGGCGCGATGGGCGCGGCGCGCTCCAGTTTCGAGTCCGCCGTCGCCTACGCGAAGACGAGGGAGCAGTTCGGACGCCCCATCGGCGGTTTCCAGCTCACCCAGGCCAAACTCGCCGACATGGCCGTCGAACTGCACAAGGGGATCCTGCTCGCCCACCACCTGGGCCGCCGTATGGACGCCGGACGACTCCGTCCCGAGCAGGTCAGCTTCGGCAAGCTCAACAACGTGCGCGAGGCCATCGAGATCTGCCGTACCTCGCGCACGATTCTCGGCGCCAACGGGATCTCGCTGGAGTATCCCGTGATGCGGCACGCCACGAACCTGGAGTCGGTGCTCACTTACGAGGGCACCGTCGAGATGCATCAGCTCGTGCTGGGCAAGGCGCTCACCGGGTTCGACGCCTTCAGGTGAAGGCCCCGCTCGTGAAGCCCCGGCAAGGCAGGGCCGGTGAGCGGCCCTGCCTCAGCTCTGGTTGAAGAAGCCGTCCGGGCGACGGCTCGCGGCCTCGCCGCTGACGATCTCCGTGTTGGCCGGGGTCAGCAGGAAGACCCGGGTCGCGACCCGCTCGATGGTGCCGCGCAGGCCGAAGGTCAGGCCGGCCGCGAAGTCCACCACGCGCTTCGCGTCGGCGGGCTCCATGGCCGTGAGGTTGATGATCACCGGGATGCCGTCCCGGAAGAGTTCGCCGATACCGCGTGCGTCCCGGAAGCTGTCCGGGGTGACCGTGCCGATCCGGCGGCCCTTCTCCTCCGCCGTCTCGGAAGCAACCTTCACGCGCGGGTCGGTGACCCAGGCATCGCCGGACTCCTGACCCTCGGCGTAGTCGTCGTCGTAGTAACGCTCGTCATCGTTGTCGTCGACGAGGCCAAGCCAGGCACTCGCCTTGCGCACCGATCCCATGGACGCCTCCTCTCACAGCGGTCTTTCGTGCTTCCGCATCCCCATGGTCGTCCATGATGCGGATGTCGCGCCAAGTGGATAGACGCCGCGCGGGGGTTTCGTGACGGTACTGGTGCACAGCGAATCCGTCGAGAGCCCGCGTCCCCCAAGGGTCGTACGGGGTACGGCTGCTGACTGAGAGTGAAATATGATTTCTCGCGGCGATCGGGTGACGGGCGGTGCGTACGGGTGAACGGGACGGTCGATACGATGCCGCAGCTCAACGTCGTACGTGTCACGGGGGAGTGTCGTGTTCGGAATCGTGAGGCCATGCAGTCACCGTCTCGGTGAGGGGCTCAAGACGCAGTGGATGGCGCATCTGTGCGGGTTGTGCCTCGCGCTGCGCGGGGACCACGGCCAGTTCGCGCGGGTGGTCACCAACTATGACGGCCTGCTGATATCGGTTCTGACGGAGGCTCAGGCCGAGCGCGCGACGGGATGGCGGCGCACCGCCGGACCCTGTCCGCTGCGCGGCATGCGGACCGCCTCCGTCGCGCAGGGCGAGGGCGCGCGGCTCGCCGCCGCCGTCTCGCTGGTGCTCGCCTCGGCGAAGGTGCGCGACCACGTCGCCGACGGGGACGGCCTGCTGGCCCGCAAGCCGGTGGCGGTGGCCGCTCGCCGGGTGGCCGCGAGCTGGGGCAGGGCCGGGGCGCGTACGGGGTCCGATGTCGGCTTCGACACGGCCGTGCTCGTCGACGCGGTGGACCGGCAGTTCGGGATCGAGGCGCTGGCCGGGCCCGGAACGCCGATCCTGACCGTCACCGAGCCCACCGAGACCGCCACCGCCGCGGCGTTCGCGCACACCGCCGTCCTCGCGGGCCGCCCCGGCAACGCGGCGCCACTGGCCGAGGCCGGGCGGCTCTTCGGACGGCTCGCGCATCTGCTGGACGCCGTGGAGGACAGGGAAGCCGACGCCGCTTCCGGTGCCTGGAACCCGCTGACGGCCACCGGTACCCCGCTCACCGAGGCCCGCCGGCTCGCCGACGACGCGCTGCACGGTATCCGGCTCGCCCTGCGGGAGGCCGAATTCACCGACGGCAAACTGGCGCATGTGCTGCTCGCCCACGAACTGGGACGGTCGGTGGACCGCGCGTTCGGGACGTCGGGGTGCGGGCACACGGCGGGCGGGTCGCACGGAACGGACGGCTTCCTCGATTCCCCCGGCCCGCCGGGCGGGGCGGTTCTGCTCGGGCCCGAGGGCTCCTTCGGGCCGCCGCCTCAGCACGGCGGCAATCCGTACGTCGGCGGCGGCAACCCCTTCGGCGGTGGGCCGTCCGTCCAGCCCCCGGCCCCCGGCAGGCGCGGATTCTGGGCCGGCTGCGCCGCCGCCATCGGGCTGTGCTGCACCTGCAAGGTGTGCTGCGCCGACGAGTACGAGGGGCCGTGGTCGCGCAAGAAGCGCGAAGGATGCCTGAACGACTGTGACTGCGACTGCGGTTGCTGCGAGGCGTGCAAGTGCTGCGAGTGCTGTGAGTGCTGCTCGTGTTGTGACTGCGGGCTGTGACCGTGAGCTCGGAGCACTCCCGTCCGGGGTGCTCCGAGCTCGGTCGGGGGAGCGCGATCAGTCCTTCAGCTCCGGCGGGGAGATCCGCGATGTCGTGATGGCCGAGCCCTTCGTGCCCCACTTGTCGAGGATCTTCTTGTACGTTCCGTCGGCGATGAGCTTGTTCACCGCGGCCCGGAACGCGGGTGTCAGAGCGCTGCCCTTCTTGAAGGCGAAGCCCACGTCGAGGCGGTGGAACTCGTTGAGGAACTTGACCCCTTGCTGGTGGGCGACGGCGTAGCGCAGGCCGTTGATGGTGCTCATCACGACGTCGCTGCGCCCCTGTTGCAGCGAGGACCAGATGGCGCCCTGCTCGCTGTACGTCTGCACCTTGTACGCCTTCTTGCCGGCGTCCGAGCAGACCTTCTTGTTCGCCTCCAGGGTCGCCTCGAACGTCGTACCGGCCGCGGTCGCGACGTTCAGCCCGCACAGCTGCCGGAGCTCGGTGATCTTCGAGAGCTTGCTGTCCGCACGCGTGGCGAAGCCCTGGCCGTCGTTGACGTAGGTGACGAAGTCGATGGTCTTGCGGCGTTCGTCGGTGACACCGAAGTTGCTTGCCCCGAAGTCGTATTTGCCGCTGTCGAGGGCCGGCAGGATCGCCTCGAAGCTCGCGGACTCGTGCTTCAGCTCGATGCCGAGGGTCTTGGCCACGGCGTCCGCGAAGTCGACGTCCTGCCCGGTCAGCGTCTTGCCGTCCGCCAGGTAGGAGGTGCCGGGCGGGGAGCCGGACACGCTGATCGCCGCGGTCAGCGAACGGGTGCCGGACGGCAGCAGTTTGGCGGCGGCGGCATCCTTGCGGATCGGCGAAACGACGTCCGTGGTGGGAATCTTGTCGGACCGCGCCGCGGCCTGAGCGGTACTTCCGCCGGCTGCGTCGTCCGTACCGGAGCCGCATGCGGTGACCAGCAGGGTCGCGGAGGTGAGCAGCGCAAATGACGCAAAATGCCTGTTTCGGGTACGCAAGGACGTACGCATGGTGTGCGGTCTCCTGAAGGCAGGGAGTGAAGAGGCGCAAGGGGAGGGGAGGGGCGCGTGTGAAGGCGTGGGGAAGAGGAGAAACGCGGAAGCCGCCCGTCGCGGACGGGCGCGCAGAGGGGTCAGCTCAACAGGAAGAGGACCACACGCGACCGAAGTCGATGTGGGAGCGCTTGACCAGCCACTGCTGCGAATGCATGGGCCAAGTGGAACAGGCATCCGTTTGTGCGTCAACTGACTTGAGACGTACGGCTCACAGTATGGACAGCCTTGACACCGAGGGGAAATGCCCCCGTACTCTCGTGCCACGGCCCTGCTGAGGGGCTCGGCCGTACGGCGCTCCCGGGCGCTCAGCATGACCTGTGTGAAGGCACCCGCGTTCGACTCGACGCATCACGGAGCCCTCGCATGTCCTCCGACACCCTCGCCAAGGTCGCCGCCGCACCGGACGAAGCGGCCTCCCTGCGCATCGTCCCAAGGCGCCGTCCCGGCCTGTGGACCGCCGCCGTCGCCGTGCTGGTCCTGCTCGGACTCGCCCTCAACTCCGTCGTACGCAACGACGCTTTCCAGTGGGACGTCGTCGGCGAGTACTTCACCTCCGCCTCCGTGCTGCGCGGACTGTGGCTCACCCTCTGGCTGACCGCGGTCGTGATGGCGCTCGGCTTCGCCCTCGGCACCCTGCTCGCCGCGTTCCGGCTGTCCACCAACCCCGTGCTGCGGACGGTGAGCTGGGGATACGTCTGGCTCTTCAGGTCGATGCCGATCCTGGTCCAGCTGCTGTTCTGGTTCAACATCGGGGCGCTGTACCCGCAGGTCCTCGGTGTGCGCACCGTCGACCTGCTCGGCCCCGTGACCGTCGCCGTCGTCGGCCTCACCCTGCACGAAGCCGCCTATGCCGCCGAGGTGGTGCGCGGCGGCATCCTCTCCGTCGACCGCGGGCAGATCGAGGCCGCGCAGGCGCTGGGTCTGAGCCGGTGGCGCCGCTGGTGGCGGATCGTGCTGCCGCAGGCGATGCGCTCCATCGTGCCGCCGGCCGGGAACATGCTGATCGGCACCCTCAAGGGCACCTCCATCGTCAGCGTGATCGCCGTGCAGGACCTGCTCTACTCGGTGCAGCTCGTCTATCACCGCACCTACCAGGTCATGCCGCTCCTGATGGTGGCCACCCTCTGGTACGTCATCGTCACCTCGGTCCTCGGCGTCGGCCAGTACTACGTCGAGAAGCACTACGCGCGCGGTTCGGAGCGCACCCGATGACCGCCGGACGCCCGTCGCTGGTGATCGTCGGGGCCGGTCCGCGGGGGACCGGTCTCCTGGAGCGGATCGCGGCCAACGCGGCCGAGCTGTACGGCGGTTCGGGGCTCGACATCCATGTCGTGGACCCATATCCGCCGGGCGCCGGACGCCTCTGGCGCGAGGAGCAGTCGCCGCTGCTGTGGATGAACTCCGAGGCGCAGGACGTCACGATGTTCACCGACGAGACGGTCGACATGGCCGGGCCCGTGCTCGAAGGACCCACGCTCGACGCGTGGGCGGGCCTCGACGGACGCGCCTTCGCGGACCGGCCCCAACAGGGCGCCTACCTGCGGTGGGTGTACGAGCGCGCCGTGGCCGCCCTGCCGCCGGGCATCCGGGTGCACCGTCACGCGTGCCGCGCGCTGCGGGTGAGCGGACCCCGCGAGGGCCGCCAGCAGGTGTGGCTCGAGGACCGTCCCCGCCCCCTCCTCACCGACCTCGTCGTGCTGACCATCGGCCACCTCGACGCCGAACTCGACGCCGAGCAGAGCAGGCTGGCCGCGTACGCGACGGAGCACGGGCTGGTCCATCTGCCGCCGGACTTCACCGCCGACAGCGACCTGTCGGCCCTCGAGCCCGGCGAACCCGTCCTGGTCCGCGGCTTCGGGCTCGCCTTCGTCGACCTGATGGTGCTGCTCACCGAGGGGCGCGGCGGGCGGTTCGAGGGCGACGACTACCGGCCGTCCGGGCGGGAGCCGATCCTGTACGTCGGCTCCCGGCGCGGGGTCCCCTACCACTCCAAGATCGGCTACGGCCTGGAGGGCGAACGGCCCCCGCTGCCACGGTTCTTCGGGCCCGCCGAGGTCGACGCGCTTCTCGCGCGCCCCGAGAAGTCCGACTTCCGGCGGGACGTGTGGCCGCTGATCGAGAAGGAACTGGGGTTCGCGCACTACCACCGTCTGTTCACGGCACACCCCGAGCGCACCCGGGTCGCCTGGAGCGACTTCGAGGAGAAGTACGCCGCCGGATCCGGTGCCGAGATCCGGGCTCTGGTCGCCGCCGCCGTGCCCGACCCGACCGATCACCTCGACCTCGCCGCGCTCGACCGTCCGCTGGAGGGGGTGCGCCACGCCTCGTACGACGATCTCCAGGACGGACTGCGGGCGTACATCGAGGAGGATCTGAGAAGACGTCATGATTCCTCCCGAAGCACGGACTTGGCCGTGTTCCTCGGGTTGCTCTCGGTCTACGGGCAGCTGGTCCGGCTCGGTGACATCGGCCCGTGGTGGCACGGTTTCTTCAGCTGCGTGGCGTCGGGGCCGCCCGGCCCCCGGCTGCGTCGGATGCTCGCCCTGTCGCGGGCCGGAATCCTGCGGTTCATCGGCGCGGACATGACCGTCACCGCCGAGGACGGGGTCTTCCGGGCGGGCAGTGCCACCGTGCCCGGCGCGACGGTCGAGGCCCGGGCGCTCGTCGAGGCACGGCTGCCGCACCCCACCGTCGAGCGCACCCGGGACGCGCTGCTGCGCGAGCTGTACGCGGACGGGGCCGCCGCGACGCCCGAGGGGCTGCTCGCCGTCGACCCCGCCGACGGGCGCGTCCTGGAGCGTTCCGGAATCCCGCACCCCCGGCGCTTCGCACTCGGTCCGCACACCGATGCCCGGGGCTCGGGCGCCTTCACCCGGCCGCGTACCGGCGGCCCGGCCTTCCGGCAGAACGACGCGACGGCGCGCGCCACGCTCACGTTCCTGCGGGCGCTGTCCTGTCGCGTCGCGGCCTGACGCCCCTCCGGTAGCCCGCAGAACGATACTTCGCGAAGGGAATCACCCGATGAGCACATCCACGGCCGGCCCACCGGCCATGGTCGACATCAAGTCCGTCCACAAGCGCTTCGGTTCGCTGGAGGTGCTCAAAGGGGTCGACCTCGCGGTACGGGCCGGAGAGGTCACCGTGATCCTCGGACCCTCCGGATCCGGCAAGTCGACGCTGCTGCGGACCATCAACCATCTCGAGAAGGTCGACCAGGGCCGGATCAGCGTCGACGGCGCGCTCATCGGCTACCGGCGCTCCGGCGACAAGCTGTACGAGCTGCCGGAACGCGAGATCCTCAAGCAGCGCACCCGGATCGGCTTCGTCTTCCAGAGCTTCAACCTCTTCCCGCACCTCACGGTGGTGGAGAACATCGTCGAGGCCCCCGTCTCCGCGCTGAAGCGCCCCCGCAAGGCCGCCGCCGAGACCGCGCGCGCACTGCTCGACCGTGTCGGGCTCGCCGACAAGGCCGACGCCTATCCGCAGCAGCTCTCGGGCGGGCAGCAGCAGCGGGTGGCCATCGCCCGCGCGCTCGCCCTGGAGCCGAAGCTGCTGCTCTTCGACGAGCCGACCTCCGCGCTCGACCCCGAACTGGTCGGTGAAGTCCTCGACGTCATCAAGGACTTGGCCCATCAGGGCACCACGATGATCGTCGTCACCCACGAGATCGGGTTCGCCCGCGAGGTCGCCGACACCGTGGTCTTCATGGACGACGGCCGCATCGTCGAGCAGGGCGCCCCCGACGACGTACTCGACCGGCCCAGGCAGGAGCGCACCCGGGCGTTCCTCTCCAAGGTGCTCTGAACCCGGCCCCCCACTACTCCGCGACGGTGAACGGCCGACCGCCCCCGAGGGAGCGCGACCGCCCCCGAGGCAGCGGAGTCCACCCGGAACCACCGCCACGGACCGGTACCCCGCGCCGGTCTCCCGGCGCCGACTCCCCCCACCCCGAAAGGCTCCCCCGATGACCGCACCGCACGGCCGGGCGCTTCTGCATCTGGGCGCCGCCCTCGACCAGCGGGCGGCCCACGACGCCGCCTCCTTCGTGGAGCTGGCCCAGCTCGCGGAGCGCGGCGTCCTCGACTTCGTCACCCTCGGGGACACCTTCGCGCGGCCGGGACTCGACGCGCTCGCCGTGCTCTCCCGCGTCGCGCCCGTCACCGGCCGGATCGGTCTGGTGCCGACCGTCACCACCACACACACCGAGCCCTTCCACGTCCAGGCGGCCGTCGCGACCCTCGACTGGGTCAGCCGAGGCCGGGCCGGCTGGCAGATCGACGTGTCGAGGACCGAGGCGGAGGCCCGGCTGTTCGGCCGCCGCACACCCGAACTCCCGGACGCACCCGGCCGGGTGACGTCCCCGTCGCCCGACGACGCCCTCTGGCAGGAGGCCGGAGAGGTCGCCGACGTCGCCGCCCGGCTCTGGGACAGCCGGGAGGACGGTGCCGAGACACGCGACGGGACCACCGGCCGCATCGTCGACCGGGGCAAGCTGCACCAGGTCGACTTCGAGGGCGGCACCTTCTCCGTGAAGGGCCCCTCGACCGTGCCACGGCCCCCGCAGGGCCACCCCGTCCGGGTCGTCGACGCGACCGAGGAAGCCGCCCGGCGGACCGCCGCCCGGTACGCGGATGTGGCGCTCGTGCGGGTCGCCGGCCCGGCCCAGGCACGTGCCGTGCGCGCCGAACTGCGGGACACGGCAGCCGCGTTCGGGCGTGACCCCGACGACCTGCGGGTCCTCGCCGGGCTCGGGGTCGACCTCGGTGACGGCGAGGGAGCGGCCGAGCCCGGCCACGGTGGAGGCCGGCCCCGGCAGACCGCACAGGGCCCGCTGTACCGCGGCGGGCCCGTCGGCCTCGCCGAACTGATCACCGCCTGGCACCGGGCGGACGCCGCCGACGGCTTCCACCTCGCGCCCGTCGAGCCGCGCCGCGACCTGGAGCGGCTCGTCAACGGAACGGTCGCGCTGCTCCAGCACCGCGGACGGTTCCGCACCTTCTATCCGGGCAGCACCCTCAGAGAACATCTGGGGCTCGCCCGGCCCGCCAACCGCTACGCCGTGGCGGGGGGAGCGTCATGACCGTACGCAAACGGATGCACCTCGCCGTCCGCCTTCCGGGCCTCGCTGACGCCGCCGTCGGGAACGGCCGGCGCTCCGGGTCCCCCGTCGACTTCGCCGCCTTCGAGCGCCTCGCGCGCACCGCCGAGCGCGGTCTCTTCGACTTCCTCCTCCTCGCCGGGGGATCACGGTCCGGCGAAACCGAGGGGCGCGTCCATGACCCGGACGTCGTGGGCCGGCCCGAGGGCATCACGGTCCTCAACGCGCTCGCCGCCGTCACCGAACGGCTCGGGCTCGCCGCCACGGTCGACACGGTCTCCAACGAGCCGTACGAACTCGCCCGCAGGCTCGCCACGCTGGACCACCTCAGCGAGGGCCGGGCCGCCTGGAACATCGTGACGACCTCGGAGGCCGCAGGCGCGGAGAACCTCCGCCGCGGCGGCCGTCCGGACACGGCGGGCCGCCACCCGCTCGCCGTCGAATTCATTCAGGTGGCACGGGAGTTGTGGGACTCCTGGACCCCGGACGGGGTGTCCCGGCCGTTCGCGCACCGGGGCCGGCACTTCGACATCGCGGGCGAGTTCACCCTGCCGCGCCCGCCGCAGGGGCACCCCGTGGTCATCCACGCGGGGGACTCGCCCGAGGGGAGGGAGTTCGCTGCCCGTGCCGCCGATGTCGTCCTCACCGACCCGGGGTCCGGGAACCGTCCCACGGGAAGGCGGGGCTCCCGGCACGACAGGCTGGAGACGGGCCGGGCGTTCTACGCCGATGTGAAGGGCAGACTCGCGGCCCACGGCCGGTCGCCCGAGGCGCTGAAGATTCATGACCGTGATCACCTTCGTGCTCGGCGACACGGCCGCCGAGGCGCGGGAGCGGGCCGCCGCGATCCGCCGGGAGCAGATCCCGCCGCGGAACGCGGTCGGCACCCCGGAACGGATCCGGGGCGCCGGCCTCGCCTCCCGCGACCCGGACGGGCCGCTTCCCGTCATCGACCCGGACCCGGGACCGCTGCCGGCACAGGGCCGGGCGACGGCGACCGATGTCCTGACCGTCGCGGAGAAGCGGCGGGCCCTCGCGCCCGAGAAGATCCCGGCCGTCCGGCAGGCCGTCATCGAGGCATCCGGACGCCCCGCGTTCGTCGGCACGCCGGAGTCGGTCGCCGCCGAGCTCGACGAGTTCGTGCGGACCGACGCCGCCGACGGTTTCGTCCTCGTACCCCATGCGACACCCGGCGCACTCGAGGAGTTCGTGGACCGGGTGGTTCCGCTGCTCCAGGAACGCGGCGCGTTCCGCACCGCGTACACGGACACGACGTTGCGCTCGCATCTCGGCCTGGCCGAGCCCGTATGGAAGGGTTGATCACATGACGACGGACGCACCCGAGGAATGGAAGCACTGGCAGGAGCACCGTGTCGCGACGGTGTCCGAGCCGTACGGCCCGCTCGCGCTCACCGGCACCCACTGGATCGAGGACTATCCGGAAGGGCGACTTCCGGACATCCCCGGGCGATGGGTCGCCAAGGGGGACGCTGTGGCCCTGACAGCGGCCGCCGAGGACGGGCTCACTCTCGACGGCGAGCCCTTCACCGGCGAGGTCGTGCTGGACGCCGACTACGGACCGGCCGGCGGAGCCCGGGTCGGGCACGGGGAGCGGCGGTTCGTCGTCCTGGTGCGCGAGGGGGTCTGGGGCGTACGCGACTACGACCCCGCGGCGCCCACCCGACAGGCCTTCAGGGGCATCGAGGCGACCCCGTACGACGAGCGCTGGTCGGTGCCCGGACACTTCACCCCGTACGGCGAGGGCCGCACCGTGCGTGTCGAGAACGCGGACGGAGTCGCCCGTGGGCTCGCCCTCGGCGGTGTCCTCGCCTTCACCCTGGACGGGCAGGACCTCACCCTCCAGGTGTCGGTCGAGAGCGACGGCTCGCTGTGGGCGGTCTTCGCCGACACCACCAGCCGGGACAGCAGTTACCGCTTCCGTTTCCTGCGCCCGGCGGCGCCCGGCGCCGAGGGGCGCACGACGGTGGACTTCAACCGGGCCGTGCTTCCGCCGTGCGCGTTCGCCGACCACTTCGTCTGCCCGTTCCCGCCGCCCGGAAATACGCTGAGTGTTGCCGTCGCCGCGGGGGAGCGCCGATTGGCCTGAGGCCTCAGGGACGCCCGAAGGGCTGGGGGGAATCTGACACCTTCAGTGGTCCGATGATCAACCTCTCTTGTACGTACGCAAGTTGAACGCTGCACGGCCGAAAGGCGCCCTTGCGTCCGTCGGCCGTGCCGCCGAATACTCCCCCTCAGCGCTTGTCAGGAGCACGGCTTGTCCGGAATCCGGACGGGTAGCTCCCGGCTGCGCCTCACGGGCTCCAACCCCACGACACGAGGGCCCCTTACTTCCCTTCGGAGGAATGAAACGTGAGGATCAAGCGCACCACCCCCCGCAGCGGGACAGCGAGACGGAGTCGGCTGATCGCCGTGTCCACCGGACTCGTCGCCGCGGCAGCGTTCGCGATCCCCAGCGCGAACGCGTCCGACGTCCAGACCTTCAGCTCCACCCAGCTGAGCAGTGTCAACAAGTCGGTACTCCAGTCCGACATCGCGGGCACCGCCTGGGCGGTCGACGCCAAGACGAACCGTGTGGTCGTCACCGTCGACAGCACGGTCTCGAAGGCCGAGATCGCGCAGATCAGGAAGGACGCCGGCACCAACGCCGAAGCCCTCACCATCAAGCACACCGCGGGCACGTTCAACAAGCTGATCTCCGGCGGCGACGCCATCTACGGCGGCGGCTACCGCTGCTCGCTCGGCTTCAACGTGCACAGCGGGAGCACCTACTACTTCCTGACCGCCGGCCACTGCGGTGAGGTCGCCTCCACCTGGTACTCCAACTCGGGTCAGACCACGAAGCTGGGCACGAACGTCAGTTACAGCTTCCCGACCAACGACTTCGCGCTGGTCCGCTACACCAACACCTCGGTCGCGCACCCGAGTGCGGTCGGCAGCCAGACGATCAGCAGCGCGGCCACGCCCAGCGTGGGCACGACGGTCTACCGGCGCGGCTCGACCACCGGTACGCACAGCGGCCGGGTCACCGCCCTG
This sequence comes from Streptomyces sp. NPDC005141, assembly GCF_053599975.1. Taxonomy (NCBI): domain Bacteria; kingdom Bacillati; phylum Actinomycetota; class Actinomycetes; order Kitasatosporales; family Streptomycetaceae; genus Streptomyces; species Streptomyces sp. NPDC005141. The sequence goes on along the minus strand of NZ_JBSFYW010000084.1, from coordinate 867 downwards.
AACGCCACGGTCAACTACGGCAGTGGTGACGTCGTCTACGGCATGATCCAGACCACGGTCTGCGCCGAGGGCGGCGACAGCGGTGGTCCCCTGTACGGCGGCAGCGTGGCCTACGGTCTGACGTCCGGCGGCAGCGGCAACTGCAGCTCCGGCGGTACGACCTTCTTCCAGCCGGTCACCGAGGCGCTGAGCTACTACGGTGTGAGCGTCGGCTGACCGACCGGTCGCGCGGCGGACAGCCGTCCGGCCGACAGGTTCGGCCGACGTAACCGGCACCCCCCACAGCGCAGCCGCATGACCGGACCCCGGCGAGACAGGAGAGCCCTCGCACGCAACAGGCGTGCGGGGGCTCGCCCTTGCTCGGGCGGCGGCGTTACCGTCGACGTACACGCTGTACATCCCGATGCGCCACTTCGGACCCTGGGGGGCCGTGATGGTCGAGGAGCTGGTCGCGGCGGGAGTCTCCGTCGCCTCCGTGGGCCTGGTCTATGTGATGGCCGGTGCCCGTGTCGTCAAACAGTACGAACGGGGCGTGGTGCTGCGGCTCGGCAGGCTGCGCCCGGCCGTGCGCGGCCCCGGATTCACCATGGTGATCCCCGGTGTCGACCGGCTGCGCAAGGTCAACATGCAGATCGTGACCCTTCCCGTGCCGGCCCAGGAGGGCATCACGCGGGACAACGTGACCGTGCGTGTGGACGCGGTCGTCTACTTCAAGGTGGTGGACGCGGCCGAAGCGGTCATCCAGGTCGAGGACTACCGCTTCGCGGTCTCGCAGATGGCGCAGACCTCCCTCCGGTCGATCATCGGCAAGAGCGACCTGGACGACCTGCTGTCCAACCGCGAAAAGCTCAACCAGGGACTGGAGTT